>JBEKHG010000004.1:0-205266 GCA_050012395.1 Candidatus Acidiferrales bacterium
AACGTATCAGCCGAATCATATCCCAACACTAACTTCGGCGATGGTGAGATTTGTGACCAGATTTCTTTCGCCGTGCGCACGTCCGTCTCCGTGGGAAAAAGAAAAGCTGTGCCGCTGGACCACTGCGGCAGCAATCCCCCAGCCGGTTCGCCTTCTTTCTGCAAAATAAAATTTACAATTGCCGCGCGATCGATGCATCGCGCAATCGCTTGTCGCATCCGCGCACTTTCTTTTCCGGAACGGCTACCGAGAAAAACCAAAGCTAGTAATTCGTCCGGCTGCGAGATACTTATACGTACACCGCGATCCGTCGCTTGACGTGCCTGCTCCGCGGGAATTTGTGCGAAGTCCGTTTTGTTGAGTTCGAGGTCCACTACGCGATCATGCGCAGGTCGTCCCATCTGAATTTCGATGGAATCCACGAATGGCCTGCCCTCTCGATAATCTAGATTGGCCGCAAATGTTGCGCGCTTCCCCGCTTCCCAGGACGACACCCGGAAGGGCCCGCTTCCAGCGGTGCCAACAAACGTTCCGTCTTCGCTGCGCTGATCGTAAACCAATGACTCCAACTCCGTTTTCGCGTCCGCTTCCTCCGGATTCGCAGCCCCCGACGCTGGATCGAGCGATTGCACCATCGCTCCGATCTCAACGCGTAGCGTGCCTCCATACCGCGGCCTCCGCGCCGTTCGTAAGGGTGCTGCGCCCGCTAGCACCAAGCTAATCGTCGCAAGACACAGAAACAATCGAAGCTTCATATTCTCCCGTTTTGAGATTTCGTGAAACCACTCGCACCGATTGGCTCCCATCATTCCGGCGCAATTCAAGGACGGGGCCAGGAACCTGAATTGGTGGGCTTGCCGCCGAAAGATTTGTTCCCCCATAGGCCTGAATGAAATCTGGTGCCGTCCAATCCCCAGCTCCACTAGCCAGCGTCAGAGAATCGTCGCCGCAGGCGCCTGCCAAAACAGCGTAGTCCTCAACGCTGCGTCCTTGTATTGCGACCGGCGGCATCGGAGTTTCAGGATCTGAAGCCGCTGTGATGCTTGTGCACGTGACAGTTTCTGGATGCCGGAAATCTCCGGCGCACTCCGCTCCCGGCAATTCCGCTTCACCCGCCTGTAAATCAAGCCGTCCACGCACATCGCGTTGGGCCACTCGTCCATGCTGAAGATCAATAGCGCGCGCTAATTTCCAGCTCTTGTCTTGAGAATCATAAAAGGAAAGCTTGTCGGTATTCAGGACGATCAGCATCGAAGACCCGCCGGACGCGCTTTCCTCAACTATTCCAAAATCCAGAATTTTCGCATCCTGTTCCCAGATTAACTTCCGATGCAAAGTTAACGAAGCTTCCTTTGTACTTGTTTTGTGATTTGGCGCGGCGACGCTCACCATCGCTATATTATCTTCGTCCCCGCCAAGGACCTGCGCGATCCAAACATAGCCATCGGTCGATTCCGAAAACGTAAGGTGCAGCACCACGTCCGCGGACGATTCCGTCACCACTCGTCGATTGCGACGCGACAGATCCGTCACAAGCAACTGACGGAGACCGTCAACATCCGCGGTACTCAGTGACGAAATGTTTTTCGCCTCCAGCGACAGCCCCTCGCCACGTTTGGTAACCGCGGCAATTTTGTCGGCGAGTGAGCCCAATGCATTCGTCCAATCCGGCGGGAACTGCGCCGCAGATTGCCCTTTCGTGGAGGCGGTCGCAGAGGCCAGAAGTAACCAAAAGATGAATGCGCGTCGAAGGAAGAGTCGCGGAAGGAGCCGCATCGGCTTGTGCCAATTGCACAAAGCGTTGAACGGTAATCATAGCACACCTCCGAAAAGCGCCCTGCGTTGCGGGATTCGCAGTTCAAAAATGTTCAGCCGTTGCAGCCTTTGGCATCAGTCACTTGCCCTTCACTGGCGGATCGAACGCCGCGGAAGCGGACTTCAGAACGTCGTTCGTGAAGAAAAATTTACCGTCATTGGGAACCATCATGATTTGCACTTTGTCGGAAAGTCTCTGGGCCACGGTGTACTGAACCAAAAGTGGATTCGTCTTCAATGCAGCCGCTTCTAGCTGTAACTCTTCAGCCTCGGCTTGCGCGGTCGCTCGTATGTTGTGCGCTTCGGCGTCCGCCATCAGGTTGCGGCGCTCCAGTTCGGCTTTGCCATCGATTACTTTGGCTTGCGCGGCAGCCTCGGCGTTCTTCACAACTAGTACGTTTTGAGTTTCCGATCTCAACTTGGCGCTTTCATCGTCGGCCTTGCTGTTGATTACTTTTGCCTGCGCTTGAGCCTCCGCGTCTTGAATCGTCGTCTGCTTGCGAGCTTCCGCTTCCAAGCGCGACTGTTCGATCAGCTTCTGTTTCAGCGGCAGGGTGTACTGCATGGAGTCTGATTCAGCCTTGGCCATCAGCACGCGTGTTTGCGCGTCCGCTTCAGCATGCTTGATCTGACGGACTTTTTGCGCCTCCGCTTGAGATTCTGCGATCTTCACTTTCTTCTGCTCGATACTTTGATCCACTGTCACCCGGTCGTCCTCTTGTTCTTTGAGCAGCAAACCTTGCAGACCTTGAGCATATTCTTCGGGAAGCTGAACTTTGCGCAGCAAGACTTCTTTCACCACGATGGCATCACTGCTTAGCCGCGCCGTGATGATTCCTGTCGCGTGTTGCCGGAATTCTTCGCGTTTGATGGCAAAGATATCGCGCACCACATAATTCGGCGCCACCTCGCGAAACACGCTGGTAACCACCGGAGCCACAATTTCCTGATCGATTGGTTGTGGCAGGTTCGCCTGCACGTAATCGAGCCGCCGCGGGTCGATTCGATAGCGCACGGTGACCGCTAAACCCACCTCCAGCCCTTCGCGGGTTTCCACATTTAGAACTTCCAGCTTTTCGCGGGTACCTTCAGCGGCGGATGTGGAGAAGACTTTATCGCGCACATCGTAGAGCTGGGCGCGCTGGATCAGAGGAGTAATGAAATGCGTTCCGGCGTACAGCGTTCCGGGCCGCACGCCGGAAAGCTGGCTGATGCGGACTGCCGCGTTCCCGTCCGGCACCACTAGGATGCTCGACGCGGCCAGAGCGCAGAGCGCCCCGGCAACGACAAGTCTGGCAGCCGCGGGCCATCGAATCTTGCGCTTTGATTGCTCAATTCGCAACTGTGAATTAACAGGCGCGGGCACCACAACTCCCGCTATCGACGGTCCCGAAGCCGACAATTCGCCGGTCTGCCCGCCTGCGGCTTCGTCGTTTGGAGGCTCTTTCGGCTTGAGCCACCGGCCAACTTGGAAGATAAGGAAAATGTCATAAGCCACCAACAAAACGGATGCCATAACGAAAACCGAGCTGATCACAAAAAGAAAAAATCTAAGAAACAGCATGGCGCCTCCTTTGTCGCTAGAATTTCTTACTGCCCAAAACCGTGATCCCAATTCACTAAACCGTTCCGCTGCCCGCCTATATTCAGGCCGCGCTCTTGCGCTCCCGGCTAATCAGGGTAAATTCTGTAGCGTTTCTCCGCGCACTCGAAGTCTCCAATTCTGCTCGTTGAACGTCAGCCTTTTTCGCCGGCATCAACCGCATTAACGCAACCAACCCGATCCATTGGAGCGTCAATGCCACGGCAAAAGACACGAAGATTGCTCCTAACACTTCTCCGAAACCGATCATGTTTACCATTGCCGCCTCCGTTTAAGTTACCGGGCGCAGTGGCAAATGCATCGGGGTAGCCATCTGGCGCACCATTCAAAACACACGAATTAAGAGTTAACGCGGCGGCTAGATTCGTGGTGTCTGGAACACATCGTGGGAAACCGAACGCGATACATAGGGTGATGCGCCCTCGATAACTAGGGTCTGGCGGGAGGAACGACGCTGTGGAAGCCGTAGGTCTCGTAACGCCAGCTGATTTTTCCCTGGCGCAGGCTCACTACGGTAAATCCTTCCGGGGTGCCCATGCGCGGCCCACGCCACCAATTCCCGCAGACGGCTCCGCTAGTGATGTACTGCGTACTCTTGTAGTTCACAACTTCGTTTACGTGGGTATGCCCTTGCAGAACCGCCAGAACGTTCGCGTTCTCGAAAATTTGCAGCACGTCAGGCGCGTTGGCAACCGTCATGGTGTTGTACTTACGATCCGCGCCTACAATCTGGGTGTAGGCATAGGTGGCAAACGCCGTCACCACCGGACAGTGAACTACCGCAATCACTGGCGTGCCATTCGGCAGAGCTTTCAGATCATCGCGGAGCCAGTGGAGTTGCTCTTCATCCACTCGCGCTTCCCATAGACGGTCTTCCGTCGGCTGAATCGAGTCCAGCACTACGAAGTGGTAGCCCTTGTAATCAAACGAGTAGTAGGTTCGACCCTTGCGATCCTCATACATCTTTTTGCCGTATGCGGGATCGCTAGGCGCAACACCGCTCTTCGCTAGAACGCCAAAGACGTCGTGATTGCCGATCGCGTGGTGCAGCGGCATACCGAGCAATTGCTCGGTGCGCTGATAGAGGTCGTACACCATGCCCGCGCGCACACTATTTACACCGAAAGCATCGAATACGTGATCTCCGCCCATCATGGCAAAGTCCGGCTTCAGTCCTGCAATTTTCTTGAAGCACATGTCACAGCCGTGCGCTGCGTCAAGTTCCGGCTGAATATGCGTGTCGGTGAAGAACACGAAATCGAACGACCCTGGCGCTGGCGCAAGCGTAGCAAAAGAGGGCAACGCCACGATGGCTCCCGCCGTAGCCATCGTCTTCAGGAAATTTCTGCGGTCGATGATCATTCTTATTTATCTTTCGCCCTGATGTTAACACAGCTGGAAAAATACCTTCTGAGTGCCAGACCGACTGCCAAGTCACTGTAAAAGTGCAATGCGCGCGCAGGCCTGTTAAAATTGCGCTGATGGAACATTCGAACGAACCCGCCTCCACATCCGGTTCCCACTTCGGATCAGCATCCGTCCCACCCCCGGTTACGGCTCAAGATTCCGCGCCTCCTACTGGATTCCGCCTGGGAAGCGTTTTCGGCATCCCGATCTACCTGCACGCTAGTTGGTTCATCATTTTCTTTCTGATTACGCTTTCCCTCCGCACTCAATTCACCTCGCAGCACACGGATTGGTCCCCAGCTCAGCATTGGGCGCTTGGCATCATCACCAGCATCTTTTTTTTCGCCTCCGTAATCTTTCATGAGCTAAGCCACAGCGCGGTGGCAAAGCATTACCGCATTCCGGTCGCTTCCATCACGCTTTTTGTTTTTGGTGGCTTGGCGCGAATCTCTCGAGAGCCCGACAACGCCAAACAGGAATTCAACATCGCCATCGCCGGTCCGCTTTCCAGCATATTTCTCGCGGGTTGCTTCTGGCTCGTCGCGCGCTATGTTCCTGGGAACGACATGGTTCACGCCGCAGCCGTCTGGCTGTGGGAAATCAATCTCGTTCTGGCCGTCTTCAATCTTGTTCCGGGATTCCCGCTCGACGGCGGCCGCATCCTTCGCGGGATTGCTTGGGGAATTACCGGCAATTTCACCCGTGCCACGAAAATCGCATCCACTGCCGGAAAGATTTTCGCTTACATGATGATCATTTTTGGCGTCTGGCAAGCGCTCAATGGAAACTGGGTCGGGGGCCTGTGGACCGCTTTCATCGGATGGTTTCTGCTGAGCGCGGCCCAGGAAAGCTTCATGCAGGTAGCCATGCGCAACACGCTCACGGACGTTCGCGCGGCGGACCTAATGACTCATGACATCCCGACCGTTACGCGCGACATGTCCATCGAAGAATATGTGCACGAAGTATTGCGCACCGGACGCCGCGTTCATATCGTGTCCGGTCCAGTTCGCCCCGTGGGTCTGATCACGTTGCACGCGGCGCGCATGGTTCCCCGGGAGGAATGGTCCAACACCTCAATCCAAGCTGTAATGCTGCCGCTCGATCGCGTCCATTCCGCTTCACCGGCAGAGCCTGCACTCGGTGTTTTGCAGCGCATGCAAAGCCAGGACATCAACCAGATGCCTGTAATCTCCGAAGGCATCATCGTCGGCATGATTGCTCGTGACACAATTCTGCACATGCTGCAAACGCGCCTGCAACTCGGCCATCTCGCTCAGCAATAGAACGACGCTTCAGAACCTTCACGCAAGCAAAGAACTGTTAATACGCCCCAGAGTTTCGTAATCTAGCGGCCTCTCATAGGGAATCTCGGCCCATTTGAGGCGCCATGGGATCGCGAAACATCTCAACTGAATCAGCTAGCGAGAGCCGAGTCAGCTTAGCCCGGCTTCTGCTGATACTGCTGACTCTCTGGGCGCTCGCGGTGATCGTTCCCGGCCTGCAGCGAGTGATCGATTCGATCGGCTCCTTCGGCCTGTCCGCGGATAACGATGGACTCATCGCAGATGTCGTTGCACCGTTCCAATCTCCCGCATATTCACCGGCAGCCGCTGCCGGTATCGTTCCAGGTGACCGCTTAGACCTCAAGGCTATGCGCTGCATTCCGATCGATACTCCGCAATGCGCCAGCCTTGTCTCGGTTCTCGGCGGCTTGGGTGGAACGCACTTCGCTTTGCAGGGCCGCAAAATCACGCTCGCAATCCTGCCGAGCTCTAGCGACTCGCCAAAATCGGTTGTTCTCGAATCCGCGCCAGCGCCGCTGAGCCCGACGGAACGTGTCGTGCTTTTCGCGGACACCGCGGTCGGCGTTGTTGTGATCGTCATTGCGTTTTGGCTGGTTTGGACTCGTCCGAGCTGGATGACCTGGGGACTATTCCTCTACGTAATATGGATAAATCCGGGCCAGTCGTATACTTATTACGCGCTGCTGCAACCGTGGCCGCTTGCCGTTTTCGCTCAAGAAGTAGCGGAAGCCCTGGCGCAGGGCGCAGCTTTCGCCGGTCTGGTGATCTTTGCGCTGCGTTTCCCCCATGACCGAACCGAGCCGCGCTGGCGAAAGGTTCAGTGGGCCGTGCCGCTGCTCGCCGTCGCGATTACCGTGCTTACGCTGCTCGGCTTTGCAAACATGTTCGGCTATCCAACGGAGCGTATCACGGAGGCGGCCTTCCTGAGTGGGCTCGCGGTTGACGCGTTCGTTCTCCTGATCTTGCTGGAACGTCGCCGCAGGCTGCCGCCCTTGGAAGAGAAGCGCATGCGTTGGGTGATCTGGGGATGCGCCATCGGCCTCCCAGCTTACATCTTCGCCGAGTTATGCCAGTCCGCTGACCTCTTTCGCCATCTGTGGGGATTCTCTCCTTCGCAGGCATTTATCGGTCTTCTGTACCTGCCAAACGGCGTGCTTGCCTATTTCGCGTCGCAGGCAGTTTGGCAGCGCCGCGTAGTGCGTGTGTGGATTCCGCTTCGTCACGGAACGATATTGTTAGTACTGAGCTTGGCCCTTGGAGTGCCGATTTTTCAACTCCATGAGAAGTTGGCGAACGTCGAGGAAGGTTTTCGCTTGCCTGCCTGGATCTGGCCACTGGTGCTCGCTCCTGTTTTTCTGCTCCTGATGCAGCGCTTGCACGAAATCGCAGTAGAGTTGGTCGACCGCGTCTTCAATCGCCAATTCCATTCTGCGCAGCGCCAGTTGAAGGCTGCCGGCGAAGAAATCTCAAGCGCCGAATGTCTTGAAGACATCGACCGCCTGCTGGTGGAAAGCACGGCATGCGCGCTTTGCTTGTCATCATGCGCAATGTTTCGGCGCCAGGGAAATGCGTTCCGGCGATCGAAGGATGCCAAAGGATGGGGTGTCTGCACAAAGATGGAATTGCATCCGGAATCTGACGCAATCGCGTTGCGCAGCTTAGAGCTTGGAGAATCGGTTCGTCTTAACCAGGAGGATTCGGAATCGCTTGCGCTGCCGACCGGTACGGAGGCGCCTTGCCTTTCCGTGCCGGTGCGCAGCGGAATCCCGGAAGCCACCGCCGTACTTCTGCTTGGCCCCCATGATTCCGGAAATGACATCGACGCCGACGAGCGTGAGATGTTGGAAAAGCTCGCCTCGCGCGCCGCTGCCGGTTACGAGCGCATCGTTGCCCGCTTGCTCAGGGAACAGGTGGCTGAGCTCAGAGCCGAAGTCAATGCCCTCCGAAATAGTGTTAAAACGGAAATCGCAAACTCGTAAGCAGAATTAATCGCGGTCGAATTCAAGGAGAAATTTCATCACAAAGCCAGACAAGCATCAAATACCGCGCCGTCAGTTTGCGAAATATTTAACCGCCGCCAGCATCGCCGCCGCTTTCGGTGGACTGATCATTTTTATCCGCGCTCGAAAGAATTCCTACCCAATCAAAGTGGTAGCCCATGTGGGTGACATCCCCGTGGGCGGTGTGGAGATCATTTCCTACCCCAATGACGAGCATCCCTGCTTTCTCTTGCATCCTTCGGAAGGAACGTTTATCGCGTTCAGCCGCCTGTGCACGCACGCGGCGTGTCCAACGTTCTATCGACCCGAGAAACATTTATTCGCCTGCCCGTGCCATGGCGGAGCTTTCTCCGCTATCGATGGTTCGGTGCTTGAGGGTCCGCCACCGAACCCATTGCCACGAGTTCAATTGGAATTGCGTGGCCAAGACTTGGTGGCCACAGGAATGTCTTAAAGCGATGGATAGAATCCATTAGTCTCAAAAAGAACTCGTGCTTGTGAGGGTTCAGGTATGCCTTGGATATTCCATACACGGACGTGAACGAAGTTACTTATGGTGTTGCTTGAACCGAATCGCTCTGGCCTCGCGATTTCCTTCTTCCACAATCAGGAAATCATCTACTGGCAAGTTTTGGAACCTGTCCACGATGCCGCTCGGCCATCGGATTTCCAACATGTCGACTTTTTCGTGCTTACCCAGGCCAAAAAAAATCCGGGGATCTTGCGCGGAACAGTAACTCATCCCGCCTTTCGCCTGATCGTAGCTCGTCAAATCTCCAGCGATCACTTTGAGCGCAGCGCCGTTCCCATCGCGATTACTTTTCGTTCCAATTAGCCGCACAGCAATCCAATGATTTCCAGCCGCGGCAGGCTCGTCCGCGCCATTGTTGCGAAATAGCTGCGCGTCTCCTCCGTTATTGCTAACTAGAAAGTCCTGCCAGCCATCATTGTTGTAGTCACCAACTGCCAGTCCACGACCGACTCGGGGCGCGCGAAAACCCGCATTTTGCGTTCTGGTTGCGTCCATAAAAATGCCGTTGCCCATGTTGCGGTAAAGTTTCTTTTCTTCTTCATAACTCACTTCAGGGTGATAGAGGGCAATGTTATCCAGGATGTGTCCGTTCACCACCAGCAGATCGCGCCAGCCATCATTATCAAAATCAAACATGCGTGCGCCGAACGCGCTGTTCAGAATATTGGTCTGCCCCAATGCTGAGGCAATCGTGTAATCCGTAAATGTTCCATCGCCGTTGTTGCGATATAGCCTGTTCAGCTCGAAATCCAAATGGCTGACGAAAAGGTACAACAAACCGTTGTTCACTACATCCGCGGCGTCCGCGCTCATCCCTGCTTCTGGACGCCCATCTTCGCTGAATCCCGCGCCCGATTTATACGACGCGTCGCGAAACGTGCCGTCGCCATTGTTCAAATACAAAAAATTTCTCTCCGTGTCGTTCGCAATAAAAATATCGGGCCAACCATCTCCATTCAGATCAGCCAGAACAACCGCCAGGCTCTTTCCTTCCGTGTTCACCAGCCCTGCCTTGGCCGTCATATCGGTGAACGTGCCGTCCCCGTTGTTGTGATACAGCCGCATCGAGGTCCCGTGGAAACTGTCGGGGTGGCAATAGGCGCGATAGCCGGGCTTGTTTTCGCCACAGGCAACCGGATGATCTTCGTCATACTGAACGTAATTCGTCACCAGCAGGTCCAGTTTGCCGTCATGGTCATAATCAAACCAGCCAGCCGCTGTGCCCCAACTTCCGTCGTTGCCAACGCCGGCTTTGGCAGTCACATCCGCAAAAGTGCCGTCGCCGTTGTTGTGCAGCAGCACGGAATGCCGGTAGCCGGTCATGTAAATGTCCGGATAGCCGTCGTTGTCGTAGTCGCCCACCGCAACGCCGAAGAAGAACGTTCCGTCCGTGTGAATTTTGCTCGCGGCAGTCACGTCCGTAAACGTGCCATCATGATTGTTGCGATAGAGCGCTGGTTGCGGCGGCTCTTTTGGGTGAAAAAAAGGCGTGTAACCGCTGTTTACGAAAAACGCGTCCAAATACCCGTCCTGCTTGTAATCGATCCATGCGACGCCCGCGCCCATCGTCTCCAAATACAATTTTTCAGGTGACGCGGCGCGTTCGTGATGGAAATGTATTCCTGCTTCGCGAGTGACATCTTCGAATTGCACGTGAAAAGGATTAGCTACCTCCGAACGCCGGCGAAGTATTTCCGTTTGCGTCTGTTGCACGATTGGCTGCGCTACCAAATCCCAAGTTACTGACAGAAGAACACCTGCGCCAAGCAGAACCAACCGTCCGCCGTAGTGCCATCGCCTCATTTCGCCACAGATTCTAACAAATGCTCCTCACGGGCACACCTACGCCCAAGTAATTTCGTTAGGCGTTCTAAGTTCAGCGTCCACCGCTGTGTAAAAGTTCGTGCGCAATCCCAGTTTCTTGTTGACTCCACTCAGTACGTTAGCTAGCCTACGGCCCATCTTGGTCTGGGGTCCCGTGTTCCAAAAGTGAATTTCTGAAGGGTCGAACCCAATTCCGATTGGATCGATAAAAAAAATTGTCTTTCCCGTGCATTACGAGATTTGCTATCCACAACGCTCATTGCAAATTTTTCGAATAACCCGTCTTCACGTTAAAAAATGTCTCGCTTCCGGAGAGTCGCGATGAAAACCTGGAAAGCCGCATACTTGGCTGTGTTGCTAGCGTGTACCCTGCTCCTGTCAGGCGCTGCGCTCGCGCAAAACACTCAGTACGGCTCCATTCGTGGAACTGTGTTTGATACGTCTCACGCCTCCGTCGCAACTGCCAAGTTGACGCTGACGAATCCCTCCACTGGCATCCGCCGCGAACTCAACGTCGAGTCTGATGGTACGTATGTCTTCGACAACGTTGCCCCCGGGGAGTACACCATTACTGCCGAGGCCGACGGCTTCGCCGTAACCACGGTGAAAAAGATCGTCGTCAACGTCGGCGCTTCGCTACAGCTCGAGATCACCATGCCCCTGAAAAGCCAATCTCAGACCATTGAAGTCACTGCTGCCAGCGGCGAGGTCGTGGACACGAGCACTACCGGGATTACTCAGTTACTTAATTCCATCAGCGTCGAGAATCTCCCGTTTCCTGGACGCGATTATCGAGACATGGCGCTCCTCTCTCCGTCCGCTCAAGTTGTTCCGGGATTGCGTGGCGGTATCCGTCTCGGCGGCCAGCAAAGCGATTATAGCGGCCTGGTAATTGACGGTGCAGACGCCACCAACAACTACTTCGGCGAAAATTTCGGCTCCCTGGAAACCAAGAACCTCACCGTTCCGCTGGAAGCGGTGCAGGAATTCCAAGTTGTCACCAACGGCTTTGCGCCGGAATTCGGCCGCGCCACCGGCGGTTTGCTCAACGTGGTCACCAAGTCTGGCACTAACTCAGTTCACGGTGAAGCCCATGAATACTATCGCGGCGGTAGCCTCACCGCGAACGATGCCCTGGGCGAGGCCCCCAATATTGACAACCAAAACCAATTCGGCGGCTCGATCGGCTTTCCGATCCATAAAGATCGTCAATTTCTGTTTCTCGCCACGGATATCCAGCGCGAGAACGGCCCGCTCACTACAGTATTTTGCAATGACGCTTCCGTTGTCGGATGCTCAGCCTTCCTAGCTTCGTCCGGGCCGGTTATCACCGCTCCTGCTAACAGCACCGACGTTTTGGGACTCGCATGCGGCGGCGCCGCGGCAGTTGGGAAGCCGTTATTGCCTGCCTGCTATAGCGCGGCAACAATCGGTGCGCTGAACGGGGCCCATAATCAGTATCAGAATTTCTTTACGCTGCTTGGCCATTACGACTATCAATTTAGCCCAGCGAACCATTTCAGCATACGCGGTCTTGGAAGTCGTAACCACACGAATGGTTTTACTGGCGGTCAGGGCCAGACCGAAACTCCGTACTCCATCGGTACAGCAGAGAATTTCGTAAACCAGGGTATCGGCGGCGTGTTTGCCCTCACTACTGTCCTTGGCCGCAAGGTGAATGAAATTCGTGTAGAAGTCAGCGGCGAGACCCGGAAACGCCACGCTATTGATAACGGTGCACCGCAGGTGCTAATAAACCAAACGGGTATGTCATTTGGCCAGCGTTTTTATCTGCCTAGTAACAATGACGCCGGCAAGCTTCAGGCCGCGGACAACTTTTCCTACTCCTTCGGTAAGCACGACATGAAGTTTGGTGGTGATACAGACACATTCACCGACCGCAAAGACATTTTTGCCGGCTGGAGCACAGGCGAATACGAATTCAATACCCTTTGCGATTTTGAACCAAGTCCCACTGCACCGTGGTGCGCAAATTACACCATGAACACCGGGAACCCGATCCCAAGCGCGCCTAACCCTTATTTTTTCATCCAGGGGATAGGTTTGAACGGATCGACCTCTGCCTCCCAACAACAACAACTCGCCGAAATGTTCAAAGACAACACGCTTTACAATAACTACACCTCTGGACTGGGCCTCTACTGGCAGGACAAGTGGCAGATCACCCCGCGAATAACCTTCACCTATGGTCTGCGCTGGGATGGTACCTGGTATCCCCAGCCACAATCGGCAATTCCCGGCAATGAAGTCTGGATCGGCCAGGGTTCCTCGAGTAAACAAGTTTCACCGCCTCAACGAGTCCCGGACGATTTCGGCCAATTTGGTCCTCGGGTCGGAGTGGCGTGGAATGTGGGTGGAAATGAGCACCCCACAGTGGTTCGCGCTGCTTGGGGTTTGTACTATGCGCAGACACCGTTAATTTTCTTCCCCACTATCGGTGCTTCCAAGCAAACAACCCTGTTCTGCCCCTCTCAGTTCGACTGCATCCCGCCGAGCGGCTTTCCGTATCTATACCCGCCAACTGTTCCGTATGGTGTCGATCAATTGTGCAGTCCCCCGGCAGGCACCACTTTCATCGGGTGCCAATCCACCAGCTACGTAGATCCTTCGTTTCGCAATCCTCGCGTTTCAAACCTGACCGTGGGAATCGAACATTCCTTCGCCCGCAATTGGACTGTGTCCGCAAATTATGCATACGTTCATTCGTCCGATCTGCGAACCGGCGGCTTTAGCACGACGAACTGGTATCGGAACTTTATTCCAGAAGGCCGCGATTCATTTGGACGAACGCTCCTCGAGGGTACGGCTACGCAGGCTGCCCCGGGGCAGCCCATCACTCAATTCGCTTTCCCTCTTGATCCCACTATTTTCAGTACCAATGAGCTGGCCAGCTTCGGCCACGGAAATTACAACGAGTTTGTTGTGGGTGTGAACAAGCGTTTCTCCAATCGCTACCAGTTCTTCGCCAATTACACCTGGTCGCGCAACTTCGCCAATGCCTCTAGCGAACGCGACACCGAAACATTCTTCGGTCCGCAGGATCCTTTTAACCTGAACCTCGACTATGGACGCGACGGCCTGGACATTACACATCAGTTTAAGGGCGGGGCGGTTGTGTACTTGCCCTGGGGCTTCACTTGGAGCACGAACTTCATCCTTCACAGTGGGCTTGCATATCCTGCCTACTCCGCTATAGACATAAATGGCGACGGCGTGATCAATCAGTTCGCGAATAACGACAGGCCCACAGTTCAACTCGGCAGCGGAAAACCGTTTCTGCTTCCCGAGTACCCCGGTCGCCAACCTGCTTTTTACAATTGGGATATGAGGATCGCAAAAGATGTCAATTTCAAGGAGCGCTATTCGCTCCGCTTTTCCGCCGATCTTTTCAACATCACCAATTCAAGCAATTTGTATTCGGATCCCGACGTTTACGGGTTCGTCGGCCCCACGAGCAACGCCGTATGCACTCCGGTCAACGCCGCATTATATTCCAATATAGTTTGTCCGGCGTTAACCGCCATTCCGAAGCCCGGCGTTCTCCAACCCAATGGCTCAGTTTATCGCCAGGTCGATGAGCTCGCACCAGGCGCAACCGCGTTCGCCGCGCAGTTCGGCGTCCGTTTCCAGTTCTAGTCGTTCGTCGGAAAACGGAGCAACAGACCTAGCCTTTAGCAGTAGGCGCAGGACGAGCGCTGTCATTCGCGTGCCGAAATATTCTTAATTTTGTTATTTTTCAGGTTGAGTGTAATCGAAGCGGAAGGAATCACCCGCCGGACCTGCAACTCCGCGCGTGTTGTACTCCAGCATATATTTCAAATGGCGTTCGTCCTCCGGGTACCCGACACCCGCGGGATACGGATACGGCGTGAGCGTGTGAAACGGAAGTGGCGAGACCGTTTCGCCATGCGCCGCGTAAAAATCCATGTCCTTCGCGAATCCGTTCGCATAAAAGAAATAATCGCGAGTCCAGCCGTCGGGCAACTCCGGCAAATGCGTTGAGTCGAAATCCACTGCCACTTCGTCGCCGGAACCAAAGATTACGTATTCGTCGTCCGGGGCGCGCAGCAAACTTGTCACGTCGCCATATCGAGTATAATTTCCAATCTGCCGCGTGTACGGCCCCGTCGCGCTTACCTCCTCATAGACGTAACTCAAATCGTTGCGCGGATTGCCTTCCACCACGCGCGGATACCCCCGAAATTGCAATTGAGCCTTGGCCAACGGCACTTCAGTAGTCTTGAACGGCGTATCCGTGGGGGAATTATCCACCAGGACCCGATCCCAATAAATTTTCAGGTTCGTCGTAATTCGAATGAAGCGCGTGCCGGCTGGAAGCTTTCCAGTCAAATCCGCGACCATTGTCCGCGAGAGCCCCGCCGGAAATCCCATGTCGTCAATCACTCGCACCCACTTCGCTGAATCGTCCAACATTTCGACGTAAGGCGGCACCGGCTGAATTCCAGCCTGCCACGCGGCGTACATCGAGCTAGCGCTGAAATAGTCGGTAAAGCCATCCATCAGAAGGCGCAGCGGACGCGCTGGGTCCCACGGCCCAATGTCCAGCTCGATTGTATGCATAGCGGCAAAGCCCGCGTAAGGCGCGTCGGGAAAATCCTTTACGTATTTGTGGTCTCGCGCGATCAGCTCCGGCAACAGATTGTGTCCACGATCATCCCACGCGCCGAGCGGCGGATGCGCTTCGAAACTCGCAATGACTTTGAATTTCGGGAACGGCGGGTTCGTCATAAAACGCTCGTTAGGATAAACCTCCACATCGGAAGGATGGTCCACAGTGATCAGGCGCGTCTGGTCCAGATAGTCCAGCTCTTCCATCGGCTCCAGCATGCGAAATTTAATGACACCGTTATCCGCCTGCACCTGCGATCCCGCCACCTTCAGGTATTCCTCCGGGTCCGGAGTATTCCTCTGATTCGGAGCGATCCAGTGACCCACAATTCCAGGCCCGATCATGTCCGCGAGAAATTCAAACTTCTGCCCGTTCCACACGAACACAATAGGGCACGAACTGCCTCGCCGGTCGATTTCCGTGATCGTTTCCGTCTCGTGCGCGGGAATTTCCATTTCATCCTGCACCACACCCGTGGGCCACAGAAGTCGAACCACGTCCGCTCCGCGCTCAGGCCCCAACCCTGCCACAATTTCCGTTGGACCTTGCCCCAGGTAACCGGACGCCCCGCTGACCTCCCACTTCTGCTGCAGCGCGCCGGCGCTCATTTCAACTTTTGCGCCTATTCCCGTCTTGTTGTCATTTGTGCCTTTGAACTGCAGCTTCAACCAGTTATATCGATTGCCTCCTTCATTCTTTAAAAGCACCGGCGGCAAATGGTTTTGCGTGATCAGCAAATCGAGGGATCCATCGCCTTCCGCATCAAAAGCAATCACTCCGCGCGGATTGTGCAGCACGATCTTGTCGAGGCCAGTTAGTGCGGTGACATCGCGAAAACCGTTCGCGCCTTCATTGCGCAACAAAACAATCCGACCCTCTCCCGAAAAATTATCTCCCACTGCGACCAGATCGATCCATCCATCGTCGTCATAATCTAAAGCAGCCACGCCCCAGCCACGCATCCATTCCAAGTCCGGCAGCGTTACTCGCTCAAACGGTTTTCCCGGAACATTGCGCCACAAACTCAGTCCTGGCGCTCCCCAATGAGTGAACGCCAGGTCCATCCAGCCATCTTTGTCGAAATCAAACGCGACCACGCCCGCTGCAGGAGCTGGCATCTCGCTAGCCCATGGGACTGTTGCGCGGAACTTCCCTTCCCGAGGGTTCATGAACGCCACCGGCGCCTTCTGCCATCCGGTAATCACAAAATCGATCGCCCGGTCGTTGTTCAGGTCACTTCCAATCGCAGCGATGGACGGCCCGCTTCCAGTTAACCCTGTTTCATCCGTCCAGTTCGTGAACGTCCCGTTTCCATTATTTCGCCACAAAATATTCCCAGGCCCTGCGGCGTCCATAGGAAACGAAAACGGTTCAGCAGGATCGCCCAAAGGAAAGTCACTGAAGCGCGTAACGTACAGATCCAAGTCGCCGTCGTGGTCGTAGTCAATAAATGTCACTCCCATGGCCAGTCCTTCCATTTCAATCCCCGCTTGCTCGGTGACGTCCTTGAAAATCCCCTTTCCTTCGTTGTGGAGTAGCAAAACGCGACCGTTCATGGTTACCGCAAGATCGGCCTTCCCATCATTGTCATAATCGCCGACCGCGCAGCCCATCCCCTCGCCGTGAATGCTCAGCTTCGCCTCTTTCGTCACATTTATAAATCTGCCGTTGCCTTCATTTTTGTAGAGCGCCGCGTTGCCTTTGCCATCTGCATCTACCAGAAAAATGTCCGGCCGCCCATCGCCGTCGTAATCGATAATGCAAGCGCCACTACCCAAAAAATGTGAAACAGATTCAGTTGCTACGTCAGACTCAGAAGGCTCTGCATTTTTCTTGGATTTCGATACAGGTGCGGAGTACGGCTGCGCTGGCAGCCCAGATTGCGTAGTGAAGTTTACAAAATGAACCGAAGCAGCAGGTGGAACCGGCGCCGGCGCCGGCATCATCAGCTCCGCAAGCGAATATTTGCCTTGCTCGCCATAAATAAAACTAACCGGCTTGCCGAGCTTCTCCGAAACCAAATGCTGAAACCGGTCGAAATGCTCTTTTGCCCGCGCCGTGTCGTTTTTCCGCTGAAGAGCTTGTGCCAGCCCGAATTCTGCCGAGACCTGAAATGGATTTAAATCTAGAGCGCGCTTGAATGCTGCAATCGCTTCGTTGTATTTCTGCTCCTGCGAATACACCAACCCAATAAAATATTGGGTGTCAGCATCGTAGGGATCTAGCTGCTCAACCTTCTGGAAATCCGCTATGGCCTCAGCGGACTTACCCACGGCCTTCTCGAGTAGCCCCACGTTGAACCAAACGCGTGGATTTCGCGGGTCGCGATCCGCCGATTTCTCTAGGATTTGCCGTGCCTCATCAAACCGCTGCATATTCAGGAGCGCTATCCCCGCATTCACGCAGCCAATATCGGATTGTGGCTCCAGAATGCAGGCACGCTGGAATTTCCCTAGTGCCTGCTCGAACTGTTGCCTGTTCATCAGCGCAACACCAAAATTATTTTCCCGGATGATTTGAGCGTGTTGCGCGGCCTGTGCTTCGGCTTGGTCAAAAGCGTTTGAATCCGTGGATTTGGATTTCCGCGGTCTCTTAGCTTGTTGCTGTGCATTTGCCACGACGCAGGCGAGCGTGCCAGCCATCACCAGAAAGAAGAGAATTTTACGAAGCAATCGTGCGGTGCGATTCATTGCGTTCACGCAACCCTCGAGGGAACTTTCCGCACCATTCTAACGTCTTACCAACGCCTTTGTCGCAATTGCGCCGTAGCTTTCTTTCACTGTAACAATTTGGTCGGCCGCTACATTCTTCAAATGATCGATCTGTCCGCTCGGCCAGCGCACCTCGACATCATCGGCCTGTGTGCGCTCCGCCAATCCAAACGTCAAAATCAATTCACTCGATGACAGATAGCTAAATCCGCTTCGGAGCATCTGCGATTGCGCGTCGTTCCCTGCCGTCACTCGCACTGCCGCTCCAATTCCGTCACGATTTGATTTCGTGCCAATTAGCTTGAACCGCAGACTATGATTTTTTGTCCCAGCGTTGCGGAATAGCACCGCCGGCCCGCTGTTTGTCGCGACTGCCAAATCTAGCGCGCCATCATTGTTGATATCGCCATACGCCGCGCCGCGCGCCACTCGAGGGGCCGCGAAAGACGCGCCCGCCGAAGCCGTCACTTCTTTGAATTTGCCGTCGCCGAGATTGTGAAAGAGATGCGCGGGCTCTGCATAACGAACTCGCGGCTGCACTCGTTCGATTGCATCCTCGATGTGCCCATTCGCCACATAAATATCCAGCCAGCCGTCGAGGTCGTAATCGAAAAAGAAGCATCCAAATCCAAGCGTCAACAAACTCGCGTGACCCACATCCGACTGCGGCGCCTCATCCACAAACAATCCATTGCGCTCGTTGTGATAGAGCGCCAGCATCTGATTCGAGAAATTTGTGATGATCACGCTCGGATATCCCGACCGGTCGTAGTCTCCCGCGTCTACGCCCATCCCCGCACGCGCGATTCCCTCCTCACTGTACGCAATTCCCGCCTGCACTCCTTTTTCCGAAAACGTCCCGTTCCCATTATCTATGTACAGTTTATTTGGCTGCGTGTCATTGCTCACCAAAATGTCAGGCCAGCCATCTTGGTTCGCGTCTAGTACGGTTACGCCCAAGCTCTTCGAAGTCGGATCGTACAGCCCAGCTTTTTGCGTAGCGTCTTCAAAAGTCCCGTCGCCGCGATTGTGCCAAAGTCGAACGGAAGTCCCTTTGTATGGCTCCGGCGTGCAGTACGATTTTGTTTTTCCATCCAGCGCGCAATAAATGTCCGTCGCGGGGGACCACTGCACGTAATTCGCAACCACCAAATCCAAGTGTCCGTCGCGGTCGTAGTCCACCCACGCAGCGCTGGTGCTGAACTCGTTCGGCCCCCACAGTCCGGCCTTCTTCGTCACATCAGTAAACGTTCCGTTGCCGTTGTTGTGGAACAAATGACTCTGCCCCAACGCGGTGATGAAAATATCGTCGTAACCATCGTTGTCGTAATCTCCGACGGCCACACCCATTCCATACATTTCCACCGCGAGCCCGGCCTTCTGCGTAACGTCTGTGAAAGTTCCGTCGCGATTATTGTGATAAAGCGCCAGAGTGGAATGCTTGCCTGGATGCCCAGCCCAAGCATTGCCGTTTGCAAAGAGAACGTCCTGCCAGCCATCGTTGTCGTAATCCACAAACGCCACGCCGGGTCCCATTGTTTCCGGCAACCACTTTTTCCCGAATGCTCCGTTGTTGTGGACAAAATGAATCCCCGAGGAGCGCGTGATGTCTTCAAAATGCGTTCGGGATTCAACGGACGAAGACGCCGGGGGACTTTGCGACGCTCCGAAAAGCGCGGTTTTCTTGACGATCGAACAGAAAACAAACAACGTGCTCGCCAGAAGTAATGCACAATGGCGCCGTGCCCGCTCGCTCTTCAATCTGATTCCTTTGCTCGGCCCGAGTTTACAGGGTTCTTTACCGTCTTAGACTGTCCCTTCAGATTAACTGCCGAGACATGCTCGTGGATCGGCTGCCGCTCAACATTGTCATCGAGATGGCTTCGCAGGTAAGGCCCTGTCAGCGTTTGCGCTGACTCATCAGCCTTGAATCGCAGGTACCGCTTCTGATATTCGCTCGCTATGTCGCCATGCCCCAGTCCCGTATTGCAAAGCATCAAGTTGTAATTCGCTTCCAGATCCTCGGGATCTATGGCAAGCGTGGCGTCGAATTCCTTCACCGCAGCAGAGTAGCGTCGCTGCAAAAAGTAAATACGCCCCAAATCGTCGTGAACGACTCTGTCGCGCGGGTATTGTGCTAGCACTTCTCGCAGATGTTCGGCCGCCTCGTCGTACCGCCCTTCTTGACGCAGCATCTTCGCATAAAAGAAATGCGCACGCGCCAGCTTCGGACTTAATGCCAGTGCGCGCTGCAGCACATCGCGAGCAGCAGTTAGATTGCCTTCCTGCACTCGCGCACGTCCCAAATTCACCCATCCGTCGGGGTTTTTCGAATCGATTTCGGTGATCTTTTCAAATGCTCCGGCAGCACCCGACAAGTCTCCCTGTAGAAATAGACCGATGCCGTAATCGTTCCAGCGCGTCCAGTCTTCAGACTTCAGCACGACTTTCGGGTCGGGTTGGGCGGCGTTCGGAGCCAGCACATCCAAATCCACAGTGTTCTCGGCCATCGCGATAATCGGCAATGAAGGAATGCCGTTGCCTCCACCGGGCACTTTCGTCGGATCGCTGGTAAACACGTAATGCGCATCATCAAAATTCGCTGAGCGCGGGATGTCTGTATCCTTGGGATCGCGCGCGCCCGCAAATGAAAATTGTGTATTCCACCACGCGAACTTTCGGTAGTTCACACGTGCAGTCAGATGAATACGGCCGCTTCCGCTCCGCGGAATCTGCAGCCGGTAGTGAACGGTGTCGGCGGCTCCCGGTGGAATGAGCCGCACATAAACCGCCGCTCGCGTTGCCCACGCATTGCGTTTGTTGATGAGATTTCCGTGCGCATCGATCTGCAGCGATCGATAAAAATGCGCGCCCGGATCGACCGGCCCCTTGCCCTCGTTTCCCGCCCAGCCGCTCCAGAAAACCGTCTCCCCCCTATCATCCACCGCCTTCAGTTCCAGCCAACAATCGTAGGCGTCAACCGTGCCGCCTGGAAAAAAGTGTCCCAGCTTGCGGGTGCGCACCACCACGTCCACACGATATGTCGCACCCGGCCGGACCGGCGCAGTAGCACGATTCAGCGGCGCCGTCAGCAGAGCAATCGGAGTTGCAGATTCCGGTGACGCATTTGCGGGCACGGATGTTTCAGTCTCTTCTCCCTGTGCAAATGTGGTTTCCAAATTCGGCGCGGCAAAATTGCTGCCGCTAATCGCGGCAGCCGGGCTCTGCGCACGCCCAGCAGCCCCGCTCCCCGCTTTCTCCGCAGCCGTCTCCGGTGAGATTGCAAAAATATCCACGCTCACCTCGTGATCGGTCAGGAATTTCTCCGTGTCGCTCAATTGCTGCTGGTCGTCATTCACATAGGGCAGCGCCGTATTCGCCGCAGGGAAGCGATGGGAATGTACGTTTCCCGCTATATTTCCGGCGTCCGCTGATTGAGTCAACGGCATATGGCAATCGGCGCAGGCCTGACCTTTGGCTGGATAATAAAATGAACGCGCGCCCTGAAACGATACACCGCTAGCCTGCCAGTTGTCGTACTCGTTGAAGCCGCGCACCCAGCGGTAATGATTTACCGGAACGTCCAGATGCACCTTGTGGCAGGTCGAACAAAATTCGGCCGTCTGCGTGCGCATAAAAGGCTTCAGAAACACACGTCGGTGCGGCTCGGGATTCAACTCGGTCAGAAAATCGTGGAAACGGCGCACGAGCGGGTTGGAACTTGCCGCCATGCGGTGGAGCGCCGGGTATTCCAGTTCAAAATCGCCCTGCCCCATCGTGCTTTTCACTTTTGCAATCGAGTGGCACATCATGCAGCCCAGGCCCGCTTGTCCCGCTCTTGTATCTTCCACCTCGCGGATCGGCCGATTGAACATTCCACTGAAAAGCAGCGCGGGATCGTGACAGCCCGCGCACCATTTCGACGGCAGAATTCCCACCGTGTCTTGCATGTATTCAATGCTCTTGCGATACCACGCATTGTTGAACGAAGAGAAATGATGCGCTGAGCTTTGCCACTCTTTGTAAATGTCCGCATGGCAACGCTGGCAGGAATCCGACTCCGTAAAATAATTTGCTGGAATCTCTCCCCCGTGTGCCGTCTGCGCAGAACTAGGGAAAAACGGACCGCTGGGTCCGTCGCCTTCGCTGTCCATGCTCCCCGGAGCTATCGTCGGATTCTCGATTCGGTGTGCGCGCTCCCAAGGAACCGTGCGCATCCACCACGTCCCCAAAACAACAAGGGCCGTGGCCAGAGCGAACATCGCGGTCCGCAAGACTCCTGAAGCTCGTCCTCGCGCAAGAAAGCCGTGCTTGCCGGCCCACGCCGAGGCCAGAAACGCGCCACCCGCGACGCACGTTCCGATGTGGGTGTAAAGAAGTGGCCATTCGTCCCGGCGGGTCCCAGTCTTGATAAGCACTGCTCCCAGCACGCTCCCAACAGCAATCAGAATCCAGCCGATCCGCGATGCCGCCGAAGCATTTCGCAAAATTCCAAACAAACCAAATACTAGAAAAATTAGAAGTACGATACCGGCGACAAGGTGGAGCATTAGTGCAGCAAAGTACGGCACGTTCGCCGAGGGCCATGCAAAAAGGTACGCCGCTGTCATGAATAAAGCAGCGAGCAAGACTGCGCGGAACCGCCGCGTCATCGCGTGCCCCACGAATGCACGTTCATGCACATGTCGAGAGTTTGCAAACTATCGGTTTCCTGTTGAACGCGAATTTTCTCTTTAAGTTGTAAGCCTGTCAATCACGACTCGGTTCCGCAACGGCCCACGTCGGCCAATATCCGTGACGTGCTAGACTTTGCGATTCACCATCACAGGGTCGAGGTCGAATTGGACGACATTGTTTACCTGTCACTCGCCGAAATGGCTGAAAGTATCCGTGCGAAGCAGATCTCGCCGGTGCGATTGGTAGATGCGCACTTGTCGCGTATCAGCGAAGTGAATCCGAAGTTAAACGCATTCGTAACAGTTGATGCCGAACGCGCGCGCGCTCAAGCCAAGTCCGCTGAGGCCGCCCTCGGTTCCGCTTCAAAATCAAGTTCCATACCCCCGCTTCGCGGCGTTCCGATCTCCATTAAGAGTTCGATCGATGTCGCTGGATTGCCCTGCGAATGCGGCAGCCTTCTGCGAAAAGGATATATTCCGTTCGAAGACGCTCCGCTAGTCGCCAGGCTTCGCGCCGCAGGCGCCATCATCCTGGGCAACACAAACGTCCCGGAATTTCTAATGGCCTATGAAACCGATAACCTTCTTTATGGACGGACGAACAATCCGTGGGATCTGTCTCGCACGTCCGGTGGTTCGAGTGGCGGGGAAGCTGCGGCCATCGCCGCGGGATGTTCCGCGGGAGGCGTCGGTAGTGACGGTGGCGGTTCCATTCGCATCCCCGCCCACTATTCCGGAATTTGCGGGCTAAAACCCACCCCCGGACGCATTCCTTCCACCGGACACTATCCAGCATCTGCAGGCCCCTTCGCGCAACTCGGCGTTGTGGGCCCCATGGCTCGCCGAGTTGGCGACGTGCAAAAACTTTTCGAAATAATGGCCGGCCCGGATCCCGGCGATCCGGCTTCTGCCCCCGTTTCTCTAAAACGCTGGAGCGATCAGGAAATTCGTACGCTCGGTGTGGGTTATTTCGTGGATGACGAAGTTTCGCCGGTTACTTCCGAAACAGCCGCTGCGGTGCACACTGCAGTGGACGCACTTCGCGCGCAAAAATTTAAGGTTACGCAGTGGAGGCCGCAGAATCTCGACCGCGTCTGGCAACTCTGGTGGAACTTATTCGGACGCGCCGGCCAGATGTCATTCGCGCCAACAATTTCAGGCCGTGAAACGGAGCTTAGTCTGATCTTTCGCGCATTTCGTGCCATGGTCGCCGAAGCCCCGCCGCTCACCGGGCAGGATCTTTTGAACACGCTCCTGGGGCGTGATGTACTGCGCGGCAAGCTACTCGGAAAAATGGAGGATTGCCCGATTCTTCTCTGCCCGGCCTGCGCCATCCCGGCGTTTCGCCATGGCGAACGCGAGTGGAAAGTACAGGGACGCAAAGTGGAGTACTTAAAAGCAATGAGCTATTCGCAATGGTTTAATCTGCTCGGAAATCCCGCTGCCGTCGTCCCAGTAGCTCAATCGCCTGAGGGTTTGCCAATTGGCGTGCAAATTGTCGGCCGCCCCTGGGAAGACGAAGCTGTGCTCGGCGTGGCCGCCATCATCGAAAATGCCTGCGGTAAATTTCGCCGCCCACCAATCTAGCTGAGGAAAACCAGCCAAGGCTAAGCTACGGTATTAGCTCGCGCGACTAGCAGTATCGCCAGAATATAAAAAATGAACATGAGGACCAGGTAAACTTTTGCGCGCGTGTTGGCGCCAGCGAATTCCTTCCAAGCGAAGATACCCCATAACGCGGCAACCATCGGCGCCGATTGGCCAATCGCGTATGAAATCGAGACACCCGTGAATTGCGCGGCCACCAAATCGAAAACCATTCCAGCAGCCCATATAGCGCCGCCGATCAAACCGAGCACATGGCCATGCACCGGTCCTCGAAAAAAATCGCGGAAATCAACCGGCTCTCCGGCCAGCGGATGCCCCATGAAATAGACATTCCAAATGAAACAAGAGAGCAAAGCTCCAAGACAAAGAAAAACGGAAGCGCTGTACGGCCCCAGCGCATTTCCGTGTGTGAGGGCTCGCGTAGCAAACGGCGCCCATAATCCCATCAGTACGCCGGAGGTTGCGCAAATGAGGATGCCTCTGCGCGTGGCCTTCTTTCCGGTCTTCAATTCGCCATATGCTTTGCCATCCAAAATCACTGCAGCTACGGCGCAAAGCATTCCCGCCGCAAGCATATTTGGATTGCCTCGATGCTCCTGGACATAACTCAGCACCACGCCCACCACCAGCGCGATCCCTATCGCGACGGGAAAGGCTGTTGCAAGTCCCACCAAATCAATTCCCGCCATAAGCAAAAGATTCGCCAGGTTGAAAATCACTCCGGCTAGCAAGACCCAACCGAGGTTGCCGGCATCAGCCGACTTCACATTGTTGATAAAGCTCGTAGGGCCGCCGTCGACGCTGCCGATGGTGAGGGCCAGCGCGAGCGACATAACGAAAATTCCGACGGCATAGTCCCAATAAAAAAGCTCGAAGCGGTAATGCTTCACCCCCTTGAACGTATTGGCCCAGGATCCCCAGCAGATCGCAGCGACCACCATCATGATCAGGGCTGTGCCAAAACTATGCGGAGTGAACATAATTCCTCGGGATTATCGCGTCATCGTATAGTTCGCCACGCTTTGCTAGTCAAGGGAAAAGCCAGCACGGAATCCTGCCGAAGTGCCGATGCTATAATCCGCGCATGGGGTGGTCTCGCAAGGCAAGTCTGGCAATCCTTTTCCTAACGGTCGCAAGCTATCCTGCAAGCCCGCAAACAGCGTTGCAGCAAGCGCAGCAATGGAAGCTTCAAGCCCGCGCCAACGCCTCTGCGGGAAATTGGGACGCAGCAATCGCGAGTTACGAGAAAGCCATCGAGATGGCACCGCGTAGCGTTGATTCGCACGTCGAGCTGGGCGACGCGCTGATCAGGGTCGCGCGTTACACCAAAGCGATCGCGAGTTATACCGAAGCATTACGAATCTCGCCGCGAGACTTGGACAGCGAAATTGGACTCGCTCAGGCTTACCGCGGCGTTCACAATTACGCGGAGGCCAAGCAAATCCTGGAAAAATCGCGCGCTGAACATCCCCGTAGCCCGAAGCCGCTGGCCGCGCTCGGCGATCTCGACATCGAACTGCAAACCTACGACGCTGCGATCGAGCACCTGCGCTCTGCGCTCGTGCTTGCGCCTGCGGATGTGGAATCGCGTAACCGGCTGGCGGTAGCCTACGAGGCCAAGGGAGACTCGGACAACGCGCTGGCGCAGATTGCAAAGGTTCTAACTCGCGATCCTCAGAACGCTCTGGCTCACTACACGCGAGCGAAGATTTATTCTGACCGCAACCAAAACGCGGCCGCGCTGCCCGATGCCATGAAAAGTGTGGCGCTGCAACCTCGTAATCCGCGCGCGCGGATATTGCTGGGCACAATTCTTCTGCGTGCGCCGCAGGGAGAAACTTCCATCCAAACCAAGGATCGATGTCAGAGAGCGGCTGCAACGCTTGAGCCTCTTCTTCTCGAAAAGTCGACGCAGGATTCCGAAACGCTTTTCCTGCTCTCCCGCGCGTACGATTGCGCCGGAAACTCCGAGCAAGCACAGAAAATACTCTCGGAGTTCGAAAAATCTTCAAAGAATGACCGAGTGGCCAAAGAGAATCAGACGCAAGCAAAACACCTGGTCCAACAAGCAAATGATCGTGCGCTGAAAAACGATTTCGCGGAGTCGCTCGATTTATTGCAGCAGGCCATAGCTAAGGATCCGGCCTATGGCGCGGCATATTCGCAGCTCGCTAAACTCTATTACTCTGCCGGCGACGTGGACAAAGCGAGCGAAGCTATCTCGCAGGCACTGGAACGCGATCCTTATCAGCCAGACTTTCTGTACGTGCAAGGAAAGGTTTTTGAGAAGCAGGGAAAAATGGACGAAGCACTCGCTGTCTTTCAAAGAACCACAATTGTAAACCCGAACGAGTCTGATGCGTTCTTTGAGATGGGCGCGATTTACGAACAGCGCGGGGACCGAGCAAATGCACTCGGTGCTTATAAAAAGGCTGCGGCGCTTTCGCCGGACGATCCAGATTATCAGCGCGCCCTGTCGAATCTTTCCGACCGCGCCACGCAGCGCTGACCCTGTTTCTATTCCTGGCGGAGCATGTTGATCATCGCTATTGAGTCGGTCGGTTCGCAGCTGGTGGCGTGGGGAGTGTTAAGAGGTCCACGAGTTCTTTGTAGAATTTTGGCTTGTCGAGATCGTCCTGAATTTCTGCGATGCGTTCGCCCATATGGGGGCGGGTGTCTTCGGTCCACACGAGCGTGTCGCCGTAGGAGGCGCCGCGATCAATCGAGACGTCGAGATAAAGCTTTTTCCATTTTGTGATGATGGAGGGATCCAACCAAGCGACCGAAGCCAGCTCGTCCCACAAATAATTGCCTTCGGCATATTTCGCGGTGTACTGCGCGGGCGGATATCGACCTTTGGCAATCTCCGAGATTAGACCCTGGTCCATTTTAGTTTTCAACGAAATATCCACTGTGGTGACTACTACGCGCGGCCATGGCGCGTGCAACACGATGCGCGATGCTTCAGGATCCATCCACAAATTAAACTCGCGGCGCGGCGTGATGGAGAACTCAGGATCGTCGGTTTGTGGATTCAAACTGCCGCCCATTAGAACGAGTTCTTTAGCCAGCGACGCAAACTCTGGATCGAGGGATTGTGCAAGCGCAAGATTGGTGAGCGGACCGCCTTCGTAAATTGTCACTTGGTGCGGATACTGGCGGACCATGCGCACTAGAAAATTCCCCGCAGCTTCGTTCAAAGGTTTGGTGGTGGGTGCGCCTTCCGGCAGGGGAGGGATTTCCGTCGGCCCATGGACCGCGTGTCTCGTGGCAAAATTCCAGCCGCCTTGATAGACCACCTTGCCGTAGATTGTTTCCCAGCGAGCAATGAATTCCTTGCTGTTTACTAGGGGAAAAGCCGCCCCGGGAACCACAGGGATATCGGTCCTGCCTATTATTTCCATCAGGCGCAATGCGTGTTGCACCTCTTCGTCGCGCCAAGCGTCTCCGGTGACAATGGTTATGCCAAGCACCTCGGTATCGGGCGATTGGATCAGCGCTAGGATGGCCTGCGTGTTGGTGCCGCCCGGGCCAGAGCAGTCTTCGTCGATGATTACTTTGCGTTTTTCCTGGGCCGCCAGCGGCGCCGCAGCTGACATCACGAAAATCAGAAGCACGAGGAGGGTACGGGATAGGAAAGTGCTAACCGAAGCCGTGCATGCTTGCTCGACCTTGAGGCGATAAAAGCTACAACCCCAAAGGGTCGAAAGTTCGCGATTAGAACGAGGTGCTGTCCTTTGTTTTCTTTGATTTAGGGGCGAGTCTAATACCTGGAGTTCGCGATTAGAAATTACGTTGATTTGCGGCTTGAGTCCCGGTTCAGCGGGCCATTTATCGGGCCGTTCCCTTTCCCTCTCTATGCTCATAATTCCTGAATCACGCTATCACGAGAAAGCGCGCTTTGGAAGGACCTGTGTGCTGTGTGCACTTAGATTTTATTTGGAGCGTTCCTCTCGTCTAATAATCCCTGCTGTTGGCCGGAAGGCTGGACATTTCCCGCGCGAGAATCCAGCCAGACAAACCATACGAAGAAGTAACAATAAAACCTTGAATTCCCCGCTTCTGCAAATATTCCGAGGCCGTTTCAAGATTTTCAGCCCAGGGCCCAGGCGATCCAGCCATGCGGTAAGACTCTGAAATTTCAGCGAGAGATCAATAGAATGTCGTGAACAGACAACGCCATTTTTTATCCACCTCGCGAGCTATCGGCTAATCGGACTCAACTCTCAAAGTCGGGGAACAAGGGTATCGTTACAGGCCGGGGAGAGCCAATAATGATCTGTTCTGCTCAGGGCCGCCCATTTATGGAGGCTTGTCCGGCTTGATTGGCGCGTACTGGCGTGCTAATTTTGTATCTTCATTCGCAATAGGCAAGCAAACCACTCACGATGTTGCCGTCCAAGCCAAAAGAGCACATTTCGAATATTGTGTCGTCTGGGCAAGAGGCCCCGGCTGCCGACGCGCGCGAACGTGTGTTCTGGCGGGTCGAAGGAAGCTTGCTGAATCTGACGGCGGTTCGGCCAGTAGGCTTCTTTGCGTGGAACTCCCAAACTTTCCTACAGCGGTGGACCCGCCGGGGCGGGATGGCGTTTCTCGCGATTGCGCGGCCCTTCCTTTACGCCACCAACCGAGTGTTTGCCACGCGGTTGCTGCACAGCGTGTTGCGCGGGGTAAGCCGCGATCGTCTGGACCTGCTGGGCGAGGAATTCTTCGAATATTTCCTCAGGCCACGACTCAAAAAAGAAGGCGTCGAAAAACTGGAACGACTGATCGCTGCGGGAGCGCCGATTGTTCTCGTGAGCCAGGGACTGGACCATGTCATGAGGCCGCTGGCGAAACACTTGGGCGTTAAACAGATTGTCTGCAACCGTTTGGATTTCCGCGACGGTATCGCCACGGGACGATTGCTCGACCCGGTGATTCGGCCGCGCGGCGCTTTCGCGAAAATCACTGGAAGGCAGGCCGATGGCCGCGTCTCTCGGAAAGCCCTCGTGCGCGTGCTGGGCTTCACGAAAAATCCTGAGCTGCTGGATGAGGCGATTCAAACGGACGAGCGGACTGCACCAGAGGTTTTTTTGCCCGTTGTTCACTTCGATTCCACAAATGGCGCGGGGCCGTTTTCGGTGCGCGAATCGCTGCGCGGAAAAAATATTCTGTTGATCGGCGCCACAGGATTCATTGGCAAGGTTTGGCTGTCGAATTTGTTGACGGATTTGCCGGAGATCGGGCGGATCTTTCTGCTGGTGCGTCGCAACCGGACGGTGACGTCACTGCAGCGATTTCAGCGCGCCATCGAGGAATCTCCTGTGTTTGAGCCGCTGGCCGAACGACACGGCAGCGGCTTTGCGGAGTTTTTGCGAAGACGGATCGAAGTGGTGGACGGCGACGTGAGCAAACCGGACCTGGGACTTACGCCGGAGGTGCGCGAGCGGATTGCGCGGTCGGTGGATGTGATCGTCAACAGCTCGGGGTTGACCGACTTCAATCCGGACTTGCGTGATGCTTTGGCGATGAACGTCCGCTCAACGGTGCATGTGCTGAATTTTATCCGTGAGTGCGATCACGCCGCATTGCTGCATCTTTCAACCTGTTACGTAATCGGCCGGCGCGACGGGCGGATACTCGAGACGCTGTCGAAGAATTACACGCCCATTGGCTTGGCTGATTACGACGCTGAAAAAGAATTGAAAGCGCTTGAAGAGTTTGTTCTCGAGACGGAAAAACGGGCTGAATCGGAAGAAGTGGCGGAGGAGCTTCGCCGCGCGTCGCTGAAAAAGGAACACGCTGCAAAGAATCTTCAGGGCACGGCACTCGAAAACCAGATCCGCAAGAACCGAGTGCGCTGGCTACGCGATACTTTGACCGATGCGGGTACGCGGCGCGCGAACGAGCTGGGCTGGCCTAACACGTACACCTTCACGAAGAGCCTATCGGAATCGCTGATACGAAATTTTCTGGATCAGAACCCCAGCGCGGCGATCGCTGTTGTGCGGCCGGCCATCGTGGAATCCTCGATTGAGAAGCCATTTCGAGGCTGGAATGAGGGAATCAACACGTCGGCTTCGCTTTCGTATCTGCTCGGAACGTTCTTCCGGCAGTTGCCGACGACTGAGAGCAAGTCTCTGGATTTAATTCCGGTGGATCTGGTGACTCGCGGTATGACTTTGATTGCCGCGGCGCTGGTGGCGCGCAGGCACTCGCGGGTGTATCAGTTGGCGACTTCTATTGCGAATCCGTGCGACATGCGACGGTCGATTGAGCTGACTGGCCTGGGACATAGGAAATTTTATCGCGCGCAGACGGGATTGAATCATAGGCTTCGTTTGAAATTCGATGCCATTCCGGTTTCGAAATCGCGCTACGACAAACTTTCAGCGCCGGCACAAAAAGCCGTGGTGCAAGCAGTGAATCGGGCGGTTGAACCGTTTGCTTCGCGTCCGCCGCTGGCGCGGCAGGAACGCGACTTGGAGAAAGTGATCAAGTTAATTTCGCTGTTCGAGCCGTTCATTCTGCACAACGATCACAATTTCGAAGCGGTGAATGTGGAACGCTTAAGCGCGGCGCTGCCCGAAAACGAAAAAGCGGATTTTGGTTACAATTCGCGCTCGCTTGATTGGTGGGATTATTGGATCAACGTGCACATTCCTGCCCTGCGTAAGTGGTGCTATCCTCTCATCGAAGGACGCCCGCTGGAACCTCGTCCCCGGCGCTCGGTGCAACTTGCAGAGCGCGCCGAGGGGAATACCGCGGAAACGGCGAGTTCGGCTTCCACTGCGGCCTCCTGACATAAATCGTGGCTATCCTTCTGACCGGTTCCACCGGCTATATCGGCGCGCACATCGCGTCGAACCTGCTTACGGATCATTCCGAACCGCTGAACCTTTTGGTGCGCGCGCGTACGCGGCAAGAGGCGCGTGAGCGACTTTGGCGATCGCTGCAACTGCATCTGGAATTCGTACAATTCGAAGAGTATCTGAATTCGCGCGTCCATTTATTCTTGGGCGACCTGACGGATGGGCGCTTTGGTCTCGCCGACGACGACTACACTCGCCTGGTACATTCCACTGATTCGATTATTCATTGCGCCGCTTCGCTGAACCGCAAATCCGAGAAGAGCTGCCTGAACGTAAACCTGCGCGGGACGCTGGAAGTGATTCAACTGGCCACCCGCGCACGAGATCATCACGGGCTACGACGTTTTAGCCATGTGAGCACCGTGGCAGTAGCGGGGCAGCGTTCGAACGAGGTGGTGCAGGAAGACACCGCGATTGATTGGAACCGCTCCGACTATGACCCTTACGCGCGGACGAAGAAATTCTGCGAGCATATGGTGCGCCAGCTTTTGCCGGACGTTCAGCGAACAATTTTTCGGCCGAGTATCGTTCTGGGGGATAGCAGGCGCCCGGAGACGAATCAATTTGATATGGTTCGCGCGTTTGTCTTTTTGGCGGGGCTTCCGGCGCTTCCCTTTCGGCCGACAGCTAAGATCGACATCGTGCCGGTGGATTTTGTGGCGGATGCGATTGCCACCTTGCATCAGAAAGAGCTTCCGGCACATGAGATTTACCATTTATCGTCGGGCACGGATTCGGAGACGTTTGTGGAATTGACCGACGCACTTTCCAAGGCGCAGGGAAAACGCGGGCCGGTATTTGCGCCGAGCCTGGAGAAGCCATCATCCAAAATGGTGAATGCGCTGGCCGGGCGCGCCGGAAAAATTGGCGGTCTCGCGACACTGATGAAGGTTTTTCTTCCGTACTTGGTATGGAATACGGTGTTTGACAATAGCCGCATAGTTCAGGAAATGGGGCGGAAGCCGGAGCCGTTTTCGCGATATTGCTTTCCCCTGCTCAAATTCAGCCGCGAGAATAATTTCTTGTACAAATACCGCGACTGGCCTCCGGAAGCTTCTGTTCACAAAGCAACACAAGAGCCTAGCGCTGCACGAGATTTGGGGCGATGACGGACCTTTTTCTGGAGGCCTGGGTAAGCGGCCTGATTGAATTTAACAAATTTGAATGGATGCTGGGCGCGGGCGAAGCCTGGAAGCCGGGCACGAAGCTGAAACTACTCTTCGCAGGTTATAACGGGACGCGCAACACAGGCTCGGATGTCCGCGTGGAAGAAATTCTGCGGCAAGTGCGGCGGATTTTGGGCCCGGGGAATGTTGAGGTGAGCGTGATGTCTCAGAATTTCGAGCTCACACGCGGCTATTTTGGGGATGCGAAGCAGGTACACCTGCCCGACGTGTTTCCGCCGTTTTTGCATTCCGAGGTTAGGAAGAACGATGGCGTCGTAGCCTGCGAAGGTTCCATGTTCAAAAGCAAGTTTGCAAACGCGCTTACAACCATGATGATTGGCGCGCTGGGTATCGCCGCCGCGCAAAACAAATTGAGCCTTGGCTATGGCGCGGAGGCGGGAGAAATGGATCCGCTGCTGCAGAAAATGTGCAAACGATTTTGCCGCGATTCACTGATCATTACCCGAAATATCGAGTCCCAAGGGGTATTGGGAAAGCTAGGCGTCCCAACCGAACTGGGAACCGATACAGCTTGGACTTTTGAGCCGCTTGGCCCGGAGTACGGACGCAAGGCGCTGTTGGACGCAGGCTGGGACGGGAAAATGCCGGTGCTAGCGATTTGCCCCATTAATCCATTTTGGTGGCCGGTGAAGGCTTCACTGGCAAAATGGCTGGCGCACTCGATTGCGGGTGCATACCAGGATAGCTATTACCGCACGATTTATTTTCATCGCTCGGGGCGCGAGGTGGATGCGGCGTATGAAAAATATTTGACGGGTATGGCAGGCGGCGTCGCACGTTATAAGGAATCGCGCGCGGTCTTTCCTGTTTTGGTAGCCATGGAAATGCTCGATCGGGACGCCTGCCGGCGTGTGGCGGCAAAACTGGGCGGAGCTCCGATTTTTGCGTCCGACCGATATAACATGTACGAAATCGTCAGCATTTTGAGGAGTTGCGACCGGATGCTGTCTTCGCGCTACCATGCGATTGTGACGTCGATGCCGGGCGGTGTTCCTTCGGCTGGTGTGACCATGGACGAGCGAATTCGCAATCTGATGCGCGAACGCGGACACGAAGATTTGCTGTCGCGCGTGGATGATACGGATCTGGAAGATAAAATCGTCGCATCCTTAAACATTCTCGATTCACAGACGGAAGAAATTCGATCTGCGATCGGCGATACCGTCGCGCGCAATCTGCATTTGATGACGCGCATGGGTATGTATTTCGAGGAGCAGGTCGTCCGGCGGTATCCCGGCTTCCCTATTCGAAGCGGGATCTTGGGATGGCAGGACTATCTGCCGCCGCTCAGTCCTGGTTTGTGCAAATTGGTTGAAGAACACAGCGGAGTGTTGGCTTCCTAATGCCGGCTGCCACGACTTTTCTGGAAAATATTTTCGAGCGGCTGAAGCAGAAGACCGGCGAAACCGTGCTGCGTGAAATTCGCGACGGCAAAGTGAAAACGGTTTCCGGGGACGAATTGCTCGGGATGGTTCAGGAAGCCCGAGCCTTCCTGAATGCGCGCGGGTTGAAAAAAGGCGATCGCTGCGCGCTGCTTGGCTCGAACAGCATTCGTTGGGTGGCGCTCGATCTCGCGATGACGGCCGAAGGCCTTGTCGTGGTGCCGTTGTATTCGCGGCAAGCTCCCGTTGAGCTAGTGGCCATGTTGAAAGACTCGTTGCCGGCGAGGATCTGCTGCTCCAACGCGAAACTCTCCGCGGAGATCACCAGGCAATGGCCCGGAGCTCCGCATATTACCTTGTTCGATACGATTTTCGCCGGGCAAAGAGCGGATCCGACGCCGCCCGGACATCACGACGATTCGGATGTGCTGACGATTATTTATACTTCCGGAACTTCGGGCGAGTCCAAAGGCGTGATGCTCAACGCAGCAAACGTGAACCATATGCTCGGTTGCACGAATGCTCGCTTGGATCATCTCATGGCGCAGCAGACCGAGCAGGGACCCGACGAGATTTTTCATTATTTGCCATTCTGTTTCGCGGCTTCTTGGATCCTTTTGCTGACCGCGCTGTCTCGCGATAGTGTTTTGACACTCTCGACGGACGTATCGAAACTCGCTGAAGATTTGAAGTTATGCACGCCGAATTATTTTTTGAACGTTCCCACGCTGCTTGAACGCGTGCGCGCAAAAATCACAGAAACGATTGCGAAACGTGGCGGTTTCGCGGCGCTCGTCTTCACGCGGGCCCAGCAAGCGTATGTGCGCGAGCAAAACAAGAAGTCGGGTGCGTTTGACTCGTTGTGGCTAAGGCTGGCGCGAAGCATCATGTTTCCGGAAATCCGAAAAAGCATTGGACCAAACTTGAAAGCGCTGATTTGCGGGTCGGCGCCGTTGTCCATCGAAACGCAGTTTTTTTTCATGATGCTCGGGATACCGGTGCTGCAGGCTTACGGACTCACGGAGACGACGGCCATCTGTACGCTGGATGACCCGACGCGAGTAAAGCCTGGATGGGTTGGGTTGGCAATCCCTGGAATCGAAATGAAGCTGGCGGAGAACGGAGAAATTTTGGTACGCGGGCCGAATATTTTCCCTGGTTATTGGAAGCGTCCAGAAGAAACCGCAAAGGCGCTGGAAGGCGGCTGGTTCCACACCGGCGATCAAGGCGAAGTGGACCCTGCGGGATACTGGCGCATCACCGGCCGGCTGAAGAATCTGATCATCCTGAATTCGGGCCACAATATTGCTCCCGAACCGCTCGAAGAGGAGCTGGCGCGACACGTGCCGGAAGCGCAGCGAGTGATTCTGGTTGGTAATCAGCGAAGTTTTCTCGCGGCTCTGGTGACTGCTCATTCTTCGAACGGATTAACGGATGCGGACATCCGGTTCGCTATTGAACAAGTAAACGGAGATCTGCCGCACTACAAGCAGATTCGCGCGTTTGCAATTCTTTCGGAGCCGTTGAGTCCGGAGAACGGGTTGCTGACTACAAATGGTAAGCTCAAGCGCGACGCAATCGCCACGCGTTTCGCCAATGAAATCGAGCAGATTTATCAGAAGAAGACTGCATGAAGACTTTTCAAGGGAAAACGCTTTCGTGGCAAATCGTTGAGGGAACGATCGAGATCACGCTCGACCATGCTCCGTGCAACGAAATTGGTTTGGCCGTTCTTGCTGAACTGGAACAATTCATCGCGGCATTGCCAAAATTGAAAGAGGAAGCACACGCGCTGATTATTTCAAGCGCGCGCGGCGAAGGCTTCTGCGCGGGCGGGGATTTGAGGGAGCTGTTCCACCTTTCGCAGGAATTGCCGGCAGCCGAGCGGCTTCCAGGCCTGCGAGACTTTATCGAGCGCATCCACGCGGTGATGAACGCTCTCGACGAAGCTCCCTTCACGACTATAGCGGCCGTGAACGGGCTTACGTTTGGCGGCGGCTTCGAACTGGCGCTCACGTGCGATTTGATTATTGCGGATAAGATGGCGCGCTTTTGTTTTCCGGAGTTGCGTCTGGGATTGATACCCGGATTTGGCGGGATTCCGCGGCTAAAGCGCGATCTGGGAAATGCGGTGGTTCGCGATTTGGTTCTCACCGGACGCAGCCTTAACGCCACTCGGGCGCAGTCTGCCGGTATCGTCAGTCAAGTGACGGCAGAAGGAGACGTGCTGCGCGTCGCGCGCCAAACGGCAGCGCAACTGAAAAAGTTTGATCGCGGAACGGCGCTGGCAGCCAAACGATTCATCAAGCCCATCCCGTACGATGAACTGCGTCGCGAGATTGAAATTTTCTGTGATCTTTTCATGCGACCTGCAGTGGAAAAAGGGCTGCGAAAGTTTGTGGAAAGCAAGGACGCTCTGCCGTATTTGCCGTAACTCAGGATAGCGAACGAAAGCACTTGCGTCGCATTTGTGGCAACATAGAAGGATGAGCTCCTTACAGAGCACAACCGACGAAGTATTGCGGCTCGCGGCCGAACATTTTAAAGTGCCGCGAGAACAACTCACCGCTGACGACGATTTCTTCAAAAAGCTCGGCATCAACAGCCTGCAGGCGCTGGATTTGCTCACGCGCATCGAACACCATTTCAAAATCGAGCTTCCCGATTACGAACTGCAAGGCGTGAGTGATTTCCGCACGCTCGCCGAGCGCATTCAGTTGCGCCTCTGATGCTTGATCTCCGCGAGTACCAATCCTTGGGCGAAGCTTTGCGCGCGTCACTGGAACGCTGGCCGGGCGAAGTTTGCCTGATTGAAGCCGACCGCGAACGCGAGAAAGTCCGCCTAACTTACAAGCAATTTCAGGAAATTGCATTGCCGCTTGCGAGCGGGCTGCAAGACGCAGGGTTCAAGAACGGAACCCGCGCTGCCATCATCATGACCAATCAGTCGAAATGGCTGATCTCCGCTTATGCGATTTTCTTCTGCGGCGGAATTCTCGTCCCGCTGGATTACAAGCTGACCGCCCCAGAGCAGCTTCAGCTTCTTGCACACTCAAAAGCGGAGTTTCTAATCGTCGAATATCATCTCTGGCGCGCAATCATGCAGGCTGATGAATTCAAGAATCTGGGCGCGCGGGTCGTGCTTGTGACGGAAGCGCCGAGCGGCGCTGATCTAGGCGAGGGGAAACGCTGGGAAGAATTCAGGAGCACGCGCGAAGCGAGTTTCGTTCCGCGTAGCCGGCAGGATCCAGCTTGCATCGTCTATTCCTCAGGTACAGGTGGACGCCCAAAAGGGTGCGTGCTTACGCATGAGAATTATCTTGAGCAGTGTATGGCGCTCACTGCGCTCTATCCTTTTTCGCCGGGCGTGCGCTATCTGAGCATCCTGCCGACGAATCACGCGATTGATTTTATGATCGGCTTCATCGGCCCGTTTACTTGTGGCGCCGCAGTAGTACATTTGCGCACGCTTCGTCCGGAATATATTCGCGAAGCCTTCACCCGTTACAAAATCACTTACATGACTCTGGTTCCCATGGTGCTGAAGAGTCTGGAACGCGGCCTGAGGCAGCGGTTCGCGGATTTGCCGAGGGGGCGTCGTGCGCTCTTGAACACGCTGATCAAGGCGAACCGCGTATTTACGCGCCGCGAGCCGAATGTCAGGTTAAGCCGGAAGTTGTTGCGTCAAGTACACGACGCGTTTGGAGGGGAGCTATGCGCCTTTTTCGTGGGCGGTGCGTTCACTGAACCTGCGATTCTACAGTTTTTCTATGATCTCGGAATCCCGGTGGGAAACGGATATGGTTGCACGGAAGCTGGCACGGTCATCACGGTGAACGATTTCAAGCCCTTTCGCGCGGACACGGTTGGCAAGCCGCTGCCGGGCATGGAAGTGAAAATCCTGAATGCGGATACCGAAGGAATCGGAGAAGTAGCCGTTCGCAGCAAAACGATTATGTCGAAATATCTCGACGACCCTGAAATGACCGCGCGAACGATCGTGGATGGCTGGCTGATGACCGGAGACTTGGGCCGCATTGATCCAACTGGCCATTTGCAGCTTTTCGGCCGCAAGAAAAACATGATCGTTACCGAGGAAGGCAAAAAAAACTGCATTCGAAGGGTTACCTGTAAAAGAATTCTGCGTGTTCGCCGCAAATTATCTGTGGCCGCAACGATCTATGGTGGGCGAACAATTAGTGATTGTTCTTCATCCAGAGGCAGGAAAGGCAATTCACGAGGACCTAGCGAAAGATCTTGCGGTACGCAACCGGCGGCTGACCAATTACAAGCGCTTGCATGGCTACCTGGCGTGGGACGCGGATTTCCCGCTCACGGCGTCAATGAAAATTAAACGTGGCGAATTGGCGCAGCAGATCCGCGGAACAGTCGATCGCTCTGCGGTGGTGGCTTTGTGAGCTGGCCGACTGGCCAAAAAAAGGACACTGAACGGAGCGAGCCGAGTTATCTCGCGATTGTGAATCCGGCCGCGGGTAATGGCCGATGCCGCAGGTTTTCGCACGCTACCCTAGGCCGCGTTCGCCGGCTCGGAATTGACTTGGTAGTTTCTGAAACTACTCGTCGTGGAGAAGCTTCCGAAATCGCGCGCAAAGCTTATCAACAGGGCATCCGGAATTTTCTGGCCGTGGGAGGAGATGGCACTTCTTTCGAAGTTATAAATGGACTTTTCCCGGAGGCAAGCAATCCCGGCGGCCGAATCGCGCTTGGTTTTTTACCCCTTGGGACCGGAAATTCATTCCTTCGGGACTTCACCACGCAAGGCGTCGAGCATACTTTGCAAGCATTGCGCGAAAAAAGACGCCGAGCATGCGATGTAATCCGTTTGCGGCACGCAGGGGGAGAACTCTATTTCATAAATCTGCTGAGCTTGGGCTTCCCCGCCGATGTGGGCGAGACAGCAAATCGAGAATTCAAGCGTTGGGGCGAGCTTGGCTATATTTTCGCGGTGTTCAAGCGCTTGGTGGGACTGAAACATCTGCGGTTCACACATCGGTTGGGTAGCAGAGCAGAGTGGAACACCGAGCCAGCCCTATTTCTTTCCTTCAGCAACAGTAAATTCACCGGTGGCAAAATGATGATCGCTCCGAAAGCGGATCCTAGCGATGGGTTAATCGAGTACGTTCGTTGGGCACCGGTGGGGCGCCTCGATTTGCTGAAGAATTTTCCGGGTTTGTTTACCGGAAAACACATCGAGCATCCGCTGGCCTCGCGCGCTGGAACGACGCGCGTTGAATTCCGGCTCGATGGGCCGGTGAATTTGATGGTCGATGGTGAGATCCTGAATCTTGACTGCCGCTCGCTCGAAATTCTTCCGGGCGCGTTCGACGCCATCGTATGAGAAAAGCATATCTCACTATCCGAGCGCTCATTCTGTGGGCCATCAGCGGAATTCATTTCGCTGTGGTATGCATCTTCCTGATCATCGTCGCAGCATTCATCGACCCGAGAAAAAATGATTGGCCCCAGCGCCTTTTCTTTCGCAATATTTTGCGCCTGATCGGCGTAACGATCGAGGTTCGTCGCGCCCCGGGCTTCGACCCTGCACGCACGAGTGTTTTTATCTCCAATCATGTGAACATTTTCGATCCGTTCGTGGTGTACTCGGCGATTCCGCAGTTCCTGCGTGGGTTCGAGCTGGCTTCGCACTTCAAAATTCCGATCTACGGCTGGATGATGGGACGATTTGGCAACATTCCGGTGCCGGACGAGCGTTCGCGCGCAGGTCTCGAAACCATGACCAATCTCGCCAAAGCTGCACTCGATTCTGGAGTTAGCTTAATCGCTTTTCCGGAAGCGGGACGCACGCGCGACGGCCACGTGCACGATTTCAAGAAAGGGATATTCAATCTCGCGCACAAATTCGGTATACCGATCGTTCCGGTAAGCATCTGCGGTTCGTACCAGTTCTTCCGAACCGGGCATTGGATGATTTATCCGGGGAAAATTACGGTGTATTTGCACGACACCATCGAAACTGCGGGCATCGAGCGCACTGAAGTGGATTCTCTCCGGCAGCGTGTGCAGAGTATTGTGGCGGGCCCTGTGGAAAAATCCCTCGAAGAACACCCGCCAGAGAAAATCTAGGTGGCGTTGACGTCAGGAAGAGTGCGGCCTGCGCGGAGCTCCTGCCAGGTGTAAACCACGCGATGAATCACGGTGATCGTGGAAAATGTAGCGATCACCCAAAGTACTTGTGCCATGCGGTTGAACACGCCGCCGATAATTAATAGAACGAGGCGCTCCGGACGCTCCAGGAATCCAACCTTACATAACGGAATCAGTGACTCGGCGCGGGCGCGTGAATAACTCACCATGAACGAACTAGCCATCGCGACGGCCGCGAGCGCCATATAGAACGGTCTTCCGATCAGCGTATAGTGAACGACCAGCCCCATGTAAAGCGCGAGATCTGAATAACGGTCGAGCGTGGAATCCAGGAATGCGCCGAACGCCGTGACGCGTCCAACGCGACGCGCCACCTGGCCATCAGCCATGTCCAGAAAGCCGGCAAGAAAAAGAACCGCAGCAGCTTGGCGGAATCGTCCCATGGCGAAAAGAACTGCCGCCCAGGAATTCACGGCCAGCCCCAAAAACGTGAACATGTTTGGCGTGATTCCGGTGGCTGCCAGGCCGCTGACAACATGCCGCAGCAGCCATCCTCCGCCCTCGCCGATCCAATATGTGATGGGGCGCTTGCGCGCGGGCGGTTCCGTGGACATCGTCAGAAAATAATACACTGGAACGGCGCGGACGGATACGCCACTCTCGCTCTTTCATCAGCAACGCCCGCAAATCAATAGTGGAGAAAATTTAGCGGGGCTTCAAAGACATTGCAGAAACTTTTGCGGCACAAAGCAATTTCGGCTCGGTCACTGCTTGCACTTCTTCGGGAGTGAAGCCAGGGGCAACTTCGCGAAGGACCAGGCCTTCCGGAGTGACGTCGATGACTGCGAGATCGGTAATGATCGTGTCCACGCACTCGATCGCAGTCAGCGGATAAGTGCAATTCTTTACAATTTTAGACGCGCCGTCTTTTGCAGTGTGCTCCATTGTCACGATAAGTTTTTTCGCGCCGACGGAAATATCCATGGCGCCGCCGATCCCGCCCGCGCCTTTCGCGCCGGGGACGCGCCAATTCGCGAGGTCGCCGCGCTCTGAAACCTGAAGCCCGCCCAGAATGCAAATATCGAGATGGCCGCCGCGCGTCATCACATGGGCATCATCCTGAGAGAAATATGCACCTCCGGGAAGAAGTGTTACCGGGACTTTCATCGCGTCAACCAGATCGAAATCCTCTTCGCCGGATTTTGCGCGGGGGCCCATACCGAGAATTCCGTTTTCACTGTGGAAATACACTGAAATATTCGACGGAACATAAGCGGCGATCAGATTCGGAATTCCCCAGCCCAGATTTACGTAAACTCCGTCGGGCAATTCCATGGCAGCGCGTTCGGCAATCTGTTCACGCGTCAGACGCGTCTTAGACATAGCGCTTCCCCGCGGCCTGCACAATGCGATCCACAAAAATCGAAGGGGTGACGATCATTTCAGGGTCGAGCTCGCCCGTCGGGACGATTTCTTCTACTTCCACGATCGTGAATTTCGCCGCAGTGGCCATAATCGGATTGAAATTTCTAGCGGCCTTACGATAGATTAAGTTCCCCATGTGATCCGCGCGGTGCGCGCGAATAAAGGCGTAGTCCGCGCCAAGCGCTTGCTCCAAGATGTAACGTTTTCCCCGGATTTCACGCTCCTCTTTGCCACGGGCGACTTCAGTTCCCACCCCGACCGGAGAGAAAAATGCCGGGATGCCTGCGCCGAACGCGCGCATCCGTTCGCACAAGATTCCTTGGGGCACAAGCTCGAGCTCGATTTCTCCAACGTCAAACTGCTCTTGAAAATATTTCGCACCCGGACCGGGGAAAGCTGCAACGACTCTCCGTATTTGCCTATTCTTGAAAAGAATGCCGAGCTCGCCTTCGCCCGTGCCGCAATTGTTGCTGATAACACTAAGGTTCTTCGCACCTTGTCGAGCCAGCCCCTGGATCAAATTGTTGGGAAAGCCCGCGCCGCCGAACCCGCCAAACATAATCGTTGCGCCATCCGGTATGTCCGCTACGGCTGCATCGACAGAAGGAAAAACTTTCTCTTTTAAGGGCATCGTGGCAATGTTTGATTTTTTATCACGGATGGCCGGAATTCGTAAGGAGAATGCAGTCCGCAGAGTGACGCCCACAGAATCCCAAAAGGCGAACCCTGGAATGACTTTAACGCAAAGGATGAGTTCAGTCTTCCCATCGGACATTGCAGCAGCTCGAACTAATCGCTGTTTCTAGAATGATCATTGTCCCCAGCCACTTGAATTGTCCATAAGTAGTCGTTCCGTGAAAAGCACAGTGAGCCCTGCATTACACATCAGCCCAGCACATTTCCAGCCGTAGAACGTGCGTGCTGATTTGCGCCTACAGCAACTGATGTATTGTCGGGAACGGACCTGGTGAGTACCCTTTAGATCGTCTTGCGGTTTTTGGGCTCAGTTAGACACTATGCCGAAAAGCATTCTGATCGCCGATGACAACGCCGGAGTGCGAAGCCTAATTCGCGCATATCTCGAGATGCAACCAGAATTTGAAATTTGCGGCGAAGCGGAGGACGGCGTGGATGCCGTTGAGAGAGTAAAGGACCTTAAACCCGATCTGATTCTCTTGGATTTGTCCATGCCTCGGATGAACGGTGCGGAAGCCGCATCGATTATAAAAAGCATGCTGCCCAATGTTCCGATCGTCTTGTTTTCCGTATTTGGGGAGAAAATCGGAAAGGCGCTCGCTTCAGCCGTGGGGGTCGATATCGTGCTTTCCAAACCGGATGGGATTGGAGACCTGGTGAAATGCGTAAAAAATCTGCTAGACGTTACTTGACCTTTGCTTTGCCTCACCCCGGCTCATTACGACCCAACGCGTTCTCTGGGGGATGGCTGCGGACCACTCATTCCATAGGTTGAGTTCTTTTTTTCCGAGCGTACCGGGCCGCAACAAGCAGCGCCGTACCCGCAAGAAATGTGGTGCCGGGCTCAGGCGTGGCCACGGGATTGTCCCCCGCCGTCAATACGATATCGTACGTGCAAAGTTTCGCCGCCTCATCTGCGCGACTCCGATACAACTTACAAATTTCTAGACGAACAAAGTGGTGCCCGGGGTGGGGGTCGAACCCACACGACGCGTGAGCGTCAGGGGATTTTAAGTCCCCCGCGTATGCCATTCCGCCACCCGGGCCTGATCTATCTTCTCAGTTTACTTTACACCACCGTGGTCTCAGTTCGTCCGGCGTGCATCTATGTTGGCTGCTTCTTTGACGTTTTCCCGGATGTTTGCGTTTGCTGCTGTGGCGCAGCCGAACGAGATGGACTTGTGGAAGATCCGCGACTCCTTGCAGCCGCGTCCCGGTTAAGTCCTGATGGTACGTTGGTAGCCGGCTGCGCGGATGGCTGGGAAGGCTTCGTCGGCTGCTTTGGCGGAGCGGGTCGCGGCTTGGCCGTTCCCTGGGAAGGTTGTGTCGTCACCGGCTGACTCGGTTTCGCACTCGGCGAGGCGGGCTTTGGCTGGGGCCGTGTCGGTGAAGGCTTAGTGGTTCCAGGCTGGTCCGGCTTCACCGGTTGAGTCGTTGGTGCATCCGGTCGCGGCTTTGTCGGTCTTGGGGCCGGCTTCGTCGTGCCAGGTTGCTCCGGTTTTACTGGTTGAGTCGATGGTGCACCGGGCTGCGGTTTTGTTGGTCTTGGGGCCGGCTTCGTCGTGCCAGGTTGCTCCGGTTTTACCGGTTGAGTCGATGGTGCACCGGGCTGCGGTTTTGTTGGTCTTGGGGCCGGCCTCGTCGTGCCAGGTTGCTCCGGTTTTACTGGTTGAGTCGATGGTGCACCGGGCTGTGGCTTTGTTGGTCTTGGGGCCGGCTTCGTCGTTCCGGGCTGCTCCGGATTCACTGGCTGCGTGCTGGGCTTGCCATGAGAGGGTTTCGTGGGCTGACTCGGGTTCGGTTTCACCGGTTGCGTCGTTGGCGTTTCTGCTCCCGGCTTGGCAGGCCGCGTAGACGGACGCGTCGCACCCGGTTTACTCCCTGGCTGCGTATTCGGAGGCGTGGTCGGCTTCCACTTTTTGTCCTCGTGCTTTTGCCAATTGCCCTTATTATCGCGGCGATACACGTCCCCATTTTTGTCTGTGTAAATGTTGTCCGGCTTCTTCACCGGTTTGGCGATGCGTCCACCGTTCGGTACGTCCCGAGTTACGCGCCCCTTATTGACAGGTTTTGCATAAATGTTGTCGCGCGGATAAGGCTGAATGCTCGGACGGCCAGGATACGGTGTTGGGCGGCCGGGATATATCGGTCTCACGTTATGCGGGGGGCGATAATACGGCGGCCGATATCCGGGGAGAGGCCGGTAGATAGGACGGTAGCCGCCGGGACCCCACCATCCTCCGTTCCAGTAACTTGGGCGCCGGTAATAGGAATTGCCCCAACTGATGCTGACATTGATAAAGCTTGTGCTGTATCCCAGCGCATAGCCCCAGCCACCGGAGTACGGGTTGTAGATCACATGAAAACCCCAGGTGAATGGACGTGGGTAGTAATAAACAGGACCGATCCAAGGTCGATAGACGTAGCCTGTACCGTAAACCACCGTGCCATAGTATCGGTAGGTGCCGATGTAGCCGGGCGTGTAGCCCACGTAAACAATCGTAGGAGTAGCGCTGTAAACCTGAACGTAGCGCACGTTGTAAACAGGACTGCTCGGTGGAATCGTTTTTACAGAATCGGGCACGCTGTCGGCGACGACCCAGGGCCCTTTCGGGCCCGGTCCCACGAACCACACGGCATTGTCGCAAACGTAGTATTGGCTGCCGATTTTGAGAACCGACGAATCCGTGTTCGCCGCGTACTGAATATCCGTGCTGGGAATATCCTGAAATTGCGGGTCACCGTCATAGCTCACTTCTGTTTTGGCTTCACTGCGCTTGACCGCGGCGGTCTGCGGAATTTCAGAATCCATCACCGCGTCCTCCGCTTCGTTGGTGCCCGGCACTGCAGCGAGTGCGTCCCCAATAGGTGAAGCCGGAGCGATCTTTTTGAAAGACGAAGGCAATTGATCGCCGCGCTCGTAAGCCCAAGGCCCGTCCAGCGATTGGCTGCTGAACCAACGCCCTGAAAGCAACAAATAGTATTTGTTCGTGGCGATTTCTTTAATCCATGTGGTTTCCGTATTGCTCGCGTACAAAAGTTCATTGCCGGTTAGCGCGGTCCATTTCGGAGCGCCATCAGTCACGACTAATTCTGTGGGAACCGTCGCCGCGATGATCTTGGGCACTGGCGCGGTGCTCGGCTCGGCGGGCGCTGCATCTTTATCCGGCGGGACTAACTTCTTTATTTCTTCGGGCGGATTTTTAATCGATTTCCAGTCGCCCGTAGGATTCGTGGACGAATACCAGGTCTGCCCATTGCTCAAATAATAGGTTCCGGACTTATCCTTGATGATCAGGAAGGCCGTGTTCACGATCCGTTGGTAAGGTGTGTTCTCGATCGCACGCAATTCCGGGTCGCCATCAAAGCTCACCAGCACCGCGGGCGTCTGAGAAAAAATGATTTGGGGAGGATCGCTTTTCAGATTTTCGGTGGAAGAAACTTCCTGCTGGCTCGCGGCCAGTCCCTCCTCCAATTGCTTCACGGACATCACCAATTCCCACTGGGGCACCTCGGATTCGACGGCATCCGTGAATTTCTGGGTTTCGTCGGCTTCGGCATCCGGAAACCGCACGCGCAGGACCTTGATATTGATGAAGGTAACCGTTCCCTCATCGCGGTCCACGGCAACCTGCGAGCGGAACCAGAGTGCGCCAAACACCGGTTCCTTTTCGGATGGCCTCTGCAGCGATATGGCAGCGCGCCCACTGAGAGTATCGCCATCCAACGAGTCAGGCTGCGGCTCGTACATGATGATCTGCCCTACGGAAGAATCAATCTGGCGCGGCCAATCAAAGTTTGTCTCTTGCGCGTGCATCCTCGGAGCAAAGATCAACAACGCGATCACCAAAACCAGCACCACAGTCATGGCCTTTTTTGTGCACATCGAAATTCTCCCAAGAGATACCTTGCCAAGATTAATCCGCGTAAAGCCTACCCGTTTCCCTAATCGGCTGGCAAGGATTGATGTTGCGGTAGTATTCTGACGTCCCCACGAATGCGCGTATCGCAAATTGGCTCGGTGATTCGAGCGATTTCCATGTGATTGAAACCGGCATGGAAAGGAGGTGAAGACGATGGAGGGGCCGCTGGGATTACATCGGCTTCATTTCGCTTTTACCATAACCTTTCACTACATCTTTCCCCAGCTCACCATGGGCCTGGCACTGCTGTTGGTCTATCTGAAAACGAAAGCCTTGCGCACAGGTGACGAGCATTACAACCGCGCCGCCCGTTTCTGGGCAACAATCTTCGGCATTAATTTCTTACTCGGCGTGGTAACCGGAATTCCGATGGAATTCCAGTTTGGGACGAATTGGGCCGAGTTCTCCAAGACCGCAGGCGGCGTCATCGGGCAGACTCTCGCCATGGAGGGTGTTTTTTCATTTTTTCTGGAATCGAGCTTCCTGGGCTTGTTTCTATTTGGAGAGAAAAGGTTGGGGCGGATTGGCCACTGGTGGGCGGGATTTTTCGTTTGGCTGGGTTCGTGGCTCTCAGGTTACCTGATCGTAGCAACCGACGCCTGGATGCAATATCCGGTCGGGTACTCGCGCGGACCCAACGGAGAGTTTCTGCTATCGAGTTTCTGGAAATTAGTATTGAACAGATGGGCGCTTTGGCAATACGCGCACACCATGCTAGGAGCGGTGCAAACGGGATGCTTTGTAATGGCTGCCGTAGGCGCGTTCTATTTGCTGACTAATCGGTTTGAATCTTACGGAAAAACTTTTGTGAAATCCGGAGTGCTGGTCGGAGTGTTCGCGGCAATATTGCAGCTCGCCCCCACCGGCGATATGCAGGGGAAAATGATTTCAGACTTCCAGCCCGCGACGCTGGCGGCCATGGAAGGATTGTTTCGAACGCAGGACGGCGCACCGATTGCAATTTTGGGCCAACCCGATGTGCCCGCGCGCAAACTGGATAATCCGCTGGTTGTGCCAAACATGCTGAGTTTTCTGACCTATCGAAAATGGAAAGCGCACGTGCGAGGACTGGATAGTTTTGCGCAAGACCAGTGGCCGGACCAAATTCCATTGCTCTATTACAGTTATCACGTGATGGTTGGGCTCGGCACGATTTTTATCGCGGTGTTGATGCTCGCCGCGTTTCAACTGTGGCGCGGCCGTTTGTACACCTCACGTTGGATGCTTTGGATTTTGATGCTTTGTTTGCCGCTGCCCTACATCGCAAACACCGCAGGTTGGATGACTGCGGAGCTCGGACGGCAGCCGTGGCTGATCTTCGGCCTGATGCGGACGGCGACGGGCTTCTCGGCACGCGTGTCTAGCGGAAACACTTTATTCACCCTGCTGGGATTCATGGGCATGTACGCGTTGCTGACCATTTTGTTTTTCTTTTTGGTCGGCCGGGAGATCGAGCACGGCCCGGAACCCGAGGAATCGAATCGCCAGCCGGTAGCCCTCGCTGCTGATTGAGGAGTGCACTATGGAGACAGTCTGGTTCTGTCTGGTCGCGATAATGCTCGCAGTGTACGTCCTGCTGGATGGTTTCGATCTCGGTGCCGGCGTGATTCATCTGCTGGTGGCGAAAACGAATGAAGAAAAGCGTCAAGTACTGGCAAGTATCGGCCCGGTCTGGGACGGAAACGAAGTATGGCTGCTGGCCGCAGGCGGAACTTTGTTCTTTGCTTTCCCGGTATTGTACGCTTCGAGCTTCAGCGGATTTTATTTGCCGCTGATGATCGTTTTGTGGCTTCTGATTTTGCGAGGCGCCTCGATCGAATTCCGGAATCATGTGGAAAGCGCGGTTTGGATACCGTTGTGGGACTTTTTGTTTTGCGCTTCGAGCCTGCTGCTTGCAATTTTTTATGGCGCGGCGCTCGGCAACGTCGTGCGCGGGGTTCCACTGGACGAAAGCGGATATTTTTTCGAGCCACTGTGGACCAACTGGCGCCTCGGCGAACAAACAGGAATTCTGGATTGGTACACCGTACTTGTGGGTGTACTGGCCTTGCTTGCGCTAACGATGCACGGTTGCTTGTGGGTGCATCTCAAGACTACCGGCGCGGTGAACGAGCGGACCAGACGCGTCGTGAAGGTGGCGTGGTGGAGTGTTACGGTTTTCACGATCGTGGTTACGGCCGTGACATTTGCGGTGCTGCCGCAGTTGCGTACAAATTTCTCGAGATGGCCGTGGGGTTTCGTTTTTCCGATCCTGTCGATAGCGGGCCTTGTGGGAGTGCAGTTCGAGTTGCGAAGGCGCAATGAGCACGGGGCTTTCCTGGCATCTTGCGCATATCTCCTTGGAATGCTTGGTAGCGTGGTGTTTACCGTTTATCCCATGGTGCTGCCCGCTCGCGATGGCGTGCATTCGTTGACGATAAGCAACGCGAAGGCGGGCGCCTACGGACTGAAGGTTGGATTGGCGTGGTGGATCGTTGGCATGATTCTGGTGACGGGATATTTCCAGTATGTTTACAGATCGTCGTCCGGAAAAGTAACGCCGGACGCAGACCACGCACAGAAATAGCGAAAGGCGAACGGGAAGGTCTTGAGTGCGTAAGCTCATCGTTGTTGTTGGCAGTATAAATTTAGATCTCGTTGCGAACGCGGAGCGCGTGCCGCTTCCCGGGGAAACTCTCACGGCCCGCACCTTTTCAACCTTTCATGGCGGGAAAGGAGCTAACCAGGCTGTTGGCGCGGCCAGGCTTGGGTACCCGGTGAGCATGGTCGGCAAAGTGGGCGACGATTCATTCGGCTCGGCGCTAAAAGGAGCTTTGCGTAGAGCGGGAGTGAACGTGAAGGCGGTCGGCACGGTAAAAGGCTCGTCCGGCGTAGCGTTGATCAATATCGGCGACGACGGGCAGAACAATATTGTTGTGGTCCCGGGAGCGAATGGGAAGCTGCTGCCGAAAGATATCGCGCGCTCTTCCGCACTTTTGCGCAAGGCTGAAATGTTTTTGACGCAACTGGAAATTCCGCTGATCACCATGGAGACGCTGGCGGTTTTTGCGCACAAGAATGAAATTCCGTTGATGCTGGATCCCGCTCCGGCTAGAGAACTCCCCAAAGGCTTGTTGCAGTGCGCTACGTGGATTACGCCGAATGAGAGCGAGACGCGGATTCTCTGCGGTCTTAGTGCAAATGAGCCGGTGACTCCCGCCGCCGCAGCACGCTGCGCGGATCTGCTTCTGGAGCGGGGGCCGAAGAACGTTTTGATCAAGATGGGCTCGCAAGGTGTTTTCCTGGCAACGGGCGGGGGAACCCGGGAGATGATTCCGGCATTCGCAGTGAAGACCGTGGACTCCACCGCTGCAGGCGACGCGTTCAATGCAGGTTTTGCCGTGAGCCTTTTGTCCGGAGCGGCGCCGGTGCAGGCTGCCCGGTATGCTTCTGCGGTTGCGGCAATTTCTGTCACGCGAGTGGGGGCGCAACCTTCGATGCCCACCGCTCGCGAGGTCGAGCGATTTTTGAAGTCGCAGTAAAACTCCGCCAGGGTGCCCCGGCGAAAAATTCTTCCGCAAATCGTTAGGGTTTGGGCTCGGCCGTTAGCTCGGGCTGCGGGAGAGCTTCACCGCTCAGCTCGCTTTGGCGCCGGGCGCGACTGGAGTTGAGCAGGCTGGTGGCTGCGGCGAGTTCGGTTTGTCCGTCTTGGGTGTGTCCTTCACGCAGCAGGATTTGGCCTTTTAAATTGTGATAATTCGGATTGTCCGGATCGATCTTTACAGCAGCGTCGATTGCGGTTAGGGCTTGATCGAATTTCTTTTCGTGCTGGTAAACGCGCGCCAGACCAAAATACGAACTGGACAAATGGGAATCGCGGCGCAGGGCTTCGCGGAAATTTTCTTCGGCTTTGGCGTCCTGTTGCTGGTAGATATACACGAGGCCGAGGCGGTCGTAGTTAAAGGCCACGTCCGGTTCCAGCGCGATGTCCTTTTCAAATTGCTCTTTGGCGTGGTCGAAATCCAAGCGAGCCAGGTAAACCAGTCCCAGATTGAAGTGCACGAAAGGGAGATTGGGATCGGATTTCGCAGCCTGCTCAAGTTCTGCCAGCGCTTTGCCATTTTCCTCACGGTTCAAAAAAGCTTTGCCCATCAGCATGTGATATTCCGCGGTGTTCTGTCCGAGTTCGACGAAGCGACTGAGAGCACGATCCTGCAATTCGGTGTTCCCTGCTTTGTCGGCTGCGTTTCCGAGGACGTAGAGATAATTCAAGTCATTCGATTCCTGCGGCCATAAATCCTGTAGAGCGCGGACTGCGTCGGCGTATCTATCGGTGAAGAAATAGCAGAGGCCGAGCAGGTAGCGAGCTTGCGTGGAGTCCGGCTGATCCCTCACGACGGATTCGAACGGCGCAATGGCGGAATGAAATTCGTTCTGGCGATAGTAAACCAGGCCGATGTTAAGGCGGATACCAGCAATATTGGGCGCCAGGCGTTCGGCTTTGTGTAGCAAGTCGAGTGCGGCCGGCCAATTCTGGCGGCGCATGGCGATTACACCGAGATTCGCGAAGGCGCCGGCGGAGTTGGGATCTTTCGCGAGCACTTGCTTGAAGGAAGATTCAGCCTGGTCCAGATTGCCGGCTCTGAGAGCGGCTTCTCCGCTACGGAAGAGTTCGGGAACGGTCGGATCCTGCGCTGCAGGCAGCGTTGTGGCAGCAACCGAGAGCAGCAACAACGCAGCGATGAATCCTCCGAAAGCGCGAAGAGACCTGGGAAAGGACTCCGGGAAAGTGTGAAGTTGCGCTAGGCGATACATGTGGTTGTGGCCCCGAGTAGAAAGGGTTTAATGGTTTGTCTTGTATAACCTCTACTTTTTAGCCAGAACCGGGTAGAAATGCCATTCTGCATAGCGAAATCTTCGTTGATTTCATCAGCGTCGATACTGAACCAAACTTTCATCGAGCCAATGATAGGAAGTTGGGTGCGCGAATACAAGGATAGCTGGAGCGATGCTTTGGGGTCCTTGAGTGAGCTTGGGAATCACGGTTGCGGCGTTCGCTACCGCAATGACGTACGTGTGAGCCGGATGGGGCCGGGGATGAACGTGGCAACACGTTGGCGGCGTAAGGAAGTACGTGCGCTCCGCCATCGATTAGCTCTTTCTTCAGGTGTTTACTACGTTTCGTTCTTAGTTGCCGGAGACGCCGGACGGTCAATTCGCTTTGACGGCCAGCACGCGCACTATACGAAGAGCCGATGTAGCTCCGATTACTTTGCCGCGGATTATAGAAAGCGATCAATTCTAGCGCTACGTTGACTTGCTGCGGTTCGGAACCTAAGATGCTCGACTAATGGCGGACTCGAAACCACTTAGTGGAACGACGGTTTCGCATTACCGCATCGTGGAAAAGCTCGGTGGCGGCGGGATGGGTGTGGTGTACTCCGCCGAGGACACAAAACTCCGCCGTCTGGTGGCGCTTAAATTCCTCCCGGACGAAACTGCGAGCGACCCCCACGCCATCGAGCGCTTTCGCCGCGAAGCGCGCGCGGCGTCCGCACTGAACCATCCAAACATTTGTATTATTCACGACATTGATGAAGACCAGGGCCACCATTTCCTGGTGATGGAATTTCTGGAAGGCCAAACGCTGAAGCACCGTATCGCGCGCGGCGCCATCCCCCTGGATGAACTGTTGGAAATCGGCATTCAGGTGTCCACTGCGCTGGACGCCGCGCATGGGAAGGGAATCGTTCACCGCGATATCAAGCCCGCAAACATTTTCCTGGTTAGGCATGGACAAGCCAAGGTTCTGGATTTCGGACTTGCCAAGGTCGTGGCGACGCACCGCGCGGTACCCGGCATCACTGTGTCGGCGCTTCCCACCGCTTCCGAGCAGGAGCTACTGAGCAGCCCCGGCTCGGCCATGGGCACGGTAGCGTATATGTCGCCGGAGCAGGCTCTGGGTGAAGATCTTGACGCGCGCTCGGATCTTTTCTCCTTCGGCGTGGTGCTTTACGAGATGGCCACGGGCGCCATGGCCTTTTACGGAGCAACGTCCGGAGCGATGTTCGACGCGATTCTGCACAAAGATCCTGTGCCGCCCGGCCGGTTGAACCCACAGCTTCCGGCGGAACTCGATCGCATCATCCACAAATCTCTGGAAAAGGACCGCACTCTCCGCTATCAGCACGCTTCGGAGTTACGCGCTGATTTGCAGCGTCTGAAACGCGACACCAGTTCCGGACGCGTGTCTATTGCGGGAAGCGGAACTCAACCAGTCCTTTCTCAACCGGCGGCGCCTTCTTCACCTTCGGGTTTGTCTGCGCAGGCATCGGGTGAAAAGACCTCGAGCAGTTCTGTTGTCGTAGCCGTTGCGAAACAGCACAAGATTGGCCTTGCCACCGGAGCGTTGATCACGATCGTGGTCCTGGCTGCAGCAGCCTATGGTCTTTATGCTCTGCTCCACCGCGCCAGCCCCGCGCCGTTCGAGGACTTCACCATCACGCAAGTCACCAACAACGGGAAATCAGTCGAAGCGGCCATTTCTCCCGACGGCAAATATCTTCTTAGCGTCCTGGCTGACAAAGGCAAACAAAGTCTCTGGCTCCGCCACGTGCTCACGAATAGCGACACCCAAGTGATTCCGCCTTCGCAAGCCTTTTATCAGAACCTGACATTTTCGCCGGATGGCAATTACATTTATTTCCGTAGGGCTACTGACAACACGCATACCGAGTTCAACGCTTTTCGCGCTCCGGTGCTGGGTGGCACCCCGCAGCTCGTTGTGCGAAACATCGACAGCGCGATTAGCTTCTCTCCCGACGGAAGAATAGCCTACGCACGCGCAAACGATCCGGAGGTCGGAAAGTTTCAAGTGATCATAGCCAACGCGGACGGCTCGAACGAAAAGATGTTTTATAGCGGGCCTAGCACCTTTGCTCCGCAACTCGTACCCTGGTCGCCCGACGGCAAACAGATCGCTGCACCTATGCCCGGCCCCGGCGAGCCGATGAGTAACATTGAGTTCCGCGATGTGGCGTCTGCCAAAGTGCAGGCGGTTGTACCTTTCAATAAAATTCAGCTCAACGACCTGGCATGGCTGCCGGACGACCGCGGCCTGGTGGTGATCTATCAGAACAATGGGTTGCCGCTTGCGCGCGCTCAGATCGCGTTGCTCTCCGCAAAAGCAACCGATTTCCGCCCCATCACCAAGGACACGAATAGCTATCGGACACTGACACTCTCAGCCGACGGAAAGGAGCTGGCCACCGTCCTAGAAAAAGCCACAAGAACTCTGTACGTGTTGCCGGCCGGCGGATTCTCCGGAATCCCTCCGGCTCCGGCTTTGGCTCAGCTCAAAGACGCTTTTACTTTTAACTGGGCCTCACACGGAGACATGTACTTTGCCCAGGGCGGTACTTTGCTGCGAATCTCACCGGACGGCGCGAGCAAGACGACCATAGTTAGTGACCCTGGCGCCGTAATAGCGGCGGCGATCGCCTGTCCGAATGGATCCGACGTGATACTTGAATGGGATGGCCACTCCGCTGCCAAGATCAACGTTTGGCGTATGTCTGCCGACGGCTCGAACCTGAGGCAACTCACCTATGGCAGCTCGGACCTTGCCGCGAAGTGCATGCCGGACGGAAAGTGGGTGTATTACGAAGACTGGGTCAACTCTCACGTTATGCGCGTGCCCATAGACGGTGGAACGCCTGAGATTGTGCCGGGAACGATCGTTGCGCGCACTATTTTTACCCAGCCGGGCTTCGGTACTTCGGCGGATGGGAAGTGGCTTGCGATTCTTCTCAGCCAAATTGAATCGAACGGCACCGGCACCAATAAAATCGCGCTGGTTCAACTCGATGCCGGTCCAAATCCCGCGGTGCGATTGCTTGACCCTGATCCGAGGGTTGCGTGGAACCCACAATTCACTCCGGATGGACGCGCGCTCGTGTATCCCATTCGCGAAAACAGCGTGGACAACCTGTGGCTCCAACCGCTCGACGGCTCCCGCGGCCGCCAGATCACTGCCTTCGAGACGGATGTAATCCGGAATTTCCGTTTCTCGCCAGACGGTAAGAGCCTCGGCGTTTTCCGTGAGCACGACGAATCCGATGTGGTGCTTCTGCACGACACCGGCAGTTCGCCGCGCTGAGTCGCCGTTTAGCCGGGATTTCTTTGCGCTGGTCCGGCGCCAGCGTGCGTCTTCGTTGACTCGCTGAGGCTCAGCCCCTAAGATAAGCGCCACAATGGCGGATTCGCTCGTCGGGCAAACCATTTCCCATTATCGCATCCTGGAAAAACTTGGCGGCGGAGGCATGGGCGTGGTGTATGAGGCGGAAGACACCAGCCTGGGCCGCCGCGTGGCGTTGAAGTTTCTGCCCGAGGATCTGGCACGCGATCCTTACGCGCTGGAACGGTTTCAGCGCGAGGCTCGCGCTGCTTCGGCGCTGAATCATCCGAATATTTGCACGATTCACGAGATTGGGCAGCAGGACGGGCGATTCTTTATCGTGATGGAGCTGTTGCAGGGGCAAACGCTGAAGCATCGCATCGGCGGTAAGCCTCTCCCGTTGGATTTGCTGTTGGAACTGGGTGTGGAAGTGGCGGATGCGTTGGATGCGGCGCACGAAAAGGGTATCGTGCATCGCGACATCAAGCCGGCAAATTTATTTGTGACGCAGCGCGGGCATGCCAAGGTGCTGGATTTTGGTTTGGCGAAGCAATCGTTGCGCGTTGACGGCGCGACAAGAACACTCGCTGCCAGAGACGCCGATGTGACGGTGGATCAGGAACATCTCACCAGCCCGGGAATGACTTTGGGCACGGTGGCGTATATGTCGCCGGAGCAGGCGCGCGGTGAAGAACTGGATGCACGCAGCGACCTTTTTAGTTTTGGCGCGGTGTTGTACGAAATGGCTACGGGCGCGCTTCCCTTTCGCGGCGACACCACGGCTGTGATCTTCAACTCCATTCTGGAAAAGGCGCCGGTGCCGGCGGTGCGTTTGAATCCGGATATTCCGCCGCGGCTGGAAGAAGTGATTTCGAAAGCGCTGGAGAAAGACCGGCGCATGCGCTACCAGCACGCGGCGGAGTTGCGCACGGATCTGGCGCGGCTGAAGCGAGATACGGACTCGAACAGGATTTCGGCGGCGGTGATGCCGACATCGTCATCGGGTGCGGCTCGCGAGGCCGCGGTGTATCAACAAACGCCGATGAGTGGGACGCCTGCGGTTGGGGTGGCGACTCCGCCGAGCGGGATTAGCGCTGCGACAATTCCGGCGATGGGCGCGAGCGGCGCGGTATTGGCGGACTCAACGAGAGTGGCGGCGATTGCCGCGCCCAGCCGGCGATGGCCGATTTTGGCGGGGACCTTAATCTTGATTGCAGCGCTGGTTCTCGGCGGATACTTGTATCTGCATCGCGCGCCGAGGTTCACGGGAAAGGGTTCTATCGTCCTTGCCGACTTCACGAACACCACCGGTGATTCCGTGTTCGACGACGCGCTTCGCCAGGGGCTGGCGGCTCAACTCGCCCAATCGCCTTTCCTGGACATACTTTCCGACCAGCAACTCCGGCAGCAACTTCGCTTCATGGGCCAGCCGCCGACGGCGCGGCTGACGAATGATCTGGCGCGCCAAGTTTGCCAGCGAACGCAGAGTGCGGCGGTGCTGGAAGGATCGATCGCACAGATTGGCAATACCTACAACCTGATCCTGAACGCAGTGAACTGCGCTTCCGGCGAGACACTGGCTGCGGCGCAAACCGAAGCGACCGACAAAAATCAGGTGCTGGGCGCACTGGGCAAAGTAGCTGAAGCCATGCGCGGAAAACTTGGCGAATCGCTGGCTTCGATTCAGAAGTACAACACGCCGATCGCGGAAGCCACCACGCCTTCGCTGGAAGCGCTAAAAGCTTTCAGCCTGGGGATGCAAGCGCGCGCGAATAAGGGGGAAGATGTGGCGGCGCCGTTCTTCAAGCAGGCAATCGCGTTGGATCCGAATTTCGCCATGGCTTATGCGGTGCTGGGTCAAGTGGAGGCGAATCTGGGTGAACGGGAAGTCGGGACCGCGTACACCAAGAAGGCCTACGACTTAAGAGAGCGCGCCAGCGAGGTTGAAAGGTTCTACATCGACTCGCACTACTACAACAACGTGACCGGAGATAGTGAAAAGACCATACAGGTTTACGAACTCTGGACGCAGACTTATCCGCGCGATTCGATTGCACATGGAAACCTGGCCGTAGAGTACGCCGCTCTGGGCCAATGGGAAAAGGCATTGCCGGAAGCGCTGGAAGGGCACCGGCTATCTCCCGACGAGAGTATCAACTGGTATCAGGTTGCCTTCATTTACCTGGGACTCGGCCGCACGGACGAGGCCAAGGCGACGGCTAATCAGGCGATTGCACAGAAGGTGGACGTCCCAAACCTACATGTGGCTTTGTACCAAATTGCATATTTGCAGGACGATGCGCCAGCGATGTCTCATGAGCTTTCCGTGATTTCGAACTACTCGGCTGCGGTAGCTCCGTTGGCGAGTTATCTGGAAGCGCATACCGAGGCATCCTACGGTCACATGGAGAAAGCCCGAACGCTATTCCAGCGCTCTGTAACATCTTCAGAAAGCGCAACGAAGAAGGAATCTGCCGCTTCCTTCACAGCTTCACGGGCCATCGTGGAGGCTACAGTGGGCGATGCCGCTGGAGCTCGGAAGGACGCCGATGCGGCGCTGAGCATGAGTTCGTCACTGAGCGTGAAGGTTTCGGCGGCAACTGCGTTGGCGCTCGCCGGGGAAGTGGCGCGCGCCGAGTTACTGGCCACCGAGATCGCCAAGGAGCGGGCTTCGACTAGCCTGGAAAATCTGTATGAGCTCCCTACCGTTCGCGCGGCTATTGAGTTGGATCGCAATAATGCGGCGAAGGCGCTCGAAATCCTGCAGCCGGTTCTTCCTTACGATCTTGCCAATGGAAGGAAACTTCATAGCGCGTATGAACGGGGTCAGGCTTATCTAATGCTGCATAAGGGCAATGAAGCCGCGGAAGAATTTCAGAAGCTTTTGGACCATCGGGGAATTGTGCTGAATTCCGCGCTTGGCTCGCTGGCGCATTTGGGAGTCGGGCGTGCTTACGCGATGCAAGGCGATTCGGCGAAAGCGCGCGCTGCGTATCAGGATTTCTTCGCGCTATGGAAAGATGCGGACCCGGACGTTCCTATCCTGAAGCAAGCCAAAGCAGAGTACGCGAAGCTTCCGTAACGTGAACGGCTAAGCGGAGCGAAGCGCGTCGGTGGGATTGATGCGCATCGCGCGGCGCGCCGGTAAGTAGCTGGCGAGTGCCGCTACAACGGCGAACGCGATGGCACTTCCGGCAAAGGTGATTGGATCGGTTGCGCTAGTTTGGAATAAGAGGCTGGCCATCAGTCGCGTGAGCGCGAACGAAGCGGCGAGGCCTATGGCGATTCCGGCCGCGGCTAGTCTGAGCCCATTTCCGATTACGAGTTTGAAAATATCGGCACTAGACGCGCCTAAAGCGATGCGGATGCCCAACTCCTGAGTCCGCTGGGCGACGGAATAAGCGATCACACCGTAGATTCCCACTACAGCAAGAATTAAAGCCGTCGCCGAAAATATTCCGATCAACAACATCATCGAACGCGTTTGCGCGCTGGCTGCTTCCAAGCGTTCCGGCATGGTTTGAATGTCAGTGATCGGCTGGCCGCGATTCACGGCAACGATTTGGGCGCGCAGGGCGGAAACTGTGCTATGGGGATCCACCGTTGTACGCAGAGCGATGTAGAGCGTGGATGACGCGAGTTGCGGATAAGGCAAGAAAACTTCAGGTTGGGATGCCGTAGCCAGGCTATCGTTTTTGATATCTCCAAGCACGCCGACGACTTGACTTGCAGGCATTCTGCCCACCCAGACTAGTTTGCCAATGGGATTTTGGTTGGGCCAGAAGCGCCGTACCGCGGCTTGGTTCACCATTACAACGGGCGCCGAAGTTGCATTATCGCTGGCAAGGAAAGTGCGGCCTGCGGTCAGCGGCACGCCCATCGCTTTGGGATAATCGGGACTAATCGATTCGATCAGCACAACGGTGCGACGGCCGAGTTCCAGTTCCGGCTCACCTTCAAAGCGAACAGGCGTCCCGTGTGTGGGGAGGACGGGTAGCGCGGTGGAAATGCCGGCTGCTTGCACCCCCGGAATCGATTGCAGACGTTGAAGCGTCTCTTGATAGAAAGCGATGCGCTTGGGTTGATCGGGGTAGCTGGCTGGCGGGAGGAAGGTTTGAGCGGTCAACGTGTTCTTCGCGTCGAATCCTGGATCCACCGTGCGAAGCTGCACGAAGCTGCGTATCAACAGGCCGCAGCCGATCAGGAGCACCATGGAAAGCGCAACTTGCGTCGCAACAAGTATATTGCGCGCCCGATTTCTTTGGCGGTTTCCCGCGGACCCGCGGCCTTCGTCGGATAACATCCCTGCAAGATTGGGGCGGGATAGCTGAAGCGCCGGGGTGAGTCCGAACAAGATTCCACTGATGACAGAAATTGCCAGAGTAAAAGCAAGGACACGCAGATCCATCGGTACATCGGCCGCCTGAGGCAGGTTCGTTTGTGTGAATGTGGCGAGAAACTTCGTGCCGAGTAGGCCAAGCAAAACTCCCAAGCCGCCGCTCAACACGGCCATCAGGACGCTCTCGGTTAGAAGCTGGCGAATCATGGCGCCGCGAGGCGCCCCCAGGGCGCTACGAACCGCGAATTCCCTTCTTCGGATGATCGCGCGAAAGAGTAGAAGGCTGGCTACGTTGGCGCACGCAATCAAGAGCACGAAGCCGACTGCGGCCGAAAGGATCAGAAGTGTCGGGCGGACGTTGGCGACCAGATTCGCCTGGAGGTCGCCGACGGTCATTGTGACATCCGAGGTGGAATCAAAATTGTTAGGCTTATCGTGTTTGTACTGTTGGAAGATAACCTCGGTTTCGGCTTGAGCCTGCGAAAGTGTTACCCCGGGCCGCAAACGGCCAAGAGCTTCGTAATACATCCCGCCGATATTGACGCGAGCAGGCGTAGTCATGCTGAAGTCGATGAGGTGAGTGATCCAAATTTCTGGCTGGCGGCCGAGCAAGCGTACGCCGAATTTTGGAGGGAGGACGCCGACGATGGTGTAGTCCTTAGAATCGAGCGCGAGGTGTTGGCCGACGCCGGCCTGTACGCTGCCGAAAAGGCGTGCCGCCAATTCGTATCCGATCATTACAACTTGATTGCCGCCGGGCCGATCTTCTTCGACGGTGAAGGCACGTCCCGCAATAGGCTTCACGCCGAGAAGTTCGAAGAAATTCCCGGTGACGCGCTCGGCGTCGATCTGCTCGGCGCCTTCGCGGCCCTCCAGATTGACCGTTTCGAATTGATATGCGCTTACGCCGGAAAAAGAATGGTTCGTATCGGATAGAAGCGAGAAATATGGGAGCGAAACGCAACAAGTGCCGTCACGTTTGGTGCTGATGCGGACTAACTGGCCGGGATCCTTGTAAGAAAGCGGACGGAGCAGTACTGAATTGGCTACCGTAAAGATCGCCGCATTCGCCCCGATTCCAAGGGCGAGGGTGGCAATTGCGAGAACCGTGAAACCAGGCGTCCTGGCCAACATTCGCAGGCTATAGCGCAAATCTCGGGCAAGCGTATTCAAGCATTCCACCTTTGCAATGCACGCAGTTCAATCGTATCGCAAGAAGCATGTGCGATTCCAATCTGCAATGACATGACGACGGCGACAACAATATATTCGGTGAATCAACGAAATAATTCGTTGAGATTTGTGGGATACAGAATATGTTGATCCATCAGGCATTCGATCATTGGGCGAAGTCAACGAAGAGGGCGACCCAATCGTTCGAGCCTGCCACTCGGAAAGTATGGCCTTTGCCGGTAAGGTCTTCGGCAAGATAGATTCGCCCGGGCTCCACTGAAATCTTTTCGCCGCCGGCTACTTCGATTTCTGCGCGGCCGCTGATGGGGACTACGTAGCGGCGCACGTCGGCGTTGTGCCAATCCTCAAAAAAACCGGGAGCCAAGCGCACCACGTACGATTTTGTGGTCTTCACGTGCTCGGATTCCTCTGCGGTTGCCGGCGCTCCGGTTACAGGAAAAAACTTCACGTCGACCTGTTCGAGGTGACTGAGCCCGTCGGTTCCAGAGTAAAGGCGAGTGGCCTTAACGGCCGCACGTTCCTGGGCCTCCACAGCAGTCTGGCTGCGATATGCATGCCACCCAAAAATCAGAAATATGGCCAGGGCCATCAAGACAACGCGGCTCGCCGTGGTTTTCATGAGCGTTCCCCCCAAAAGTAACGCGGGCATTATATACATTGGGCATCGCTGCGCTGTCTAGGCCTGCTATTACTCCGGTGAAGCCAACCGCGGTGGCTGAAGCTAGGCGGAGCATGGACGCAAAGGTCTCGCGTTTTTCGCTTGACATGAAGAGGCTATGAATATTTAATTCGTTTTAATAAATTTAATAAAAGGCGTGGGTGGGGTGCCCAGGCACATTTTCAAGACTCTTCCAGCAAGTTTTTGGAGTATCTTCTCTTTTCAAAAGCGTCCGAAATCGCGCGTTGCGAGGGGACGGATTGCAGACGTACACCGTTTTGATACTGGTCCAACGGAGATGGCAATGAAACTTATCCGCATCGCTTTCTGCATAACTACTTTCATATTGTGCGCAGCGGGCGCGGTGTTTGCGCAGGACACCGGTACGTTTACTGGAACCGTCCATGACAGCACAGGAGCGATAGTGGTCGGTGCAGATGTGAACGTCAGCAATCAGACCGTCGGAGTTAATAAGACGGTTACGTCAAACGCGGATGGAAGCTGGGTTACTCCGTATCTGACAGCGGGTCCTTACGACATCACCGTGAGTGCAAAAGGGTTCAAGAAGTACGAAGCCAAGGGTGTGGTCTTACGCGTAGGGCAGACGGCAAAGGTGGACGTAACTCTCGAGATTGGAACGGTCACAAGCGAAGTCACGGTGGTGGGCACAGGGTTGGCGCAAGTAGAAACGGAATCGGCGCAGGTGGGCGGAGTAGTGACAGGGACTGAAATCACGCAACTGCAGTTAAATGGGCGCGATTTTGCGCAACTGATTACGTTGACGCCTGGAGTGAATAATCAAACGGGACAGGATGAAGGAACGGTTGGAATCGCCGGAAACACCATCTTTTCGGTAAACGGAGGGCGAGGCGAGAACAATAACTGGGAAGTGGACGGCGGCGACGATATGGACAACGGCAGCAACAACTCGCTGAACGTTTTCCCGAGTATTGATTCCATCGCTGAAGTACGTGTGCTGACTTCCAACTACGGCGCGGAGTACGGGCGCAACGCGTCCGGCACAGTGGAGACGGAACTCAAGTCCGGTACAAATTCTTTCCACGGCGACGTCTACGAATTTAACCGCAATAATATTTTTAACGCACGGAACTATTTTGATCCCCCGGGTGCGGTTCCGGAATACAAAAAGAACGATTTCGGTTACACGGTCGGCGGGCCGGTTTTCATTCCGGGGCATTACAATACCGACAAGAGTAAGACATTCTTTTTCTGGTCGCAGGAATGGCGGCTGGAGCGCATTCCTAATACCTTCAACATACCGGTTCCTTCCAATCAGGAACGCATGGGCAATTTCAGTGATGTTTGCCCGGGGCCTGATTGTCCGAATTTACCGGGAGGCGGAACGCAAGTTCCACAGCCGCTGGACCCCAACGCAACGGCGATTCTCGCGGAGATCCCCGCTCCGAATAGCACAACTGGGTGCCCTTCGACAATTAGTGCCTGCTACAACGCCGACATCATACAGCCGACTTACTGGCGTGAAGAACTTCTCCGCGTGGACCAAAACTTCACCCCGAAGTTGCGGGGGATGTTCCATTACATTCACGACTCATGGAACACGGTTACGCCGACGACGTTGTGGTCCAACGCGACACTGCCTGGAATTTCGACAAAGTTTGTAGGGCCGACCACTAGTGCCGTTGCGCGATTGGTATATACAGCCTCGCCGACACTGGTGAATGAGTTCGTTTTCAGCTACACCGCTGACCACATTTTCCTAACCAATGAAGGTCCGTTCCAGCGTCCCCCAACCATGACTATGACCGGTATTTTTCCGGATTTCGGCGGAAAGCTGCCTACCGTCAGCGTGAGCGGCAATCAAGCTTACGGCCAGGGATTCACAGCCGACCCTTCGGACGAACCGTGGAATAACGCGAATCCGACCTACACCATCCGGGACAATGTGACCAAAATCCTCGGGAAACACACTTTGCAATTCGGCGCGTACGTGGTGATCGCGCAGAAGAACGAGGATTCCAGCACGGGACTTCAAGGTTCTCTTAGCTTCGATGCGACAAACACGAACGTAACAACAGGAAATGCGTTCGCGGACTTGTTGCTTGGAAGAATTTCAACCTTTTCGCAGGTAAATCTGGAACCCAAATATTACAGTAGGTACCAATTTGTGGAACCATACATTCAAGACGACTATCACGTCACGCCGCGGCTGACCCTGAACATTGGGCTGCGTTTGAGTTTGTTCGGCACGTACTACGAAAAAGAGAAGAATACATATAACTTCGAGCCGTCCGTGTTCAATCCAAATAATGCTCCGGCGCTCGATCCAGCGGGATCGGGAGCTTTGGTGAATCCGATTACCGGGGCATTCCTTAATCCTACAGCCCCCGCTGATGCGCCGTTTTTGTATAACGGCCTCGTTCAATGCGGAGGTCCCGGCATACCGCGCGGATGCATGAAAGGACATTTATTCAATCCGGCGCCAAGAGTTGGTTTCGCCTGGGATGTTTTTGGAGACGGAAAAACGTCGCTGCGAGGAGGCTACGGAATTTTCTTCGATCACGGGAACGGAAACGAGGGGAACAGTGAGTCTTTGGAAGGAAGCCCGCCGTTCGTGTTGAATCCTCAGCAACCCAATATCTCGCCCGGAATTAATGGTTGCACACAGCCCACGGGCTATACCTGCATCGGCGGGAGTGGAGCATTGGCCTATCCCCTCAGCTTGGTGGCAATTCCAAACCACGCAGTGTGGCCGTATATGCAGCAGTGGAACCTGAGCCTCGAACGACAGGTGCTGAAGAACACGGTGCTTCAGGTAGGGTACGTCGGGAGCAAAGGAACGCATCTGGCGCTGAACGTGGACGAGAACCAATTGTTCCCGACACCCTTGGGTGCAAATCCCTACAACCCCGGCGAGCCGATTGTTGTGCAGGATCAGGCCACTCCGCCTAACCCCGCATTGGATAGTACCGGGCAGGTAGTAAATACAAATTGCAACACTCTGAGTGTGAATGGGAGGGGTCTGACGGGACAGGCCGCAGTAAACCTAGGTACTGCATGCGGAAACGATCCGTCGCCGTTCCGGCCTTTTGTTGGCTATGGAACGATTACTCGGAAGTATTACGGGGCGGATTCGAGTTACAACTCTCTGCAAGTTTCCATTCGTCGGACGATTGCACCGTTGGTGGTTTCTTTGTCGTACACCTACAGCCACTCCATTGACGACGCATCGGATTTGGCGGATCAGAACTTCGTAAATTCCTACGACTTAGCGGCGAACCGAGCGAGTTCAAACTTCGATGAACGCCACATCCTGACGTTCAGCTACATTTACAGTCTGCCTTCCCCGTGGAAGAGCGGATGGAAGCAACAGGTACTCAGCGGATGGGAGTATTCCGGCATCACATCTTTCAATACTGGACAGCCTTTCAGCGTGCTAAACGGAATATTCGGAGACAATGCGGGCGTAGCCAACGGCGTGGGGACGAACGGCTCTTACGCTGACCTTGTGCCCGGCGTGAGTCCCTATAGCAAGCCCTCGGCGGCTGCAATTGCCGCATTAGCTCCCGGCTCAGGGCCGTTGCTTTACAATCCTGCGGCGTTTGAGGCACCGATGGGCTTGACCTTCGGCGACTCCGGCAGGAACTTACTGAATAATCCTAGCCGATTGAATTTTGATATGGCATTGTTCAAGAACTTTCCCATCCATGAGTCCATTTCGATGCAGTTCCGCGCTGAAGCGTTTAACATTTTCAATCACACACAGTGGGCGAGCAACAACGGAACGGCAAGCACGACTGGAAGTGGGGGGGTGGCGTACAATTCGATCTCCTGTTATGGAGGAACGAACAATTCCGCTGCGGATCCTGCGTGCCTTGGGAATGGCTTCTTGCAGCCGGAGGCGGCGCATAACCCCCGGATTTTGCAATTTGGTTTGAAGCTGTTGTTCTAGTCCGCCGGAAGTTTGGGCCTAGCCGCAAGAGGCGTCCTCGTCCTGGGATCCGAGGGCGCCTTTTTTTTGGCGCCTAGGCACGACGGTGTTATCGCTCAGAGATCGGAACGGGCTTTATTCCTCTTATGGGGATCGCGGAAATAATTTATGGCGCTGGAAGGGGCTTCGTGTCGGCGATTCCCTTCCCTTCTATCAGCATGTAAATATTATCAGCCGCGACATTTTGTAGTTTTTCCACTACCCCACTGGGCCATTGGACTTCAACCGAATCCAGCTTTGCCTCTTTACCTAAACCAAAATGCAAGCGCAGATCGTTTTGCGAAAGATAGCTTGCGCCGCCGCGGACTTCGTTGAATTGCACAAGGCTGCCGGCGTTTACGGTAACGCGCGCGCCAATCGCCGCACGATTGCTCTTAGTGCCGATTAGTTTAAACTCCACGCGGTGATTGCCAGAGATGCCGTGATTCAGCAAGAGCGAAGGCGGACCATCCACGTTCAAGAGTAGGACGTCTATATTGCCGTCGTTGGCGACGTCGCCGAATGCTGCGCCGCGGCGCGAGGCGAGTGGAATTGCGTTCAGTCCGGCCGCTGCGGCGGAATCGGTAAACGTACCGTCATGATTGTTCATGTGCAGCAGAAGCGGTTCGCTATAGCGTGCCCCGGATTCCAGGGAATCCATTTGCGGATAGACATGACCGTTCGCGACAAATAGATCGACCCAGCCATCGTTATCGAAATCGAAAAAACCGGTCCCCCATTTCACGTGAGGATAGCTGGACAAAGCCACGCCGGCTTTCCAGCTGACGTCGTCGAAACCGCTAGCGCCGAGATTGTGGTAGAGGCTGTCTGCCTGGTCCATAAAATTGGTGACAAAAATATCGAGGCGACCGTCATGATCATAGTCGCCGAAATCGACTCCCATGGAGCCCTCCGCGTCTCCCTCCGCGCTTAGAGCCGTGCCGGATTGCATGCCTACGTCGGTGAACGTACCGTTGTGATTGTTGTGGTAAAGATAATTGGGACCGGTGTCGTTGGCGACGTAAAGGTCGGGCCAACCGTCGTTATCGTAATCGCCCCAGACAACGCCGAGCCCGTAGTAGGCGTTGGGATCGTCAACACCAGCCTTCTTCGAAACTTCTTCGAAGGTGCCGTCGCCGCGATTGTGATACAGCAAGTCGGTTTCTCCGATCATGCCCCAGGGCCCGCACTGCACTACGATGCCGCGGAATTTACAGGCGCCGAACGCGGCGACGTTGTCGAGATCGACGTGCACGTAGCGCGCCACGAAAATGTCGACGAAGCCGTCTTTATCATAATCGGCCCAGGCTGCGCCGGTCATGAAACCACTGCCGCGCACGCCGGCTTTCTCGGTGACGTCTTCAAAAGTGCAATTGCCGCGATTACGGTAGAGAGCGTTCCCTCCGTAGCCGGTTACGAATATGTCGGGCAAGCCATCGTTATCGAAATCAGCGACGGCGACGCCCATTCCCCAACCTTTGCGGGTTAGCCCAGCTTGCTTGGTAATATTTTCAAATTTCAGCGGAGCGGTTTGGCGGTAAAGCGTGATCATGAGGTCTCCGCCCTGTTTGTAACGATCGACAGTGGAGCCGTTGACAACGAGTGCAGAAAGATTGCCGCTGTTGTCACAGTCGATGAAGCCGACGCCCCCGCTCATCGATTCGACGATGTATTTTTTCTCGGGCGAGGCAATATGGGAGACAGTAAGGCCCGCGTGGGCGGCAATATCTTCAAAGATAGGGACCGGCGGCCGAGGTTTGTTGGTTTTCGCCGCGCTGGCAATGGATAAGACCACAATAAGCAGCAGTGGAAATATTTTCGTGGTGAGTCGCGGGGACAATTCAGAATTACTTTATCGTGCGACGTTCGGGTTGTCCACCGCGTACGATGTAAGTTCAGCGATTTATTTCGACAGGTCCTAGAGCATCTTCGACCACTGCTCGGCGCAAGCTCGAAGACTAAGATTCGAATACGGCGACGACCTAGTCGTCGGGAGCTGGATTGCCGCTTTGTCTTTCCTGTAAACAATAAAGCACCAATTCCACTCGCGTTGACACGCCTAGCTTGTCGAAGATCTTAAAAAGGTAGTTGCGTATAGTGTGTTCGCTGAGGTGCAGGTGAAGGGAAATTTCGCGGTTGGTCATTCCCTCCGCTACCTGGCGCACCACCAGTTCTTCGCGTTTCGAAAGCAGATCTATCCCGTGAGCGTCTTGCAGACGCATGGGCATGGTCAAGCTGAGGGCTTCAAGGACGTAGCCGAGCTGCTCGCTATTTGCCCACACCTGTCCTTGATGTACGGCGTGAATGCACTTACCGAGGGTTTCTAGAGGTTCGTCCCTGAAGACGATGCCATGAGCGCCGCAACGAAATGCGTCGATCACAAGATCGCGTTCTCGTGTATCGAGAAGCATGACCGCTCGAGTGCGCGGCTGCAGATTGCGCAGTTCGCGTACAACGCGAAACCCTTGGAGCGGGCCTTCACGCAATTGTGAGCTGATCACCGCAACATCCGGCGCTCGTTCTTTGAGCAGGCTAACGACACCTGAGGAATCGACCGCACTTCCCACTACTTTTACGCGATAGCGCCTTGGCCGAAGAGCTGTTTCGACCAATTGGCAGTTCATTTCGTTTGCTTCTGCTACCAAAACATTGACAGTGCTATTGCTGAAAGACTCCAATGCATTCTGCATTTCATTCCTTGGCAGCTTTGGAGTCTGGAAGGGTGAAAGCATTATTAGCAGGTCTCGATTTGCGTTGCAATAATAATATAAGTTATTCAGTAAATAATTTGAGGAAAACTAGTTCCAAAATGGGCAGAAACGTTTTTGATAACTGAGATAAATAGAAGAAAGGATCTTTCGTTCGCTGCACGACGTGTAGTTCTGCTCAAGCTCGGCCCGCGCATATGACTTGTAAACTTTTGCGGTTCTTTTCGGCGATTGCCGACTCCCAAATCGGGAATTCAGCCGATTACGGTGTAGTTAGGACGCTTATCATTTTCGCTGATGGCTATACTGCGCGAGTTTCCAAGTGAATCCCGACAGCTCGAGGTTAGTAGGTAGATGGGTTCATCTCTAACCCTGGGGTACAAAACTACTGCGGAAGAAGAAACAAAAGTCTCTCGACGATTGCCATTCCAGTCAAAACAGCCAGCCGCCTTTGGCCTCACGCCGTTTTGATTTTGTATCTTTCCGAGACCAAATATTTGGCCGGATTTTCGTGAGACGTTCGGCCACTTGTGCGCTTAGGGGCGAAAGCCTATTTTGCAAATTGCAACGGGGCCTCGGTTAGCGAGGCATCCGTGCCGCGAAAGGCCGCGACATTTTGGGCAAGAGAACTTGGGAGCCCGCGTAATGCATCAACGAAGTGCTTGGGCCATTTTCGGTGGGACACTAATAGCCATCCTAACCTGCGTGCCGCCTTCCCCGGCGCAGGACACACCCGTGGCGGCCAACGGCGCCCCTGTTGGCCCCGCCACGGCAAAATCAGGAAAACAAATTCCTGGAAAATCCGACGGCGACCATCCGATATTGCAGCATCGCAATGCGCGTTATCAGTTGTGCGCCAGCGACGCTATCGTACTGACCTTCCCTTTGACCCCGGAATTCGATCAGACGGTGAACGTGCAGCCGGACGGTTTCGTCAGCTTGGCCGGTGCCGGTGATGTGCACTTGGAGGGACTCACCACCCGGGAAGCCGTCGTGGCGGTGCAGGTGGCGTACGCGAAAATCCTTCACGATCCACTAATCACCATCGAGTTGAAGGATTTCAACAAACCCTATTTCACGGTGGGCGGAGAGGTATCCAAACCAGGAAAATTTGATCTGCGCGGCTATACCACAGCCACAGAAGCCGTGGCCATAGCCGGCGGATTCAACGATTCGGCGAAGCACTCGCAGGTGCTTTTGTTCCGGCGGAAAGATGATAACTGGACGGAGGTTACCACTCTGGATTTGAAACACGTGCTGAAAGGGCTCGACATCAATGAGGATCCGGAGATTCGGCCGGGAGACATGTTGTTTGTTCCACAAAATTTTCTTTCCAAGATAAAGAAGTTCATCCCGAATTCGTCGTTCGGGGGCTATTACACGTATTAACGATCGCAACGAGTCAAACCAAATGACGAATCTCACAGTGCCGCGCGATAGTGGTCAAGCCCAGTTGAAATTAACATTGCGCGATGCTCTGGTGCCGATTTTCCGGCAGAAACGCATAGCCACCATAATTTTTCTGGGAATTTTTTGCGGTGCGGTTGCCTGCGCGCTTTTGCTCCCCCCGCGATACGAAGCGGAGATGAAGATACTGGTAAACCAGGAACGCGTAGATCCGGTGATCACTTCGGACGCAGATATAGAGCAGCGGGCGGCCACAAATTCCGCAGTGAGCGAAGAAGACCTGAACTCCGAAGTGGAGTTGCTGAAGAGCCGCGACCTGCTGGAACAAGTGGTGCTGGCCAGCGGTCTGGAATCGCAGAGCCAATCGAGATGGAGAAAGGCAGTTGAACGATTTGGCAAACTGGTAAAACGTGCGCCCGTTTCACCAAGAATGGAACTGGCCGAATCGGTGCAAACGCTTCAAGAAGCGTTAGTGGTGGATCCTCTGAAGAAAACACGCTTGATTCGCGTCACCTATGCTTCGTGCGACCCGGAATTAGCGGCACGTGTGTTGCAGAACCTGGGCACTTTGTTCCAGGAGAAGCACGCGGCCGTGCGCCGTCCACCGGGCACCTTCCGATTCTTTGATCAAGAGACCGATCGCTATCGCCGGGAACTGGCCATCGCCGAAAATGATTTGGCTGACTTTGACAGTAAAGAAGGGATCGTTACGGCCGCGACGCAAAAGCAGCTAGTGCTTCAACAACTGAGCGAGTTCGCAACTCAGTTTGAGCAGGCTAAAGCCAATGCTCACGAAGCTGACCGGCGTGCAGCCGCCTTAAGGAAACAGATCGCGGCCACACCCTTTCGACAAACCACGCAAGTTACCAAGATCGATAACGCGCAGTTACTGGCTACTCTTGAAAGTACGCTCCTCTCTTTGGAACTGAAGCGCAGCGACATGCTGACAAAATACGCGCCGACTTATCAGCCGGTGCAGGAACTGCAAGAGCAAATTGCGGAAATTGAAAGGTCCATCTCGCGAGCGGAAGCTTCGCCTACTCAGCAAGTTACTACCGACCGTTTGCCCGCACAGGATTGGATGACTACCGAGATCGCGCGTGCTGAAACAGATCGCGCCGCGTTTAGCGCGCAGGCCGACTCTATGGCGGGCATCGTGCACCGTTACGGTGAGATAGCGCAATCTCTGAACGAGAAAGCTGCGCGACAAGACGACCTAGTACGCAATGTAAAGACGGGAGAAGACAATTATCTCCTCTACCTTCGCAAACGCGAAGAAGCCCGGATTTCCGATGCGTTGGACAACAAACGAATCGTGAATGTGGCTATTGCGGAAGCCGCGACTGTTCCGGCTCTGCCTGCGCTCAGCGTTTTCTGGCTGCTCATCGGGGCCTTTTTTACTGCCGGGATCGTCAGTGTCGGCTCGGCGTACGCAGTCGATCGTTTGGATCCATCTTTCCGCACCCCCGAAGAGTTGGGAGATTACTTAGATATGAAAGTACTTGCGTCGATTCCGTCCCGCAATCTGGACAAATAGGAATTGTTTTGACTAATAGCGATCCGAGATGGATCCGGGCCTCACGGGACAACAAATGAGTCGAAATCTTAGCCTGTTGTATAGCGCGGAAAATAAAAAAGGCGAGCGACACCCGCCCAGGCACGGCTTTTCTCCGGTGACCGGTGCGGACAAACGTCAAGCGGGAGCGACCGTCGTTGACGAGGAAGTGACAAAGCTGGTGCAACGTGTCTTCATTCTGCCGGACAGCGCGAAGAGGCCCGACGCGGTGGCCTTCTGCGGCGTGGAAAAAGGCGTGGGCTGCAGTTGGCTATGCGCTCGAGCTAGCGAAGTGCTGGCGGAGCAGACCGGCGCAAGCGTTTGCGTGGTTGACGCAAATCTTCAGGCACCTTCACTCCACGAATACTTCCGTGTTGAGAACAAACCTGGATTTGCGGAAGCACTCCGGGAAACAACCTCGGTACATGAATTTGTTGACCATGTGGAAGGGTCAAATATTTCGCTCATGACAGCCGGCACCGCGATAGACGAGCTTCTATGCCCATCTCGCGTCCGTTCTCGGGCAGCCGAGCTGCGTAACGAATTTGATTTCGTACTGATTGATACGCCCTCCATTCTTTCATCCGGCGACGCGTGCCTGCTAGCGCAAGGGACCGACGGCGCAATTCTGGTGGTCGGATTCAACATGACTCGCAGGGAATCGGCACGCAAAGCAAAAGAAGGTCTGGAGGCAGCAGGCGTTGGGATTCTGGGGGCAGTTCTGAACAAGAGAATTTTTGCTATCCCCGAATCCATCTACAAAAGACTTTAGAGGAGGAGAAGGAAAGACGGGCTAGCTCCGCCATAGAAAGGGTTGGAGGGATTTCGGCACAAGGATGGCGACCTCCGTGGCGGAGCTGTGTCCTGAACGCAAAGGCCAACCTGGTGAGCCGTCTCCTTGTATCGACTGTTGATCGGTGGTGCACCGTCTTGGATACGAATCAGGCGGACTGGAGCTATGGAATGGGCAGCATTTCGATCGCGCGTACCGCGAAGCTACAGGATTGGATATTTGCCAGGAGTGCGGCCTGGGCAACAAACGTTGCGGCGAAAACATGGTTAGCACACCGTTCCCTTCTGGTTCTGGGTTCTGAGTCAATCCTTGCAGTAGCTTCTTACTCATTCGCAGTTTGCATGCTATCAGATACACAGGAGGCGGGTTCGGCGTTCAAGGTACTGCGAATCACTCTCGCTTTTTTGTTTTTGTTTCGCGTGGCTGGCCTAGCGACCGTGGGTCTGTACCGCCGTTCGCTGCGATACGCTTGCATCCCCGATCTGATATCGATCGGAAAGATCGCTTTAGTAAGCAGCCTGTGTTTTTGGGCTTTCGTGTGGTGGCGGTTCCCGCGCTTGGGATTACCTGCGTCCCTTTTCATCTTTGACTGGCTATTTTTGCAAATCCTGTGGGGCGGCCTTCATTTCGCAGCGCGCGTGTTTAAGACACAACGAGGGAGCCGCCGGACCAACAGAAAACGAGTATTGATTGTTGGTGCAGGTGATGCGGCGATGATCCTATTGAAAGAGTTGGTGAGCGATTCTAGTTCCTCATCTGAGCCGGTGGCTTTGGTGGACGACGACCCTGCAAAGTCTGGGCGATCGTTCTACGGGGTTGAGGTTCTTGACGGCACGAAAAACATCGCCAGGATAGCAGCCGAGTTGCAAGCCCAGGAGATCTTGGTGTGCGTTCCAACCGCAACAGCTTCGCAAGTTGACGAAATCCTTGCAGCGTGCCGAAAATCGCACCTACCCATCAGAACGCTCCCTTCGCTGATTGAGTTGGCGGACAAAAGAGTTTCGAGATGGCAAACCGAGAGGCCGACAATCGCGCAACTGATTGGAAGGCCAGAGATACATATCGACATTGGAGAGACCCGACAAATTGTCGGCGGAAAGGTGGTTTTGGTTACAGGCGCGGGCGGAAGCATTGGAGCGGAGCTCTGTCGTCAAATTGCGGAAGCATCCCCGAAAAAAATCATTCTGCTGGATAAGTCTGAAAACAGTCTGTTTTACGCGCATCGCGATGTCGCGACGCGCATGTCAGTCGGGCGCGTTCGGCCTGTTCTGCTGGATATTTTACAAAGAGAGCGATTGCGAGATCTGCTTTTCGATGAAAGACCGGAAATTATTTTTCACGCCGCGGCGCACAAACATGTGGGACTGCTGGAGTTACATCCGCAGGAAGCGATTCGCAACAACGTGATGGGCACTCGAAACGTGGCCGAGGCGGCTCTAGAATCCGGCTGCGCGCGGTTGGTGAATATTTCCACAGACAAGGCCGTAAGTCCGAGAAGTTATATGGGATTGTCCAAAAAACTTGCCGAACTGTACATTCAGGAGCTCGCTCGAACTCATCGCAAACCTTTTTGTAACGTGCGCTTCGGAAACGTGGCCGGAAGCAGTGGAAGCGTGCTCAGGCTCTTTTGGGAACAGATCCAAAAGCACGAACCGATTTTGGTCACAGACCCACGCGCGACCCGCTATTTCATGTCCATACCAGAAGCGGTGCATTTGATCTTGCGGGCAGCCGCTCAGGGCATGGGCGGCGAAACGTTTGTCCTGGATATGGGCGAACCGATGAACATTTTTGAGCTGGCAAAAGACATGATGCTTCTGGCAGGCCTAAATCCAGGGCGGGATTTGCCCATTCAATTCATTGGATTGAAGGAGGGCGAGAAGATCGAAGAGGAGCTTTGGGCCGATTGGGAGCGTCCGGTGCGCAGCGAAGCCGATAGGATTTTCAAAATCACGGAACGGAACCCGACGGCGCGCGGAATTTTAGGCAGAGTTCGGAAACTGGAGGCTTTGTTGTCACGCGACGATCGCGAAGGACTCCTGAATTACCTAAGGGAAATTGAGCCGGAATTCAAAGCGATAGGCAAGGAGACGATGGCTTCTACTCCCACTATGCCGCCGATCGCGACCGCCACGCTTAGTTCTGCGAGTGCCGCATGAAGATACCGCTTTCACGCCCGGATATTGGAGAACTCGAAGTGGAGTATGTAGCCAAAGCCTTACGTTCGGGAAGCCTGAGCCTGGGTCCGAAAGTGCCGGAATTTGAGGAAAGGTTTGCGGAGTATGTAGGCGCATCCTACGCGATCGCGGTAAATAGCGGGACCTCCGCGCTTCACCTGTGCGTGAAAGCGCTTGGGATTGGAGCAGAGGACGAAGCTGTTACGACATCTTTCAGTTTCGTGGCTTCGACGAACTGTTTGTTGTACGAAGGAGCGCTGCCAGTTTTTGCTGACATCGACCCCGACACTCTCAATATTGATCCGGGCAAGATTCGAGAAGTCATCAAGAGCGAATATGTTTGGGAGCGAGCGAAGGGCAAGCTCTTTCATCGGGAATCCGGACGGGCTTTGAAGGCGATCCTTCCAGTTCACGTCTTCGGATTGCCGTGCGATATGGCCGCCATTCTTGAAATCGCAGACGAATTTAATTTATACGTCTTAGAGGATGCTTGCGAGGCGCTTGGAAGCCGATATCGCGGTAAGCAAGTAGGAACTTTTGGAGACGCTGCGGTTTTTGGATTCTATCCCAACAAGCAAATGACAACAGCCGAAGGCGGAATGATCGTCACGAATGACGAGCAGATCGCCAAGAGCTGCCGCAGTCTTCGGAACCAAGGCCGCGACGGCGAAGTTGGTTGGCTGTGTCATGTCGCGCTGGGCTACAACTACCGGCTGAGCGATTTGCATTGCGCATTGGGTTTGGCGCAGCTCGAAAGGATTGAGGAATTAATCTCATCGAGAGAGCGAGTAGCCCGCGAATACTCCCAGGCTCTTTCCAAGCTTCCAGGAATTACTCTTCCGCGGCAATCTTCAGACCATTCGCGAAGCTGGTTCGTTTACGTGATCCAGATTACGGGGCCGTCGCCCGCAGCAAGGCGTGACAGATTAATGGCCGGTTTGCGCGCGCGAGATATTTCCTGCCAAAATTATTTCGCGCCAATTCATCGACAGCCTCATTTTCAGGAACTCATGCTCTCGCGCACGCCATCACTACCCCAGACCGAGGTGGCGGCGGAGCAGTGCCTGGCTCTTCCTTTTTTCCCGGCGATGACCAGCCAACAAATTGGCGAAGTCGGCGCGGCACTACGCGAACTGTTGTCCGCAGACCAAGGCCTCGCGGAAACAGAGCAAAAACATTTTAACGCCTCAGCGGGATCAGGATTATGACGGCTCCAACCAGCACGAAGCCCGCGCGTTCGCCCTTCCTGGTGAGAGCAATTCGAGCACAACCCCATCTCTATAGCGCAATCTGCAAAACCAGGATGTTCTATTCACGCAAAGTTGCAGGGGCCGAAGTGCGCCGCACATTCAAAGGACACCGTGATCTGTTTGCGATGAACGAAATGGAAAAGCAGCAGGTCAGCTCCCTGCGCCAATCCGGTTATGCCCTACTCTCAGGCTTCTTCCCACCTGAGCTGATGGACCACATCTTCTTCAAGGCGGATTCCATGTTTCACAACCTGGAAATTGACATGCGTCATGGATATTCGGTTCAAACGAAAAAGCACGCGACACTGGAGGGTCTTAGCTACAGTGAGTTGGCTGCGTCGGAGAAAACAATTGCTCTGCGCGATCCGCTTATACGTATCCCTGAACTAGTCGATATTGCGTTTCACGAGAGTATTTTGAAGATTGCCTCTAACTTTCTGGGGTATGTGCCACCTCTCTATCGCGTAACCGTCGTTCGGGATTTTCCGCATAATCGGCCGCTGCATTCCAGCAATTTTCACAAGGACAACGACGAATCGGATTCGCTGCAAATTTTTATTTATCTGGTTGACATCGATAGCACGCGCGGGCCCCTTGTTTATGTGCCGGGCTCAAATCATTACGACGTGCGCAGCTGCCGTCCGCGCCTTTCGCGCGATTTGGGTGTAGCCGCGAATGACGGACGGTTGAGCGACGAAGAAGTTGAAAGCGTATATCCACGAAGAAGCTGGGCTGTGCTGCAAACGCAGCGCGGAAGCGTGGCGGCCATCCACGGGAATGGCATTCACAAAGGGCCGGCTTGGCCTGAGCCCGGCAGTCCGCGGAACAAGCCGCGAACGGCGATAAAGCTTGATCTACACGGATACAAAGTGGGCGTGTCGCGCGGCCGAGATGAAAATCGCATGTTGGCGTCAGACTACGCGCGAATGAGCGATCTTCAGCGGCTTTTCGCGCATGCCGCACTTGTCGAAAAGGAAATCGCACATCTTGCTTATGCCAACTGAACCGAGGAGCGCGTACAAATGTATTTGAGAGCGACCGCATCTCGCGCAACCACCCTGTTGGCCAAGAGACCATCGTTGTTTTGTCGCGTGCTTCTTGCCAAACTCAACACCGTTCGCAGTCTCCCACCTCTTCCGGCACAAAAGCACATTGAGGATGTCGTCTTCGAATACGATCTCCGGAACTACCGTGGCACAGCGCCCATGTATTTTGGGTCCTATGGCCTGTTGATCATCGAAGTGATGAAGCGTCTGATGAAACCTGGCGGTATATTTGTGGACGTAGGGGCGAACATCGGGTATCTATCGGCAGTTGCTGCGGGAATCGTGGGAAAGCAAGGGCAAGTACATTGCTTTGAGCCGGTGCCTAAATATTTCGAAAGACTCGAGCGGCTCGTTGAACTAAATCCCGGGCATTCCATTACAGTGAATCCCCGGGCGGCGGGAGAAACAGCCGGAAATTGCACGATTTACGTGACTCGTGAACCGGGCCAAAACACAATGGTGCCTGCTTACAAAAGCGGGCCTGAAATTGTTTCAACGCTGAAAGTTCCAGTTATTCGCCTCGACTCCTATCTCCAGGAACGAAACATCAACCGCATTTCGTTATTGAAAATTGACGCCGAAGGGTTTGAGCTGCCGATTTTAAGGGGACTCCAGAATTTCTTGGAAGGATCGAAGCAGCGTCCCGCGATTATCTGCGAAATCGCGCCACGAGCTTACTCATTAATGGGACGAATGATCTCCGAGCTTTCGGATTATATGGAGGCTTATGGTTACCGAGCCTACGACTTGATTGATGGAAAATCACGAATAAAACTTGAGTCCATCCGGCATGTGGAAGACGTCCTTTTCACCGCTGAGGCTTTCAACTAGATGGGGACCACCTCGAGTACATCGATTACTACGAGTCGATATTTTGACTTTCGCGCGTCGAGCCTAATGGCTTTCGCAATATCTTTTATCTTGGGAGCGGCGTTTTTTGCGGCCGGCCTCCCACCTCGGAATTTGTTAGCTTTAATCCTGGGCGTTGGAGCGATTGCTCTGTTTTTGTTCTATCCAGAATTCGCACTTGCTCTTTACGTGGTTATTGGCGACCTGAAAGGCGAGGAACGCATCGCTTCGCTTTTCCCAGTTGATCTGACTCTCGTTCTGGGCGCGATCATCCTGGGTGGTATCGCGTCGAATCTCCTGCGTGGCAAGCGAGTCGTCCGGACGCCAGGATCTTTCCTCCTTTATATCGCGCTGGTTGCGCTGATGGTTGCTAGCTTGGCTTACACGCCTGTCTTCGACGCTGGATTGGAAAAGCTGGGACGATTTCTTACCGTCACGGCACTGGTGATTGTCGCGCCGTTTTTTGTCCTCGCTACGCCGCAGGCAATCAAGCGATTCTTCGCGGGCTTTGCAATTGTGGCCTTCCTGATATGTGCGTATTCGCTCATCGATTTGGGGAGTTCGGCGCGTTTGGTGACGCCGAGCAGCAACACGATCGGCCTGGGTCACATCGCGTGTTCCCTGATTCTGTTGATTTGGCTGGTGGCCATGCCGCCGCTTTCTTTCTGGAAGAGAATGATAGTTTACCCGTTTCTTGCCGTGCCGGTGGTCGCTTTGATCGGATCCGGATCGCGCGGGGCGTTGATAGCTGTCCTACTCGCAATCACTCTGAGTTTATTGTTGTATCGTCAACTTCTAGCCGATTTGGCGTGTTTCTTGGCGCTAGGATTGGTGTCGATGCCGTTTCTCCACATTCCGGAAGCTTCCTTCGAATATCTCGGCACGCTTTTCAATTCCCATAATGTAGAAGGACTGCTTAGTTTCCGAGCTGAACTTCTTGGCTACGGATGGAACCTACTTCAGCAACATCCGTTGTTTGGCGTCGGCATTCAAGGATTTCGGTATTACTCGCCCAACGCCGGACTTTACAACTGGCCGCACAATATTTTCTTGGAGATCGGTTGTGAATTAGGAATTCCGGCGCTGCTGCTGGTACTGGCTCTTTTTGGAAGTGCCATTCGCGAATCCCTTCGACAGCTTCGAGACAAAACGTCGCCCTATTTAACGCTCGCCCATCTTTCTGCCGCGTTACTGCTCGCGGGTGTCGTGAATTCGGTAAACACCGGGGACATTAATTCAGATCGATCCACATGGCTTTTCGTAAGCCTGGTTTTTCTAGTCGGAGATGTGCGTTCGCAAGTCGCCGATTCAACTGTTGAAGCGGCCTGGCATGACGAACTGCCGCGTCTCTCGATGAAGACAGCTTCTTCTTAATAAATATATGCCGGCCCAGACAGCTACGTTAACGTCTCTTTTGGCAGAGAGTGTACAAAGGGATCAGATCACGCTATGCCATTTTTCCATCGCTCACGCTCAGTTGAAAAGCCGATCGTTTCACAGGCAGTGCATGCCACTGGCCGCAAAAGGCTTCCGTGTGCGATTCGTCAGCCCTGCGAGAAATATCGGGCAGCGCGAAGGTGTCGAATTTGTAGCGTTACAAAAAACGGGAGGGCGAATGCAGTCGCTGCTCTCTTCCGGTTCACTCCTCCCGATTCTATTGCGCCAACGCGCAACTATCTATCATTTTCAGGACCCGCAACTCCTTCCTGTCGCGCTCGCGCTGAAAATCATTTTGTCCAAACGAATAATCTACGACGCCTACGAAGATTTCCCTTCTATGGTGCGGAACAAACGCTCGATCCCGCGAATGATGCGCCCGTTGTTGTCCAAGATGATCGCGGGATTAGAACGCTTGGCAGCTAACTGCTTTGACGGCGTGATGACCGCAGACCCATTCACGTTGCGTCGTTTGGCGCGTGCGGGAAAAAGCCGGAAGCTGGTTTTCTTCAATTTTCCCAATCTGGATTTTTTCCCACCGCCTAAAGACACGCCCAAGAAATTCGACCTTGTCTACCGCGGCGGAATTTCCGCGCGCGCTGGCTCCTGGATACTCTTAGACGCGATGCGCTTGCTAGCCGATCGCGGAAAGATGCCAACCCTACTTTTCATTGGATATTTTGACGACTCATCGTTTGAAAGAGCCTTGCTCGGGCGCATCCACTCACTCGGCCTGGCTGCGAATGTCGAATTTCGCGGGCGCATGGACCATGAGGATATGGCGCGAGCGCTGAGCGAAGCGCGAATTGGGGTCAGTCCCCTGCAGGATACGGCAAAGTTCAGACTCAACATCCCGGTAAAAATCTTCGAATACTGGGCGTGTGGATTGCCTGTAGTAGCGAGCGACCTACCGCCGATTCGGCCGTTTTTCAGAAACGTGCCTGCCGGAATTTTGTACCAACCTGCCAGTGCAGCAGAGCTCGCCCAATCCATAGGATGGTTGTTGGATCATCCACAAATCGCGGCACGCATGGGAAAACAAGGGCGATCGGCGGTCACGCAGAGATTCAACAATGAGGGCGAAGTTCGCAGGCTCCGCCACTTTGTCGAATGGATAGTCCGAAAGCCGGAAAACGCTGTCAGACGGAGTTAATACTCATGCTGGAACCTCTAGCGCGGGCAAACATAGAGCGGCTGCAACGGTTGTATGACCGGTTCCCTTCTCCTGCGCGGAATATTTTAACGAGCGCGCGTGGATGGTTTCTTAAACGGAACCGCTACGCACCGGAAATGTTTTCTTTTTTTGACAAGCTGCGCGCCCATGAAAAGTGGAGTTCGGATCAGATTGCATCATTCCAGCTCCAAAGCATACGAGAAACTGTCTCACACGCGCGCGCCATGGTGCCGTACTACGCGCATTATCCGCAAATCGAGATCAGCAGCTTTGATAGTTTGCGACTCTTCCCTGTTTTGCCGCGCGAAACGGTTCGAGAGAATCGACACCAGTTTCTTTCACGAGATACGCCGCGGCGCCGGCGCATATTCGCAGGTACTACCGGCACAACTGGTGGCAGCCTTCGAGTTGCATATACGGAAGAACTAGCACGCAAGAATTGGGCCTTCCTGCTCCAACAACGGGAGTGGGCGCGCGTCAAACCGCTGGGGCCTCGACTTACTTTGTTCGGTGCTCGCGTGGTCCCGACTGCGCGAACGAAACCTCCCTTTTGGACTTACAATTTGCCCGAGCGGCAATTCCTTCTAAGTATTTTTCATCTCTCGCAAAGTACGGCAACGGATTACATAGACTTTTTGCACGCCCATCACGGCTCCGTATTGGAAGGATTCCCGTCTGTGCTTAGCATCTTGGCGGATTTCGTGGTGGCGCGCGGCGAAACGATTCCAATGCGCGTTGTGTTTACGACCGGAGAGCCGCTGTACCCGACCTCCCGTGAAAAAATCGAAGCTGCCTTTCAGGCGAACATATTTGATAGCTATGGGATGACCGAGTACTGCGGGCTCATTCAACAATGCGAATACGGTGAAATGCATCTTGCAGTCGAATATGGCTTTCTGGAAATTCTCAACGACGTTGACCGTCCCGTCTCGGGAGACGAAGAAGGATATTTTGTTTGGACCGGATTCCTGAATCGCGCTATGCCGCTGGTGCGCTATCGGATCGGCGACCGTGGGAGATGGAAGTCAGGTTCTGCGTGCCGATGCGGGAGGGCTTCGCCGCGAGTGATCCCCACTATCACTCGCGAGAGTGAGATTTTGCGCTGCCCGGACGGCCGAATATTTTCGCCGCGTGCTCTTAATCAATTTCTGAAGAAAGCTACCATGCTGCGATCCTGCCAGTTTATTCATGAGCAGCCGGAACGTGTGGTGGTACGAGCAGTGGCGAGCAATAGCCATGCGGCTCAAGAAATGATGGACATTCGCAGGGATTTGCAGCAGTTGCTGGGAGGAACTATGCGTGTAACAGCGGAGATCGCCACAGAGCCGGTGATATTTCCAGGCGGCAAAATTCCCTTAATCGTCAATCGCGTATCGCTATGAGCCGGACGCGCCTGATCGTGAACGCCGACGACTGTGGGATGAGTCGCGGAATATCAGACGGTATCCTTCTCGGGCATTATAACGGCTTCCTGACCAGCACATCGTTGATGGTGAATATGCCTGGTTCCGAGAACGCTCTCGAGCAGGTTTCAACCGCGCCGCGACTCAGCGTGGGAATCCACCTTAATATTTGTCAAGGGAAGCCCATTGCGCCATTGGGTGATATTCCGACGCTCGTCGACGCCAATGGTGCTTTTCACCCGCCAGCGATCATGATTCATAAGCTTTGGAGGTGGCAGGTGTCAACTCGCGATCTCGAGCGGGAATTTCGCGCACAGATCTGCTGGATGAAGATGCGCGGCTTTAACCCAACGCATGCGGATTCACATCATCACATGCACATTTATCCGGCGGCAGCGACTGCGTTCGCTCGTGCGCTTTCGGCTGAAGGAGTCCAGTGCATTCGAGCGCCTCGTTGCAGCTCATGGCCGAAGGCTGGAGGTCTGGGAGGGCCGCACGAAGGAGGAATACTCCGCCGTGTTTTCGTGCATCGCTATCGGAGCGCGCTTCAGGACACTCTGTTTCGTAAATTCCATTCCGCAAACAGCCGCGTCTCCCTTTCGCAACAGTCCAGGCGAGATCCAGCAAATCTTAAACCACATTGGATGATCACTTTTGAGAATCTGCCAGAAGGCACTTTTGAATTTGCGTGTCACCCGGGTCTGCCGGAACGCGGCTTTTCGGAGACCGATGCGATTCATCTTCAGCGTGAAGCGGAACTCCTATTGTTACTGGATCCCGACATTCAAAGTGCAATCTCACGAAGTGGCATTCAGTTAATTTCCTACCGGGAATTAGCTGCCGAGCCCCAACTATCGGAGCAGGGCGAACATCGTGGCATGTGTAAAGTTGCCTGACAAATGAGAGCCCCTTTTTGGTTCGCCGTTGGGATCATTGCATACGTCTATTTCGGGTACCCATTGCTGCTGAAATTGAATTTCCTCGGACGCTTCAGGGCGTGGCATCGAGGGACTGCGCGCCCTTTGGTCAGTGTAATTATCCCTGCGCACAACGAAGAATCCGTGATCGCGGCAAAAATTGAGAACCTTCTCGCCTCAGATTATCCGCGCGAACAGATCGAGATTTTGATTGGAAGCGACGGTTCATCGGACGCCACCGAAGGAATCGTTCAAAGATATTCGAACGACGGAGTGGGCTTACTGTCGTTTCCACAACATCAGGGAAAAAGCGCGATTCAGAACGGATTAGTGGCGGCTTCCTCCGGAGACATTCTGATTTTCACCGATGCGGATTGCATGCTGCCCAGCGGAGCACTAAGTTACCTGGTCGAACATTTCGACGACGAACGCATCGGGTTGGTGACCGGAAGCCCCCGGTATCAGAATTGCGACGAAACAAACGTTACGCAAAACGAAAGTCGCTATTTGCGTTACGAAACTTGGCTGCGGGCTCAGGAAAGCAATCGCGGTTTGCTGACGGTAGCATCCGGCTCACTGTTCGCTCTGCGGCGTTCGCTCTGGAAGCCACTCGACCCGACCTGGAGCGACGATTTTGCGCTGCCATTGCAAGTGGCGCTTGCGGGCATGAGAAACGTCCTGGATTCGCGCGTTGTGCCGGTCACTCGCTTGACACAAAACCTGCCCGGTTCGATGTTAAATTTAAAAGTTCGGATTGTTAGTAAAGACTTGCGGACTGTTTTGGCGCACCGGCGGTTGCTGAACATTTTTCGTTACCGCGGGATTGCAGTCGGCCTCTGGTCGCACAAACTTTTGCGATGGCTGGTGCCCTATTTCCTTGCCGTGACGTTGGCGTCCAGCGTTTTTCTTTGCCGTACGACCTTTTTTCTCGGCGTCTTGATTTTGCAGATGATTTTGTACGGAGCGGCCCTAGCCGGCTTTCTGCAGCGGCGCGGTGCGGCCGGCTTTCTCCTGTATATCCCGATGGCGTTCTGCGTTGTCAATTTCGCAGCACTTTTGGGAACGGCAAGATGCTTGTTAGGGCAAACGTCTGGCAAATGGAAGCCGGTCCGAAGGCGACCAGAGACTGTTTCGTGAAGATGTGTGAGATATCTTGAAAAACAGGCAAGTGCTCTTGAACGCGACTACCACTTTCGCGCAGGTTATCGGCAGCGCCGTGGCACTTTTCTTTCTCTACCGCTTTTTGATTCGAACGATAGGGATAGAACAATTGGGTATATGGTCGCTCGTGCTGGCCACCACTTCGGTTGTTACCCTTGCGAACCAGGGATTTTCCGCGAGCATCGTGAAGTTCGTAGCGAAATATGCCGCCTGGACTCGCGCTGAGGATGTTTCGGTTCTCATCCAGACAGCCGTTATTTCCATGGGGCTGGCACTTGGACTGTTTGCGCTGGCCCTATATCCCGTAGCGAAATGGATCTTGAAGATAATAATTCCTGCCGGTCTGATCGGCGAAGCCCTGGCAATCCTTCCGTATGCATTCGTTACTCTATGGCTCAACGTGGTCGGTGGAATATTTCTAGCTGGTCTGGCGGGCTATGAACTGATCACGCAGAAAAATTACGTTTTGTTCGGTAGCGCCGTAATCTATTGGGGATTTTGCATTGGCTTTGTTCCGAGATACGGACTTCTTGGCCTTGCTTACGCCCAACTGGCTCAAGCGGTATTGGCCTTTGTAACCGTTTGGAGTTTGTTGCGACGAATCAATCCCCGCATCCCGGTCTTGCCATATCGTTGGGATCGCGCCTTCTTCCGCGAAATGTTCAAATACGGAGCGACCTTCCAGTGCATCACGGTTACACAGGCTTTGCGGGAGCCTGTTACCAAGACACTCCTTGCTAAGTTTGGTGGGTTGGCATCCACCGGTTTCTACGATATGGCTTCGCGATGGATTTTCACTTTGCGCGAAATTCTGGCGCAATCGAACCTGGTTCTGGTTCCGACGATCTCAAATCTCTGCGAGCGTTCCCCAAGTTCAATTGCAACGGTGTACCGCGAATCTTATCGCCTGATGTTCTTTCTAGCGATCCCTACGTTCTCGTTTCTAATCGCCATCGGTCCAGTAGTATCGCAAATTTGGTTTGGACGCTTCGAACCGGTTTTCGTGGGCTTCGTGGCATTGCTCGGCGTCGGCTGGTTAGTCAACGTTCTCAGTAGCCCGGCATACACGATAGATCTGGGAACCGGAAACCTGCGCTGGGTAGTAATCGGTTGTAGCACCACGGGTATTTTGAATCTGGGGCTCGGTTTTCTTGCCGGCAAATACTTCGGCGGTACGGCTGTAGTCGTTACCTCGGTATTCTCCCTGGCCATTGGGTATATCGCGATAGTAGCGGCCTATCAGATCCACAACGGCGTTCGGTTCAGCCAACTGCTGCCAAAAGAAAGTATTGCGATAGTTCTTTCAAGCCTCGCGGGGGTGTTGATATTTCTTCCGTTTCTGAGCAATGCGTCTACGGAATCACTTTTTTCCGCTCGTCCAATGTCGGGATTGTTTTTTGCCCTGCTCACGATGATTTTTCTTCCAATGTGGATTCATCCGATGCGAAAACGCCTCACTCGTTGGGTCTTTTCTCTTTGGCCCGCGGGGATCTCGTCGAATGTTTTATGACAGATAACAATTTGATTCTTTGGGGCTCTGAGACGGGTGAAGAAATCGCCACACGAGTTGCTATTGCTGGCGACTTTTTGCCTGCTGGACAATTATCGTTCCCGCCCGGCGGTTCGTGGCGCGAAATGGCCTCTAACGTCGCTGAATATTTCGACGATGTAACAACTGCATTTGCGAATCTCGAGTGTCCCGTGGGTGACAAATCACTACTCTCGCGTCCCCCACATGGACTTGGTCAAATTGTCTTTAGCCGTGAGAATTCACTCGAATACCTCCAAGCAATTCGCGCCCGCGCGGTGGGAATAGCGAATAACCATAGCTACGATTTTTACGACCAGGGAGTTGAGCAGACGCGAAAAGCTGTTGCAGCCAATGGAATGATTCCTTTGGGCGCTGGTCGCACAATAAAAGACGCCCCTGAAGTTTTGGTTCTGCCGGGCCCGCGGAATTTGCGCGTCGGCTTCTGGGCGGCTGCCAAGGCGACGCATGATGCCGCTTCGCACGATCACGCCGGGGTTGAGCCTGCTACGTGCGCGCGCGCGATTTCAGCTTGTAAAGAAATGGAGAGGCAGGGAGCAACATTCTTCGTCGCGTTGCTGCACGCCGGATGTCTGCGGACGAATCGGCCAGATCCCGAAGACGTCCGTCTGATGGGTTCGCTCGCTCAATTCGGATTTCATCTGGTAGCGGCTTCTCACAGTCATCGGATTAGCGGCTACCGGCAAGTCAATAGCAGTCACAAAAGCCCCGCGTTCTGTTTTTACGGACTTGGGACCCTGGTTTCCGGCTACGTGTCTTCTCCGCTAGAGCGTGAGGGCCTAGTTGTCGTTGCTGGATTCAATCGCGACGGCAAATTCGTTCGCCTGGAGATTCGCCCCGTTCTGCTGGACGAGAATGGCTTCGGCAGGGTCCCCGTCGTGTGTGAGCGCGACAAGATCTTTCAGCGGTTTCGCGACCTGTCGAATGAAATCTCCGACGGATCGTACAAAGAGAAGTTTTTTCAGGACGTTTCCCGAGGCTTGCTTCAACTTTATTTGCGCGACGCCCAAGCCGCATTTCGATTCAGAGGAATTCGCGGATTGGCGACCAAGATGGGCCGTGTGCGGCTTCGTCACGTGAGACGCCTAGTTCACAAAGTGACCGGGTAAAGAGCGAATGATTCGCGCTGGAGTGTCCGCATTCATTACAACGTTAGTCCTGGTTCCCTTGATCAGGCGTCTCTGTAATCGCTGGGGTCTGTTCGATCAGAGCGGACCGCTAAAAATTCACTCGGGAGCAATTCCACGATTAGGCGGTGTTGCGATTGCAGCTTCAATCGCTGCCGGAGTGGGCTTCAATCTTCCCATAAAATCGATGCCTATTTGTCCATTCTTGGCTGCACTCGTTTTAATTTGGGGCGTAGGATTTATAGACGATATCCGAGGACTTGCCCCGATCCTGCGTCTCGCGGTTCAAATCTTTGGAGGGATTTTGCTGTGGTATGGAGGCTGGCGACTGCCTTTGCTCACGTATAGCTCCGTAAATCTTGCCGGAGTATGTCTCTTTGTCATGCTGTTTGCCAACGCGTTTAATTTTCTGGATGGAGCTGACGGGCTCTGCGCCGGTGTGACAGCGATTATCGCGACGGGATATATCCTTCTGCCTGGGATTACGCTTAGCCGGTTAGGTTCCTTGGTTGCGTGGAGCTTGCTAGGGACATCGACGGGATTCTTATTTTTTAATTTCCCGGTTGCTAATATCTTCATGGGGGATTCAGGAAGCACGGTCCTGGGATTCTGCGTAGCATTTCTAGGCTTGGATTTGTACCGTTCGAATGTGACAAATCTAAACGGCATTATCGTGTTTTTTCCTTTGCTGATTGCCGCAGTGCCGTTGCTTGACGGGATTCTTGTCGTATCCCGGCGCTTGCGCGGCCACCGTAAGGTGCTCGCCGGAGATCGGTGCCACTTTTACGATTTTTTGATGGCGCAGAGATGGTCGTCACGAAGAATTGCAATTACGGCGTACGCCACAAGCGCAGCAATGTGCGGAATCGCAGGCCTCGCGCTGAAATGCGAATTTCGAATTGCTTTCATCCTGTGCCTAACGAGTGTGACGACGCTACTGCTTTTTGGTCTGCGTCTAGGAACATGGAAGGAGAATGAAAAGCCACACGCGGCTGACATGATTAAGGCAGGTTAGGATGCTGCAGGCCGCATTGTGCCGGTGTCTTACCCCTGGTTGACGGTCGTAATGGTTCTCGTCGAGCGGCGAGTCCGCTCCTGCGGGGTAGATTGCTTTTGAACGCTTCCTAATTGAACGAGAAGCTTTCGTAATTTGGCTCGTTCCTCAAGATCCATATCCACCACTTCAAAGGCGCGTGCTTGCGTGTTCGCGTCGCGAACAATAGTTTGTGCTTTGACCGGTTTTTTGCCGGCATTCAGCTTCATTCCCACCACGCTGCCCGGATGCAGGCTCTGCTCGCAAATGGCGACGCCACCGCTCAAAGTCATTTCCGGTATATCCAGTTTCCAATTTTCCTTCAAATTCGTGGTCATCGCGGAAACCGCATGCTCCAGACGCAACCGCGGATAGCGCCGCTGGCGGATCGCCGGAGAATTTGGATCGGCATCGAGCGGCTCAATGGAAAGTTCTGCAACGCTTAAACCGCTTTTCGGAATAAACTGGCGCACCCATTCCGGGTCAATTTTCTCCATCGCTTGCGAGGCCACCAATCTCAACTCATTAGCGTTGGCCCAGCGAAATGCTTTGCGCGCCTCGGCGATCTTGCGCAGAACAGACTCCGCGCCAGAGGTGCGCAGACGGCCAAGCGCTTCGATAGCCTTGAGCTGCAGATATTCGGTTCCGCCCGCAGGCAGGTCGCCCTCCGCCAGACGCAATAAGCGCATGTCGGAGAGCTGCTCACCGCTCATGCCCACCTCATCAAGTGCCAGCGGACGGACAAGAACGTCAAGTTCATCGAAAAGTCTAAGCAGCAAGCGGCCGCGATCAGCCGCACCGCTGGACGATATCTGCCGGACGATTCTGTCGTGTGTGGAGCGCTTCCATTCGGACATTCTTCCGGGAAGCACTTCTTCCACGATGTTTGCATCCATGCGCATCAGAAGACCTATCGCATCAATGGCCTCAGCAGGTCCACCCTTGCTGAGCTGCTCGCGCAGATGTTGCAGACCTTCCGGTCCCAGGACCTCCATCATTGAGATTAATAAATCACAATCATCGCGGAAACCCGAGCGACTGAATCGTCCGGCTAGATGATCGGACGCCGCCACAGGCATGCGACGCAGAAGATCCGTCAACCCGCTGGGAACGTTGCCTGTTCTTAGCGCCTCTTCAATAAAGTCCGGCAGTCGATTCTCAACCGCAATTCTCGGACGCAGATTTTTTCCCATCCCTGGGCGTTCGGACTCGACATACTCGAGAAGTTCCACGGAACGCTGGATCGCCTGGTAGGAGCGCTTATTGGAAGCTTCTTGCGACAACCTCACGAAGGCCGCGCTCATCAGGCTTTGCAATTCCGAATCGCGCTCTTCGGCGAGCTGAACGCCAACCTGGCGGATGGTGTCAACCAACAGGCGCTCATCGATTTTCGCGTAAAGGTTTGCTAATTCGGCGAGGCCCATGGCAGTCTGGCGACGCTGTTCCGGTGATTTGTTTGTGACACATTTCGCATAATTGCTCAGGGCGCCGATGGCCGCTGCTGTTTCGCCCTTCTGCACTAGTTTTTCAACGTATTCCCGGACCTTGGCGGGAGGAACGCACCAAGCCTCTGCGGATTCGAGCACAGCTTTCTTCTTTTCATCCCCCACTTGATTCCAAAATTGTTGCGCCAAAAGGTCCACATGGGACTGAACCTCGATGCCGTGACGAGCCATCTTTTCTTCGTAGACACCCAAAATCTTTCGCAAGCCGTCGAGTTCCAGGCTCATCTCGTCCAGAACCTGGCGAACGGCGTTTACTTCGATGTCGCCGTTTTCGTAGCTTTCCAGCGCGAAACGGACAGCGATATGTTCCGCAAGTTTCAGTAGAGTCGGCTTGTCCGCTGTTTCCGAAGGCGCTTGCGCCGCCAAGGCCGAAAGGGCTTGGCTTACAGTGAAGCGCGCGCGACGCGGCAAAGTTGAGAGGCGCGATTGAAATGACACGGGATCGAGCTTGTCTTTGGAGGTTTCCGTAGTGCGCGCAATTTGCGCGAGAACCTGCAAGATTCCTTTCAATTCGTCTTCTTGCAAAGTCATGAGGCCGGTTTCTACAGCCATCGAACCCGGGCCGCCGCCGCGTGCGGAACGGCTGCCGCGAATTTCGGCGGTAGCATTTCCCCATCGGCCTAGTTCACTGGATTCCGAGCCGCCTGCGCCTGGCGCTTTCCAAACGTGAGCGCTGGATCCACTCTTGTTTCGAGAACCGCCTCCGCGCCGAACATTTTCCTTTTGACCCGGTCCGGCGTTCCCGCCAGAACCTTCAGCGCCACCGCTATCGACGAGGCCACCTACACCGTGAACAGAAACTCCCGTAGGATTCCTTTCGCCGGAACCTGGCCGTTTCGGGCTGGATTCTTTTGAGAGATCTTTGTTCAGCCAAAAACCGCCCGCATCAGGATCGAGCGGCGCTCCTTCCCCGCTTGCTCCAACGATATTCCATGTCCCGAAGTCGCTCGAACGGCTGAAGTTATCAATATTTAATCCGTGAACAGGAACACTGCCGTCTACTCGCGCACCAGTTTCGGCTCCGTCGGTGGAAGATTGTTTCGCGCCGTCTTTGTTGAACCAAAATCCGCCGGCGTCAGCCGCCAGGGGAGTTCCCCCGCCTTCACCGCCGACGATATTCCATGTTCCCGAATCCGCGGCGTTCACAACCTGTTCTCCAGAACCGCGGACGGCGCTCACCGGACCTGAAACATAGGGACCGCTTCCACCGGCATTAGAATCGCCATCTCCGGATTGAACTCCTCTCACAACTCCGGATGCATCTCCGCCGTAATATCCGCCACCACCCGGTCCGAAGTTTCCATCGCCATGTTCGCCCGACCCACCAGAGCCTTCACCAGAACCATCACCGCCGGATCCTGCGTGGCCATCGCCACTTCCTGCCGAACCGCGTTTGCCTAGACGTCCGGTATTTTCTCCATCGCCAGCGCCCTTTGTTCCTTCCGCGGCGATAATTAACTGCAAGAGCTTTTGCGGATCGTTGAAGAGTTCATCGGACTTCCCAGAATCCAGGCCAAATGTATGCGCGGCAAGTTGCGCTGCCACGGTAGAGCGCGCTACCGCGGAATCGGCCGGCACAAAACAAACTTCGTTCACATGGATGTCTGGATCGCCCTGCAGCGCGGCCTTCAGTTGCTCGGCCAGTTGTATCGGTTTCGCGCCGGTGCCGGTTGGAAATCCGCGAACGAATCGCGCCAAACTGCCTTGCGTTACTTTTGGAGAGAAGTGAATGCTGGCGATACCGGCAGCGGAAAGCATCCGAGCAAAACTCTTTTCGGCGGCTGCCGAGTCCAGGGGCGTGCCATCCAGAAGCAGTTGGTCTCCCGAAACTCCCAGGAGCAGCCCGGATTCATTTTCCGAACCTGAACCGATCGCGGTGTGCAACTCCACCCAGGCCGTATCGAACTGTTTTGAAGTGCGCGGATGGCCAAAATCATACATGCGCGCAAATTTCAGAAGTATGTTAAGGCTACGCACGAAAGCCCGGGCGGCCGCTGGACGAGTTTGAGTGTCAATAGCCATAAATGTGGGGCTGAAGCCCCGCCTCTAGATGAAATCATGGGGTTTAGAGGTGTGTCTTGCAATGGTACGGTGTTCTCTTTAGTACTAACTATTGGCCTACTCGGTGGGATAGTTCAGAAGTACTGGAAGGTTTTTGATGATGAAACGTCCTGTTGAGCCAACACTCTAACTCGCTGATATCACTTAGGATAGTGAGAGCGCCCAATTTGCGAAGGAGTGCGCCACGCTGGCGGCGCTCTTCGCTCCGGCGGGGCAATATGGCTACGAAGGGTATGTTTGCCTCCTTTGCCGCTAGAGCGTCGTCCACATTGTCTCCAACGTACAGGGCAGACTCCGGATTACGGCCGTTCAAAATCTGCAGCAGGCCGTCGGGGGCCGGCTTCGGTCGTTTCACATTTTCCACCGTGATGATCTTTCGGAAGAAATCGCGAACTTTCCAGCGATTCAAGGTGTAGTCCAGCTCGCGCCGGACGCGGCCTGTAAAAACGTTCAACTCCGCGAGCTTTGCCAGCCGTCGCAGATTCGCGGGGGACAGTAACCACTTTTCACGCGCCGCATTTCCCTTTCCGTCCGGGCCCCAGTAAATTTCCACAAACTTTTTTTTAACTTCGTCATAGGGGACTTCCTTTCCTAATGCGTTTACCCAAGCGGTGGAAAGTTTCCAGTCGTCATTAAAGCCGGGACGATTTTTCCAGCGATGAAGTTCGCGATGGCTCACTTTCTTCCCCACAAAGAATTGCACAGTCTCAAGCGTAGTGCGCTGAAACGAGTGGCGCGTATCAACCAGCACGCCGTCCACATCGAAAATGATCACACGAGGGAACGTTTTCATAAGCGATGCATGAAGGGTCAAATGTTTTTCGTTTTTCGGAAATTTGTTCAGGAAGGCAACCCGTCTGTTCCGGGTGAGGATTCAGACGAGTCAGGACTGTGGCCATCAGGGGCGGCTCCATCCTCATCGTTATCGGTATCGAGTGAATCGGAGGACCAAGCCTCGCCTGGTTGGGGTGAGGACAATATCGTATCGCTAACTTCTCGCGCAGGTGTTGCTCCCGCCGCAGCCGATTTCGCTTCCACCCGTTGTGCAGCGGAAAACTCAGGTCCCGCACTCGAGGCAGAAGCAACGTTCAAAGCTTCCAGCCGCGCGGCAAAAACTTCGGCCAACAAATCGATAATTAATTTTGCTCCGCTGCCATCTCGATCTTTCGTTGGATTGTAGGCAGTCACTTCCAACGCAGCCAAATGTTTCTGGCTCACGAACACCATCAGAGCGTCACGAACTTCTTCTAGCGCCAAACCGCCGCTGCCGGGATAATTTGTGGCTTGAAAATCCGCGATAACGTCCACATCGAAGTGCAAAACAAATTCGTAGCCGTTTCCGCGAATCCGATCCACTGCTGTTTGGGCGGCGGCAGCGGCACCGGTCCGCTTCACGTCCTTGGCTAGATAACTTCGGATGGTCGAGCGCTGCAGCAACTCATCTTCGGAAGGATCCAAACGCTCCACGCCAAACAGCGCAAGATCCGGTTCTCTCACTAACGGCGGTTCGCCCCAGAATCGCACCAGTTCAGCAGCGCCACGTCCGGTTAAATGGGAAACCACCATGCCGTCCACGCATCCGGAGGAAGTTGTCGCAGGCGTGTTCAAATCGGCGTCGCGATCCAGGTAAATCATGCTGACGTGGCGAAAATAACGGCGCACTCCGGCAACCGTGGCCAGCGCAATGGAACAATCTCCGCCCAAAATTATGGGAAGCGCTCCCGACTTTACAGCCTGCTCTACGCGCGGCTTCAGCGTTTCTACCGCAGCCAACACTCCTGATAGATTTCGCGCGCGTGGGCTCTCTTCGTCCGGCCTGAAGTTGCGGGGAGGGTCGTCGCCAAGATCCGCGACGACGTAACCGATGGACCCCAATCGTTCCACCAATCCTGCTGCTCGTAAAGCGCCGGGAGCGCCCTCGTGTCCGAGCGACATTGCGGCCGCGCTGGTGGGCGCGCCAAGTAGAGCAATCTTATTCGTCTGGCGGACTACCTTAACCGCCACTCAAGAGCTCCTTGAAATTTGCCTGAGCTGCTGAAGCCGGTTACTGCGCCACCGGATTCTGCCGAGCTGCAAGCTCAGGCGGCAACGTAAAACGCACATCCTCGCGAATCAAATCGAGATCGCGATGATTCGTAAACCCAAAATTCGATAGACGCTGGCTTACTTGCTCCACCAGAACTTCCGGAGCCGACGCGCCAGCCGTCAAACCTAGAGTTTTCACGCCTTCGAGCCACGACGCATCGATGTCATTCGAATCTTCGATCAAACGCGCCGCCACCCCCGCGCGCTTTGCAACTTCCACTAAGCGGTTGGAATTCGAACTATTCGCCGAGCCTACTACAAAGATCAGCTCCACTTCGCGGGTCAGAGCTTCCACCGCTTCCTGGCGATTCTGCGTGGCGTAGCAGATGTCGTCGGAAGCTGGTCCAACGATGCTGGGAAAACGCTGCCGCAAACGCGCGACAATTTCCTGCGTGTCGTAGAGGGAAAGCGTCGTCTGGGTTAGGAAGGCGAGGCGATCCGGATCGCTTACTTCAAGTTGATCCACTTCCTCTACGCTGCCCACCACCAGAGTTTGCTCCGGCGCTTCGCCAGAGGTGCCAACAATTTCCTGGTGATCGCGGTGGCCGATCAAAATTAACGTACGGCCTTCGCGCGCAAACTTCAGTGCTTCCAAGTGAACTTTTGTGACCAACGGGCAAGTAGCGTCAATAACCCGCAACTGGCGTTCCTGCGCTTCCGTTCGAACGCGCGGCGGGACGCCATGAGCGCTGAAGACCAGCACAGCCCCCACGGGTACTTCCTCGATGGATTCCACAAATATGGCGCCTCGGCGGCGCAACTGATCAACTACGTAACGGTTATGCACGATTTCGTGATGAACGTAAACCGGACGGCCATACGCTTCCAGCGCTAGTTCAACGATATCCACGGCGCGAACCACTCCGGCGCAAAAACCACGTGGGCGTACGCGTACTAGCGTCTTAGCCCCGTTCGTGGTGCCTTGTATATTAGTAAGTGTCAATGCACTCTCCGCAAAGAAGATATTTTACCTGAACCATGGCTTCCCTGCCAGTTCGTTCATTTGCTAGGTTACCTCACGGTGACACGGCCTTTAGGCACTGAGAATGTTAAGATGTCCAACCACTTCATACACTTGGGACGGAGACGCAATGCTGCTTAAAGGAAAAGTCGCTGTAGTCACCGGCGGCGGGCGCGGGATCGGCCGAGCTATCGCTAAAAAATTCGCCGAGGAAGGCGCTTCTGTAGTAGTCACCGCGCGTAGCCAGAAAGAGATCGACGAAGTGTCGAAGGAAATTCAAGCGGGTGGCGGCAAGGCTACTAGGGTTGTCGCCGACGTTTCACGTGAGAAGGACTGCGATCAAATTGTGAACAGCGCTCGCAACGCCTTCGGCGCAATCCACATCCTGGTGAATAATGCCGGAGTGCTTGGCCCGGTGAACCCAGTGGAGAAAATCGCGCCGGCCGAGTGGGACGAAGTTATGGCGGTCAATCTGCGCGGACCGTTTCTGTTAAGCCGGCTCGTTTTATCGGAGATGTACGAACGCGGTTCCGGCGCAATCTTGAATATTGTCAGTATTGCAGCCAAGGCCGCATTTCAGTTGAATGCTCCGTACGCCGCGTCGAAAGCCGGCCTTATCGGTCTTACCCATACTCTTGCCGCCGAGGCAGCGCGAAAAGGCGTGCGTGTAAATGCGCTGAGTCCCGGCCCGGTACCGGAAACGAAAATGTCGCAAGAATTGGGTCGTCAGCTTGCGGATTACTTCAAAGCAGACAGCGAACAACTTTTCAAGCAGATGCTACAGGGAATCTTGCAGGGCCGGCCGCAGACAGCGGATGAAATTGCTTCTGCGGCCTTATTTCTTGTTTCCGATCAATCCAGCGCAATCACTGGGCAGACTCTGAACGTGGATGGCGGAATGGCTTTCTACTGAGTTCTTCCATCATGTTATAGCCGCGACGCGCGGAGCGCGCGAGTACGCGAATTCCCAGCTCCGCAACATCCAGACCTCGCTCGCCGATTGCTCCCAACATATAGGCAGTCCCGCCGAGAATCAGAATCACGCCGAAGATGACGCCGAACAGCAGTTCGGCAGCAAAAAGTTCACGCACAAAATAGATTTGAAAAATGAAGAAAATCGCCACGGCGGATAGCAGTCCCTTTCGGACTTTCGCCTTCGCCGCGATGCCAGCCGACAATGTTTGCAGCCGTCCCAGGACCGATGTCATATGCCCTCACTTGCAGCAATACGTGTAGAAGCAAGCAGGAGGCCAATTAGAAGGCGTGTAAGTGCCTACTAATGCATAAAGGACAGGTCCGGCGAGGGAAATTCATGGGAAAAGAGAAAACGGTTTCCGCAAAAGGAACAGTTCGGGCTGCGCCGCAAATGCCGAATTTTGTTGCCTGTTTTCGGCTACAGTTTTTTCAGCTTGCGTTTTGTTTCGCCTAGGCGAAACAAGTTTCCAGCGTATTAACGCCCCTCAAATGGATAACGATCTTGCGCCAACACTGCATTCGCAACGTTCTGTCTCAAGGCGATGGTGTCGATGGCCGCGTGTTTTGCAAAGCGCCGCAGCACGGCAAGTTGGGTGATCAGCGTATCGCCTTCGGCGGTGCCTGCCAGCGCAGTGCGTGCTTCCTTTTCTATGCGATCCAATGCATCGTAAATAAAAGCGCGCGCCGCGTCGCACATCACGCCGGCTGCGTCACCGCGTTTTGCGGAGGCTTTCTGTGCGCGCCTCAGCGAAGACTCCATGGCGTACACATCCATCGCGATATTCGCCAAGGCCGCGACGATTTCCTGATGTTCCGCGAGTTGTTCGCGAAATCTTTGTACTGCGGTGCCGGCAGCCAGCAGAAAAATCTTTTTGGCCTGCGCCAGAGAGCGTTCTTCTTCAGCAAAAGGCCCGGACTCCGCCTCTTCGAATGACGGACCGGCCAGGACTTCGTCAGCCAGTTTCATGGCGGCTGGAATTAGCGGCAAAATCCCGGCCATCGCACGCTTCATCAGCATCTGAATAATGAGCATGCGGTTGATTTCGTTGGTTCCTTCAAAAATGCGGTTCACACGGCTGTCGCGATACGCGCGCGCCACCGGATAATCCTCGTGAAAGCCGTAGCCACCGAAGATTTGCACGCCCTCGTCCACGCAGAAGTCCACCGTCTCGCTGCCGATCACTTTGCTGATGGAACTTTCGATGGCGTATTCCTCCAAAACTTGCATGGCTTGCTGCGTCTTGTCCGCTGCGGAATTGGGATTCTCCACTCCCGCGTCGATCATTCCGGCCGAGCGATAGATCATGGACTCCACGGCATAAATTCGGATAGCCATTTCGCCCAACTTCGCTTTGATCAGTCCGAAATCGCAAATGGGTTTCCCGAACGCAGTCCGCTCCTTGGAATATTTCGAGGAAGCTTCCAGCACTTTTTTCGATCCACCGAGGCAATAAGCGCCCAGCGAGAAGCGGCCTACGTTTAATGTATTGAAGGCAACAATATGGCCGCGCCCAGCTTCGTGCAAAAGATTTTCTCTCGGTACCGGCGCATTTTCGAAAAATATGGGCACCGTGGAGCTGCCGCGAATGCCCATTTTCTTTTCTTCTGCGCCGATCGAAAATCCAGGAGTGTTTCGTTCAACGATGAAGCAGGAAAATTGTTCACCGTCAATTTTCGCGAACACGATGTAGAGATCGGCGAAACCACCGTTGGTGATCCACATTTTCTGCCCGTTCAAAATCCAGTTTTTCCCATCGGGCGAAAGCACGGCGCGAGTGCGTGCGGCCAGCGCGTCCGATCCTGCTTGGGGCTCGGAGAGGCAGTAACAGGAAAGCAGCTCTCCGCTCGCGATCTTCGGCAAATATTTCTGTTTTTGCGCCTCCGTGCCGAAATAAACAATCGGAATCGTTCCGATACCAGCGTGGCCTCCATGGGAAACCGCGAAAGACGCGTAACCTGAAAGCTTTTCCGCCAGAACCGTAGCCGATATTTTGTCCAGACCCGATCCACCGTACGCTTCAGGGATCGCCCCTCCGAGAAGACCTATCTCGCCCGCCTTTTTCAGCATTTGCGCCATCCAGCCCTCTTTGTGCTGTTCGAGCGCTGGGATTTCCGGGGTTATTTCTTTCTGGACAAATTCCTCGGCTGTTTGGCCGATCAAGCGTTGGTCGTCAGTCAAATCGGCGGGAGTGAAGATGTCCTCAGGCCGGCTGGAGGTAATAAGAAAGGCTCCGCCGCGATTCAACGTCACTGAGGCAGGTGTCGTGGGCATAGCGCGTTCTCCCCCCTAAAAATCTGAGCGATGATTCGAGTTTACGACAAATCGAGCGTTGCGATTGAATCTATTCTCGGGAGCGCTACATCTGCTTAACTTCTCGAAACCTGCTATTACCACCCCGAATCGGACGCGATGAAACACGAACCGCACCACTACCCTATTTTTTACGTTCGCGCGGACAACGTGCAGAGGTATTTGGGCAAAGCGGCGGCGCTAGGCGGCAAAACTTTGGGGCCACCGTCGAGATTTCTTACAAAACATTCGCCTGGACGCAGGATTCGAAAGGAATGCGATCGGCTTGTTCGAGCCCGCAAGGTAGCTGCGTTACTCGGTCATTCTAAATTCTAAATCGGGGAGAAGGGCGAATTGATTAAGCGACGCGCTCAAAAATTCCTGCTGCGCCCATGCCTCCGCCCACACACATGGTGACGAGACCATAGCGCGCGTTTCGTCTTTCGAGTTCGCGCAGGATCGTAGAGGTGAGTTTGGCGCCGGTACAACCGAGCGGATGTCCCAGCGCAATGGCTCCTCCGTTCACATTCACGCGGTCTGGATCCAGGCCGGCGAGTTTGATCACGGATAGCGCTTGCGCGGCAAACGCTTCGTTCAGTTCAATCACATCGATTTGATCCAGCTTCAATCCCGCAATCTTCAAAGCTTTTGGAATTGCGTACACCGGACCAACACCCATTTCTTCCGGCAGGCAACCGGCCGTTGCAAACGACAGAAAACGAGCGAGAGGCTTCAATCCCAGCGCGCGAGCGCGCTCGGCGCTCATCACCACTGCGGCGGCAGCGCCATCACTCATTTGCGAACTATTCCCGGCGGTCACAACTCCATGCGCGTGAAAGGCAGGCTTCAATTTGCCGAGAACTTCGACCGAAGTATCCGAGCGGGGGCCCTCATCCGTGTCGAATGTAATCTTCACCGTTTTGGGCTTAGCCCCATTCGATGTGCCGTTCTCGAAGGCTACATAATTTACTTCTACAGGCACTGTTTCGTCTTTAAACCTTCCGGCAGAGATAGCAGCGAGAGCCTTTTGATGACTCGCAAACGAAAACTCATCGGCCTGCTCCCGGGTAATGCCGTATTTCTTGGAAAGATTTTCGGCGGTAAGACCCATGCTCAGGTAGGCGTCCGGATAAGAATCCATTAGCGAAGGGTTGGGCGAAATTTTGTTACCGCCCATGGGAACCATGCTCATGGACTCGGTGCCACCGGCAACGGCAACTTCTCCTTGTCCAGACATAATCCCTTCCGCGGCTAGAGCGATAGCTTGGAGTCCGGAGGAGCAAAATCGGTTGATCGTCATGGCAGAAGCTTCTACCGGCAAACCCGCGCGTAACGATGCAATTCGCGCCACATTCATTCCCTGCTCAGCTTCCGGCATGGCGCAGCCCAGAATCACGTCTTCAATTTCTTTCGGATCGAGCCCTGGCGCACGAGCGATCACTTCTTTGATCACTAATGCAGCCAAATCGTCGGGACGCATGGCACGCAGCGTTCCCTTGGGAGCCTTGCCTACCGGCGTCCGCACCGAACTTACAATCACGGCTTCGCGCATGAGAATCACCTCGGTGTTAGAACTGTAATGGATTTTGTATTGGATGCCTAAGCGATAAAAAAGAAACAGCGCGGAAGCGCTCCGCGCTGTCTCAATCCCAGGAAAAATGGAAGGAAACGAAATCTGATTATCTGCGGAATTTGATGGTTACCAGCATCTGTACGGAAACCGGTTGGCCGTCAAGCTTGGATGGCTCGTACTTCCATCGGCTCAGCGCGTCAAGCGCAGCCTGGCGAAGCACCACCGGCCCGGAAACCACGTCCATGTGCGCTACGTGTCCGGCCTTGTCGATGGTCGCTCTAATTACAACATCACCTTGTGTGTTGGATTGTTTGGCGAGCGCCGGATACATCGGCAAAGTGGAGGACAGCAGTCGAGGCTCCTTCACCTGGCCGCCAATTTTCACTAGACCGTCCTGCTTGAGCTCCGGCGCGGGCGGGGATGCCATGCCGGACGAACCAATTCCAGTCAGCGCATTATTTTCTGAAACAGGCGGAGGCGCCATCGCGTCAACGGCCGGAGCGTCTCCTTGTTCGCCGGCAGTGCGTTGCGTGCTCACTGGATGCGAATTCAAAGTCGCGCTCATCATGTCGTTCGTTACCCGGGGTTCACTCTGCTTTGCGAGTGCACTGGGACGATTGGCAGGAACTGGAGCGTCATGAGTCTCAACCGGAGGGTTGCCGTTGACGACTACCGAGGGGCGTACGCTCGCCGCTGCTTCGCGGCTTGAATTCGCGGACGCCGATGAAGAAGCCGGTCTGGCTGGCATGGGCTCGGCGGTGTTCGCATTCACTGCGGCAACAGGCTGAGCCACAACCGGTGGGTTCGATGCGTTTGCGCCGCGATTCGCAGATTGGCCTTTCAGATAAATCATTGCTCCCACGCCAGCGGCGAACAATACAGCAACGCACGCAGCTATCAACATCCAGTTGTTGCCTGGCTTGTGCTCGACGGACGTCGTGTCAGACGAAGACAAAACCGATTCACTTACGGCTGCAGACTCCGCGTGACTTACGTTGAGGCTGGCGCCGCCAGAAAGGCTGCCGAACGAGCTGCGTACAGGCGCGGAAGAACCGGCCGTTGCTACTGGCGCGGCTTCGGCCGGTAACTCCGGCGCGGCAGATGCGGACACACTATCAGCAGGCAAAGTTGTCAACGGAATTGCTGTCGGAGCTTGAATGGGCGCTGCAGCCGGAAATTCGACTACGCTGCTGGTGCTCGATTGCGCCTGAGCCAACGGTCTCGCTACAGCCTCCAAGCGCGGAGTGACCGGTAAGGGCGGCTTTGCCGTGATCGTCGTTGCGGCTGGCTGCACTTCCTCCTGCGAACCAATGGAGATAAACGGTGCCGCTGGTTTTGGAGCTGCGTTAATTGGCGACGTGACCGCTGGCGGCGTCGCAGCGGGCGAAAATGATCCCGGCTCAACTGGTTTCTGCGCCACAGGCTCAGGTAAAGGAGCCGGTGCCCAGGAAACTTCTGATGGCTGCGCGACAACGGGCGCCTTCTTGATTGGTGTAGGCGTCTCAACGACTGTTGGCTGTGCAGGTTTATTTCCCGGCGCGGCACCTTCCGACGGGAAATAAACATTCCAATAGCCCGGCTGTTTGTGCGTGAATTCAACTTCAACGTAGCCTTGCAAATTGGAAAATGTTCGAACTTTTACCACGCGGCAAATTGCGTCCTGCCGCGTTTTATTATTCGTAACCACCAACATTTGCCCAACGGCGACCGTTGTGGACATCCGTATCACAGCGCCCTGCGGGAACACAATCATCGTGCTGGTCTGTTCTTCAAAAGGTTCCGTGTGGGGCGTAACGTCGCGCACCACTTCGGTTACACGCGAGCCGTGCACTTTTACCGGAACTTCCAACGAGACAGCATCGGCTCGCAAGTGTCCAGCCGCCTGATCCGTCTTCGCCGGAGTGCCGCTTTTCAATTTATTTGTATCAGTGGCGGAGTTTGTGACTTCCAGCATGTCCTTTGTTAGTGGCGCCATTGTTGTATCGGCGGTAGGCCGTTTCCCCCAAGAAAGTGAAATCTCCTATCGATATATGCATTTTTGGAGGTCGTACCATAGGCGGCAATGGGACTTTGGTACTAACGGTGAACTTTTTAGACACTTATGGGCTAATGTGGAACGTCTGCCTTAACGAGCGGGTGCGGGCCGTTTTCGATACTGCTCGTAGAGGTCCTTGTGCCGATTATCTGTGCTGGTGAGTTGACCCTTGATGAAGAGGTAGCGAACTTCTGTTTGAATTTCCAGCGGGTCTCCGTTTGTCACGATCAGGTTCGCGAGTTTCCCCGGCTCGATGGTTCCCAATCGGTCCCCAAGTCCGAAGATTTGTGCAGCGTTCAACATCACGGCTTTCAAAGCTTCATCGTGAGACAAGCCATAGCCCACCGCCGTCCCCGCATATTGGGGGAGCCTGCGCGAGAAGGATGTACCAAAACTGGAAAATGCAAACTGAATACCTGCCGCGTTTAATTCAGATGGCTGGGTCATGGGCTTGTCGTACGCAGTGTCTTCTTGTTCCGGCAGCCGCTCGGTAGGACCTAGAATCACCGGGATCTTTTTCTCTTTGAGGAGATCTTTAACTTTCCAACTCTCCGCGCCGGAAGCGAGGACCATTTTAAGATTTTGCTTGCTGCAGAAATCGATCGAATTCCGAATGTCGCGCTCCTCGTCTGCCACAACCAAGACGGGAAGTTTGCCCTCAACCACCGGAATCAGCGCTTCAAGTTTCAAATCCCGTACGAAAAGATCCGGCGAACCTTTTTCTTTCGCCTGCGCGTAATGGCGGGCGCGCGCCATCCAATCGGAAAGCTGATTAATCGACTTGTCGTACTCTTTCTTCGCATCAGCGTAAGACTTTTCCTTCATGCTGAAAGTTGAAAAATCAAACGAACTCGTTTGTATCGACGGCCAGTTCAGCACCATGGCGACCGATCGGTTGATTTCCATTTCTTTCATGGTCCAGCCTGCCAAATTAAACGCCGAGGCTTGGCCGGCAATGATTCCAGCACTTTGCGAGTCAAACCCGCCAATGCCCGGCGCGGAGATCACTTCAGTAATGCCGCTCGCGCGAGTAACAGGAATATGCGCGGACGCCGGATTAACCGCCGTCGCAGCGATCAGCTCGGGATTATAATCACCGAGCTCGTTGGTATCTACAGTCGCGCCAACTGCTCCAACTTCGTTCAACCCAATCTGAGTGATAGGGTCGAACATTCCGGGATAAACTTCCATCCCCGCCGCATCGATCATTTGCGCGTCGTCCGGAACCGCGATACCTGCACCCACGGCGGCAATTTTCCCGTCGCGAATCACTACGACGCCTTTCTCAATCGGCGGCCCGGCTAACGTGTAAATCTTCGCGTTCTTAATCGCGTAAACGTTGACGGCGCGTTGCGACCAAAGTGGAAACGCCATGGAGAACACCAGGACTAATGCGATTGTTTGATACGCGGCCGATCGAATCCGAACTGCTCTGTTCATCGGCCACCTCCCGCGGCGGTGGATGCACTGCCTTCGATGTTTTGAGGGTGCTTCTTTTTCTGATCGGGCTTTTTCTCGGGGTTAGCTTCCGATTTCTCGCTCGCTTTCTTCTCTTCCGAAACCTTCTTTTCCTTGGCCAACAAGTCCTGTTTTTCTTTTTCCAACGCGGGGCGCGCCGCGATATCTTTATCCCGGTCAAAATACACTTGTCCATCGATCAGCGTTTTCTGCACCACCGCATATACGCTCAGCGGATCGCGATTGAAGATAGCCAAGTCCGCATCTTTGCCCACCTCAATCGAGCCAACTCGATTGTCAATTCCGAGTTGGATCGCAGGATTCAGGGTGACCAGCTTCAACGCGTCATTCGCGGACAGGCCGCCGTACTTCATGCTTTTCGCCGCTTCCTGGTTCAAGTGCCGTGCTTCTTCCGCATCATCGGAATTGACGGAGACAACCACGCCGCGCTCCGTCATCAGCGCCGCGTTATAAGGAATCGCGTCGAACGCTTCCATCTTGTAAGCCCACCAATCCGAGAAGGTAGATCCGCCGGCGCCGGACGCCGCAATCTCATCCCCAATTTTGTAACCTTCCAGCACATGTTGGAACGTACGTACCTTGAAACCAAATTCATTGGCCACGCGGATGAGCATTAGTATTTCGTCGGCACGGTAACAATGCGCGTGAACGTAGCGCTTTCCTTCCATCACCTCCACCAGCGGTTCGAGTTTTTCATTCCGGCGAGGCGGCAGCAGATTCTGCTCCCCCGCCGCTTTTTTCCGGTTGTAGTCATCCCACTGCTTTTTGTATTCGCGCGCTTCGATGAAAGCCTCGCGAATGGTCTCTTCCACTCCCATGCGAGTCGCAGGATAGCGAGGCTCCACTCCGGGCGGCGGAGTAAAATTCGAGCGTTTAGGATTTTCTCCCAAGGCAAATTTAATTCCGGGCAACGCGCCCTGAAATGGCAACTCACTCGCCTGTTTGCCCCAGCGCAGCTTGATCACAATCGTTTGGCCGCCGATCGGGTTCGCGCTTCCGTGAAGTATGTTCGCAGAGGTGACACCGCCCGAAAGATCGTCGTAAATACTTATGTCATCCGGATTCAAAACGTCGGCAATATTCGCCATGGACGAAACCGAAACGCTGCCTTCGTTCACGCTGCCATCCACAGCGATGTGCGAGTGGCAATCGATAATTCCCGGCATTACGTATTGCCCTTTCGCGTCGATTACGGTCGCACCCTCCGGAGCTTTCACGTCCGCGCCAATCGCTGCAATTTTTCCGTCGCGAATCAGGATGGAGCCGTGCTCGATATTTCCGTGCGTAATCGTGAGGATCGTGGCGTTCTGAATCAAAATAGCGGTGTTGGTTTGGGCGCTGTAACCCTGAGCGCGAATGCAAAGTGGCGCAAACGCGAAAAGCAGAATCAGCGCAAGCAGCATGCGGACCTTCATCGGCCCACCCCCTCTTCGCTCGCTGAGCGTTTTGGCTGCGAACTGGGAGGACCATCCGCCTTGTGGTCACCAGACTTTTCTGCGGGAGGTTCCTCGTGTACCTCGAACCAGCGCCCATCCACGAAGACTTGCTTCACTTTCGTTTTCTCGTTGAAAAGATCGCCGTCAGTCACGATTAGATTTGCAATTTTCCCCGGTGCGATACTTCCCAGGCGGTCTCCCACGCCGAGAATTTCAGCCGCATCTATCGTGAATGCTCGCAGAGCGGCGTCCGGGGCCAATCCCGCATCCACTGCCTTCTTGACGTTCTTGAGGATGTCTTTCGGTGTGGAAAGACCGCCGGAATAGAATGCGAACTTCACTCCAGCTTTGGCCAGTGCCGCGGGCGAAGAAGGTGCGCGATCGCGGAATCGCAAATCGCGCAAAGTCTGCTCGGCATCGGGGTCAGCATCTTTGTCGCGTTCAGGCCATTTCAAACTCACTAAGACAGGCATCTTTTTGGCCGCAATCGCCCCTGCCACTTCGTACCCTTGCTGCCCGCCATAAAGTACGGCGTTGATCTTCCATTCATCAGCCAGACGCAACGCACGCAAGATTTGCACCGAATTGTTGGCCGGCAGCAGAATGATTTCTTTGTCGCGCTCGCCGCGGGCGATCACACGCTCGGTGCGGTCGTACGGCAGACGCTCAAACTTTGTTACATTGGCTTCATAAACCGGTTCGGCCTGCGCGTACCAGTTGGAATCGTCAAAAACCTGGCGAACGTATGCGACGGTACCCATTAACGAATCCGGAAATCCCCACCAAGCACCGATCGGCTTGAACGAAATCGGCAGCGTTGCCATCGCTTTCACGACGTAATCGCCCGGACGATCTCCTGCCAGATCTATCACTGTCGCTTGTCCGGGGAAAATTCCTCCATCGGGGACAGTCAGCGTCGTAGTAAAACCCGCATTTCGCCAGGTCTCGATTCGCTTGTCGTCTGTCTTTAATTCGTCGGCAGCCACACGCCACGGAGTTGTTCCGGGCCGATCTTGCGGACCTTTCGCGATTTCTCCAGACGGCGCAGCTCGCCTTCTTCCACGCCCGGTCTGGGTGCCCTCCGAACCTTCTTCCTTGGGCAGGCCAAGATCTGTTCCGGCATCGATCAAGCCGGGATAAACCGTCAATCCCTTGCCGTCGATCACCCACGCTTCCGGTGGAACCGCTACGTTCGCGCCGACCGCTTGAATCAAGCCTTTTGCGATGACAACCGTTCCGCCGTCGATCACCGTGCCGGTCCCGGTCACAATCCGCGCGTTCACCACGGCGAAATATCGCGGCCCGTCTCCGTCGCCTCGTGCGGAAAACACTGAACCAATCAGGCCGGCGATACACAGTCCGACAACGACGGCACACACCTGTCGAAATTTGAAGCGATCGTGCACGCTACACCTCTCCAGATAAGCCCCCGGTGGAACTATATAAGGTCTAGAAGAAAGCGACTGATGCTAATGGCAAGGGTGGACAAAATCAAGAAAACTCGCGCACCGAAAGTGGCATTTTTCGAAATGGGATCGAATGAAAATCAGCCGTGCGAACATCCCGACGCAGTTTTGCAGCCCGTCTTGCGAGGGCGTCCGTCTCAAACTCCTTAGAATTGCAAAGCCATCATCCCAGTCATAACTCGACGAGAGTCCATTTCGACAAGCAGGATGGTATTCACGTCGACCACATAATACGAGAGCGTGTTGGTCTGATACTGGTTTGCAAGAGTCAACGGATTGCCTCGCCCGTCGATACCCACGGTTGTAATCGCGCTGGCTGAGGTGAGCGGCTCACCAGAGACCAAATTCCCGCTAGCGGCAACATCATTAATATCCACCGTCCCTGTAACCGCGCCGGCGCTTGCGGTTGTGACCTGACCCTCGATATCCTGCTGTCCTCCACCGTTTAGGACCACACCTGTAAGATTCAAAGCGAAGCTTCCTTGCGGTACAGCGCTGCCCGTTTGCGTGTAGGCCACTCCGGTTCCAACGCCCACATGCGAGTCGGTTTCCAATAAGAATGCGGCGGTAGATGTTAGACCACTTGCCGTCGTGTAGTTGAAGAGATAGGCAGCAAATTGATAATCGGTCCCGTTCGTTAAATTGACAGCTAATTCAATTTGTCCCGTGTTCGCGTTCACGGAAGGACTCGCCGCGGAAATATTGGTAGCGCCAGTCGGCGGACTCGTCAGCGAGCCGTCGTCATTGAGATCCAAAACGCCTGTGCCGGAGCTTCCGAATGCGCCGCCCATTCCATAGGGATGCCCGCTGGTATCAACTCCTGCTACGGTGAACGCCTGACTTCCGCTCATGTTCACGGTCGTAGCCGGAGCAGTGTAGAAATCGCCACCAAGTACCGCGATGGAATCGCTTTCAACCACTTTCAGATGCGTATTATCGACAACGTAGTAAACGAAATTGAGCGTTCCGGGAATTCCACTGTTCGCTCCCAACACTCCTTCAAACGAGGGGCAATTCAGTGTGAGAGTCCCGCGCCCAGTTGACGGATCCGGCGTAGTGAATCCGCCCTGAAGCTCCGAGTCAGTTACATTCGTAGGCGTCATCGAGGCTCCGCTGTCATTCAAATCTAGTATGCCGCTCCCCATTGGGAACGTGTCGTTACCGTTCGCGAACACCCTTCCCGCCGTTCCCGTGGTGTGTCCGTGTCCATCAACCCCTGACAAGCCGAACGCGTAATTGCCTAAGGCGAACGCTTCGCCGAATTGCTCTGGATTCTGCTGATCGATAGTTCCACTTCCGGACGCACTTTTGTCGAAGCGGATCATCAAAGCATGCTGATTTGACGTTAGTGCAAATTGCCAGACGACTCCGGTTCCCTGCCCCGTGGTAATGTTTGCTGTGGTCCGCCCATCGGGACCAACTGTGTAAGTGCTCGGACTGATGGACGTGCTAGTTGGACCAGTTGATCCGCTGGTGCTGAGGTCCTCGGTTCCTCCAGTGATATTTCCGTTTCCGTCGGCAACGAAATTTCCAGCCACGATAACAAAACTTGATCCATTATGAGCACTGTAAGAAATCGCGTAAGGCTGAGGATTCGCCGAGTTGGCAAGCGAGTTCAAAGACGCGTTCGAGAACAGTATAGTCACCGTTGACGTTCCGGAATTTCCTCCGGACATCGCGGTAATCGTAACGGTGCCGGGCGGCGGAGGACTGAGCGGCGCGGTGTAGAGTCCGCAATTCGTGGCTCCGTTTGTTATGGTCCCGGGATTCGCTGACAAATTTGACGTCACTGACCAAATGGTCGAAGCGCAACCCGCAGGTGCAGTGAATTGTTGCATCGCTCCGGCAGGTACCGCGACCGCAGCCGGGCTCACTGCAACAGGCTGTGTGGCCACAACGTTAATCGTGATCGGAGGGCTTGCGTTGGAACCGGATACCGCCTGAATCGTGTCGGTCTCCGTGGTCCCCGGCGCGGTGAACAATCCGGCGCTGGAAATAGTGCCGGTGCCGCTCAGCACATTCCACGCTGGTGCAAGAACCATCGCTCCGGAATAAGCCGTAAATTGCGCGGTAGAATTTTCAGATATGGTGGCGCTGCCTGGATAAACCGTAATTCCGCCAACAACCGGAGGTTTGGATCCGCCGCCGCTGCTCGACCCGCACGCCGTTAGAAGAAACGCCGCGGCCATAGCGCCTGCTAAAACCGAAAACGTCACACACTTCTTGCGCCTTATAAACCCCTTCATCATTTTTCCTCGATCCTTATTTTCCTATCGCCGTTCTCGCCGCAGAAAATTTCAGGTGAGCGCCACAGCCCGTTCTGAATTCCAGTCAATGTCCTGGCGTTAGATTCAGCCAGCCCCGAACAGGTTTCCCGCCATTTCTAACAAGCTCCAGAAGGTGCCCCACTCTGTTTCGCTTAATTCCGCAGCGGCTTTCCTGTCTTCAAAGTGTGCGCCACGCGCTCCTGAGTTTTCCGCTGGCCGCACAGACTCACGAAAACTTCGCGCTCGAGATCGAGAATATACTGTTCGGAAACAGTTTGCGGCGACGTGATTCCGCCACCTGCCAGAATAAACGCAAGCTTTAGCGCCACCACACCATCGTACTCGCTGGCATATTCTCCGCGCACCAGCATATGAATTGCGAGCTTCGCAGCAGCAAGAAACTCCTCGCCCAGCACTCGGATTTGGGCGGGAGGCGGTGGATGATAGCCAGCGCGGACCATAGCTAGCGCGGTCTGTTTTGCGTCAGCTATTTGCCGATCGCGATTCATGGCAATCAGATCCGACGGCCGCAGAAAACCGAGCGAGCGCGCCTCCTCTCCACTGGTGGACACCTTCGCCATCGCAATCGTTTCAAAAACCGGCTTGAGCGCATGGAATAAATCCAGATTCTCGCCGCCGGCGGAATGCTCGTTCGCCCGAATCAGCATTTCCTTCGTTCCGCCACCACCCGGAATTAAGCCGACCCCAGCTTCCACCAGGCCTAAATACGATTCGGCGGCTGCGTGAATCCGCGCACCATGCAAACTGATCTCGCATCCTCCGCCCAGAGCCATGCCCTGCGGCGCAACGAGCACCGGCCGGGACGCGTACTTGATGGCCATGTTGACGCGCTGAAACTGGCGAACGGCCATGTGAATGTCGTCCCATTCCTGCTCTTGCGCGCTGATCAAGAGCAGCATCAGGTTCGCACCCACGGAAAAGTTCGGCGCCTGGTTCGCAATCACCAGGGCCTCAAAGTCTGAATCCAACTGTGCGATTCCTGCGTGAATCATGGCGACGATGTCGCCGCCGATTGAATTCATCTTCGAATGAAACTCGCAGCAGAGAACTCCGTCACCCAGGTCGATCAGGCTCGCCCCGGAATTGCTTCGCACCACGGGCGTGCGCTCTTTCAGCGATTTCAAAATAATAATCCCTGGCGCTACTTCCACCGGCTTCAGGGAAGACGATGCGAGATCGAAATAAAGCGTGTCGCCTTTTTCCGATTCGTAAAAAACCTTCTTCGGCGAATTCAGCACTCTGGCAACCAGCGGCGGCATCTCTTTGCCGTCGCGTTCCATGGCTTTCGCCATTCGCTCCACGCCGATCGCGTTCCACATTTCGAACGGGCCGAGTTCCCATCCGAATCCCCAGCGCATCGCGCGATCTACATCCACGATTCTGTTTGCGATTTCAGGAATTCGCCTTGCCGCATATAGGCAGGTCTCGCTCAGCCCGCTCCACAGAAACTGATTGGCCTTGTCGCCGATTTTGCCTTCGAGCGCCGGACCCGCCAGCGCGCGCAATCTATCGCCTGTGTTCTCGATTCCCTTCCCTGCTTCGATGGAACCGAATTTCGTTTTTTGACGAGCACGGTATTCCATCTTGTGCCAATCGAGCGTAAGGATTTCCGATTCGCCGTCTTTTTTCACGCGCTTGTAAAAGCCGCCGCCTGTTTTTTCGCCCAGCCAGCCGCGCGCCAGCATGTCTTCCACCAGCTTAGGCACTCGGTACATCTCGCGCGATTCGTCGTCAGGAATATTTTCATAAATATTCCGTACCACGTGGACTAGAACGTCCAGGCCCACCAAATCCGCGGTGCGGAAGGTAGCCGACTTCGGCCAGCCCACCGCTGGCCCCGTGCACGCATCCACTTCCTCGACTGTCATGTCCAGCGCTTCCATCTGACGCAGCGCATTCAGCATGGAGAAAGTGCCGATTCGGTTGGCGATAAAATTCGGCGTATCTTTCGCCACCACCACGCCTTTGCCCAGCCGCAGATCGCAAATTTCGTCAAGCGCTCGCAAAACTTCGGGCTTTGTCTTCGGCCCCGGAATCAGTTCGACCAGCTTCATGTACCGCGGCGGATTAAAAAAATGCGTCCCCGCCCAATGCTGCTGAAAATCCTCCGAGCGTCCTTTGGCTATCAACTCGATCGGGAGACCCGAAGTGTTCGAAGAAACGATGGTGCCCGGCTTCCGGACGCTTTCGACTCGTGAGAAAAGGCTTCGCTTGATTTCGAGATCTTCCGCGACAGCTTCAATGATCCAATCTACTTCGCCGCACCACGCCAAGTTGTCTTCTAGATTTCCGGGAGTTACCAGTCGCGCTGTTTCAGGGGTGAAAAATGCCGCAGGGCGCGACTTTTTCGCCGCTTCCAGGCCGGCGAGGACGATGCGATTGCGAACCGTGCGAGATTCCAGCGTCAATCCCTTGCGCTTCTTTTCCGCATTCAACTCCTTCGGAACAATATCCAGCAAAAAGCAAGGTATTCCCGCATTAGCCAGATGCGCCGCAATACGAGCGCCCATGGTCCCGGCACCCAGCACGGCTGCCATTTCGATGCGGTGTTTCATCAGTCCTCGACCGCTCCAAAAATGCGAACTTGAGGTTACAAAGCCGGAAACCAAGGGTCAACCCAAAACCCTTGTGCCCGATAAGTGCGCTACAGTGTCCTATAGAAGTAGGGACGCTACAAATGGGAACCACTTCCAAATGGTTTGGAAAGGCCATTCGCGGCCTGCGTTCGTTCGCGTATAACACCGGGAGGCGCCCCAAAGTAGGGGTGGCCCTAGGCGGCGGATTCGCTCGCGGCATCGCACATATCGGCGTGCTGCGCGTGCTGGAGCAGTACGAAATTCCTGTCGATTACATTGCCGGCACAAGTGTCGGCGCCCTCATTGCAGCAGCCTATGCCAGCGGTACTTCGCTGGACGAAATGGCGCGCCAGGGCACTCTCACGCGTTTCCGCGACTTCGGCCGCTGGACCCTTTCCCGTATGGGTATGGCTTCCAACGAGCGCCTTCAAGATTTCCTCCACCGTTTTACGGAAGCGAAAACTTTCAAACAGATGAGAATTCCGCTGGCGATTGTGGCCACCGACCTGCTCACTGGCGAGTCGGTTCATTTCACCAAAGGGGAGATCAGCCCGGCTCTCCGGGCTTCTTGCGCCTATCCTGGACTTTTCCTTCCGGTGGAACACGACGGTCATTTTCTGGTGGATGGCTTTCTCACGGAGCAGGTGCCCGCGCCGGCAGTCCGTGAAATGGGAGCGGAGGTGGTGATCTCGGTTCACCTGGAGCCTGGCCTGCTGGATACGAAGCCGCGTAACACCATCGAAGTTATCAGCCGCGCTTTTTCCATCATCCAAACCGTGGCCAACCAACCTTGGCGCGGCATGACGGACGTGCTCATCGAGCCCGGCGTCCACCATGTCCTCTGGGATGAATTTGTTAAGACGCCACAACTGATTGCCGCAGGTGAAGAGGCCACCCACGCCGTCATGCCTCAGATCAAAGCCGTATTAGAAGGCGACCCCATGAAAATCGAAGCCGAACGTGAAGCTTCGCGGGCGGCTAAAGAGATTTAGGAGGCTCGTAAAGCGAGAGTTTTACTTAGGCTCCTCATTCCAGCTTGCTAACTATCTCTGCGATTTTTCGTCAAATTAATTGTGAAGAGCCGAATTTCTAGTGCGATGACCGCTGCAACGCCCCAGTCATGCGTAAGAGAGTTCGGCTCTTCTTTTTCCTCAGGAAAATACTCCTTAATTTCATAGTCTGCAAATCCGAATTTCAAGAGATAAACTGATTTACTAAGATTTTCGAGTGAGTTTACAAAAGGAGGTTAATCAGTTGCGCGGATTTCCACGCTTACCGGCTTGCCATTTCCCTTGCCACGTTTCGTGGCCCATTCGCCAATCGCGGCGGCAAGCCGCTCCGGCTCGACATTCAGCCCGGCTTCGAGTGTTCCCTCGCCAGTAGGCAAAGTGTCGTCGAACTCGGCTGAACCCGTAAAGTTTCTCATGCAAAAGCTGTCCAGCCACTCCAACGGAGCCGCTTTTCTCTCGCCGTCCACTAAGACTTCCACCCGGAGTTTTTGCGCGAACATTTCGCGGGAAGTATAACACCGTGCGCTGCAGACCGGATTTACGCGTGCGCCTAATTCAAGAGAACACCGGCGGCAGTTCCTTGCTTTTAAGTCCCTAGTACCCTAAAATTTTTGGATATTAAATATCGAAATAGGCTCTATAAGCGGGTGAAGCCACCGCAAGGCATACTCCCCGCCCGAAATTATCGGAGGTTCGGTGTCCACGCCACTGGAAAGATGGGTTGACGAATCAGCACGTCTCACAAAACCTTCCAAGATTGTTTGGTGCGATGGCACACAGGCGGAATACGAACGCCTTGTGCAAGAGATGCTCCGCGACGGTACTTATATTGAACTAAATCAAAAGACCCGGCCCAACTGCTATCTCCATCGCAGCAATCCAAATGATGTAGCGCGCACGGAAAGCATCACCTTTATCTGCACGCGGCAAAAGGATGACGCCGGTCCCACTAATAACTGGATGTCCCCCCAGGAAGCGAAAGACAAGGTGCGCCCCCTTTTTGATGGCGCGATGAAAGGCCGCACGATGTACGTGATGCCTTACATTTTGGGTCCAGTGAAATCTCCTTACAGCAAAGTAGGCGTAGAGATCACCGATTCGCCGTACGTGGTGGCGAGCATGCGAATCATGTCACGCATGGGCCAGGCCGCGCTTGACCGCTTGGGCAGCTCGGACGATTTCGTGCCCGGGCTCCATTCGCTGGGAGATTTAAGCCCGGATCGAAGGTTTGTCCTCCACTTTCCCGAAGAAAAATTGATCTGGAGCGTGGGTTCCGGTTACGGCGGAAACGCTCTCTTGGGTAAAAAATGTTTTGCCTTGCGAATCGCCAGTTATATGGCGCGTGAGCAGGGTTGGATGGCCGAGCACATGCTGATTCTCGGCCTGGAAGATCCCTCCGGCAAAGTAACCTACATGGCCGCCGCCTTTCCGAGCGCATGCGGGAAAACGAACCTCGCGATGATGGTCTCGGCGCTGGAAGGCAAAGGCTATCGCGTATGGACTGTAGGCGACGACATTGCCTGGATGCACCTTGCCGCCGACGGCTCCTTGCGCGCCGTCAATCCTGAGGCCGGCTTTTTCGGTGTTGCGCCTGGCACCAATGCGAAAACGAATCCGAATGTGAGAACTGCGTTGCAACATGATGCCATATTCACGAATGTCGCCATGACCGCCAACTCCCGCGAGCCGTGGTGGGAAGGTATCAACGGCGCGCCGGACGAACCCTTGATCAATTGGAAAGGTGAAAATTGGAATCCGAGCATGGGCCCGGCCGCGCAATCTAATTCGCGCTATACCGTAGCGGCAAAACAGTCGCCCTCGATTTCCTCCCACTGGGAAGATCCCGAAGGCATCCCAATATCCGCCATTATTTTCGGCGGTCGGCGCGCGCACGTTGCACCCCTGGTCTATCAATCGCGCGACTGGCAGCATGGCGTTTTTGTCGGCGCCACGATGGCCTCTGAGACCACCGCTGCTACCACCGGCGCTGTCGGTGTGACGCGCCGTGATCCCATGGCCATGATTCCTTTCTGTGGTTACAACATGGGCGATTACTTCCGGCATTGGCTCGAGATGGGACGAAAGATGGAGAATGCGCCCAAAATTTTCCACGTGAACTGGTTCCGCAAAGACGAAAACGGAAAATTTCTATGGCCCGGATATGGTGAGAACGTTCGCGTCCTGAAATGGATGTTGGATCGCATCGAGAATCGCGCGCAAGCCAGCGAAACCCCTATCGGCGACGTTCCTACCCCTGCTTCGCTCGATCTGGATGGCCTTTCCATCCCGCGCAAGAATCTGGAAGAATTGCTTGCAGTCGATCCAGCCGATTGGACCGAGGAACTTTCTGCCACTGAAAAGTTTTTTCAGAAATTCGGCGATCGCTTGCCGGACGAAATCCGCACCGAGCACAAAGCCTTGGCTGACCGACTGCAGCGCCATAGCGTGGCCGCCAAATAGATAGTTTCGCGGCGCTTGTCGACTAGATCATCGTGCGCCGTTTACCTGTTTCGCCGAACGCTAGCGCTGAGGCTTCGCCGCTGTTAAGCTCACACCTTTACCGGAGGTTTCCACTTGGCATTCAAGAGAGCTCTATGTATCGCTGCGCTTTTTGCCATCTCCACGTTCGCTCAAACCAAGCCGGCCAACATCAAACCTTCCTCACAACAGCAAACGGAACCCACGCTGCCCTACACTCCCAGTCTCGATCCCACCGCCATGGACCGCACTGCGGATCCGTGTGTGGATTTTTACGAGTACTCCTGCGGCGGCTGGAAGAAAATGAACCCGATTCCCTCCGATCAGACATCTTGGAGCGTTTACAGCAAACTTTACGAAGACAATCTGAACTACTTACGAGGCATTCTCGAACAAGCTTCCACTACGAAAGACCGCGACACGGTTACACAGAAAATCGGCGACTACTACGCAGCCTGCATGGATGAAGGAGAAATAGAAAAGCTCGGCGCCAAGCCGCTTCAGCCCGACCTGACTGCCATTCACAATCTCGCGAGCACGAAAGACCTTGCAACTTTGATTGCGACTCTACATCTCCAGGGAATCTCCGCCCTGTTTAACTCCGGCTCCACGCAGGACCCCGACAATTCCGACGAAGTGATTGTAAATGTTTCGCAAGGCGGCCTCGGGCTGCCGGATCGTGACTACTATCTAAACGACGACGCTAAATCGAAAGAGACGCGCGAGCGTTACCTGCTGCACATCCAGAACATCTTCGAGCTCCTGGGAGATTCGCCCGCTACCGCGAAAAATAATGCTGCGATCGTAATGCGCATGGAGACCAGCCTGGCCAAAGCCTCCCTCACGCGCGTGGAGCGGCGCGACCCCTACAAGCAAAAACATAAGATGACCGTCGCGGAGCTCTATAAAGTCGCACCGAATTTCGATTGGAATGCCTACTTCGCTGCGAGCGACATCCCTAAATTCCAGATATTGAACGTCGGTTGGCCGGGTTTCTTCAAGGACGTCGATGCCCAGCTGAAATCGGATTCGCTTGATGATTGGAAAGTATATCTTCGGTTTCACCTGGCTAATTCTCGAGCGCCCTACCTTTCCTCTGCCTTTGTCAACGAAGACTTCGATTTTTACCGCAAGTATATGCGCGGCGCGAAAGAGCTGCAGCCCCGCTGGAAACGCTGCGTGCGATACGTCGATCGCGATCTGGGAGAGGCCTTGGGGCAGGCCTATGTTCGTAAGACCTTTTCACCTGAGCTGAAGGCCGCCACCTTGGATATGACGCGTCGCATCGAAGACGCCATGGCTGTTCGTATCCAGCAGCTGGAATGGATGAGTGCCGCGACCAAGCAGCAAGCCCTCGTTAAGCTGCATGCTATTCGCAACAAAATCGGCTATCCGGATCAATGGCGCGATTACAGCTCGGTAAAAATTATTTCTACTGATTTTTATGGTGACAATTTGCGCGCCGTCGAATTTGAATCCCATCGCCAGTTGAACAAAGTGGGAAAGCCCGCGAACCGCGGCGAGTGGGATATGACGCCGCCCACCGTCAATGCCTACTTCAACGATCAAATGAATGACATCAACTTCCCCGCAGGGGTTTTGCAGCCTCCTTTATATGACTCAAAAATGGACGCCGCTCCAAACTACGGTAACACCGGATCCACCATCGGACACGAGCTTACCCATGGCTTCGACGACGAAGGCCGCCAGTACGATGCCAAGGGAAATTTGAAAGATTGGTGGACCAAAGAGGATGCCGATCAGTTCGTGAAGCACGCCGACTGCGTGGTCGATCAATATGCCCAGTATCTTGTTGTGGATGACGTCCACATCAATTCCAGGCTCACCGAGGGCGAGGACGTCGCCGATCTCGGAGGAACGATCCTGGCCTATATCGCGTGGAAAGATGCCACAAAGGATATGACGCTCCTGGATCGCGACGGCCTCACCCCGGATCAGCGCTTCTTCGTTGGTCTGGCGCAGTGGGCTTGCGAAAATAATCGCCCGGAAAATCAGCGCGTGAATGCAATTACCGACCCGCACTCGCCCGGAAAATATCGCATCAACGGAGTCGTGGTGAATATGCCAGAATTTGGAAAAGCGTTTTCATGCAACGTGGGGCAGCCCATGGTGAAACCGCCGGACAAGATTTGTCACGTCTGGTAATCTCGAGGAAAGCCAGCCGACTGAACGCTATAGAATCTCGCGGATTTCGGAATCGATGGAAATGTGCGTCTGCGGAAATCCGTTGATCTGAAAACTGGCTCCAGATCCCGCTCCCGCAGCATTTTGAAAATGAAAGAAGCGGCTTATGTGATAATCCTCATCCAGAATATCGAAGACTCTCTCTGTTTCTTCTCGCGAAAGCCCTAGAGCGGCAAGCGGAACCGCCTTGCCAAAGCCTCCCGCGGCCGCCAGATATTTTTCAACGAGCTCTTTTAGCGTCATGTTCAAATCCAAACGTACGCGCCTGCTTCGCCGTAAGGAAAGTTCATGTAAAAAATATTAGCCTCAGGCAGTTTGTCAAACGAAGCCAAAAGTTTTTTCGCGCCGTGCCTGCCGCAAAAAACTTCGCCGGCCGCCGTCTTGATTAGCTCAATTTCATCAAGACTTTGAATCTGCTCGCGCGAGAACCAAACCCATGTCGCTTCGCCAGAGCACTCTCGGCACGTCCCAAAATTCTGAGTCAGCCGCGCGTTAATCGCACCGGATGTCTCCGGTGCCAGCCCCGCAGCATCGAAATCCGGCGTCGCCACGAAAAAATACTGGGTAAATAACTCCGGATCCGGCTCAAAAGCTACCACGCGTCCGGCAAACGATTCAAGCTCCGAAGCGAAAGTATCGTTCAGACACTCAAAACAAAGTGAAACTTCGGGCCGTACCGGTTCGCGTCTGTTGGCTCTTTTTCCGCGGAGATATAGAGTGTCCGGCAAAACCGCCGCGATCCAACTGATGTCGTCGCCCAAATGTTTGCACTCCGGAGCCGTTCCCTTCAGCCGCGCCCACCAGTTTCGGCTGCGCGGCAAGTACTCCAGTCCGGGATAAGCTTCTTCGTGCGATATGCGTGCCACTTCGCCACCCGCTTCCTTCCATCAAAAATTATCGTAGCAGATTGCCGGCCGAGGGGCGTAACCGCCAGAAACACCGAGCCGACGTTCGCGGACGTTTGTTTGCTTCAGTGCCTTCAGCTATCATTATTCGATTGGATGAAATCTTTTCTAATATAGTTCGCCACGGCGGACAGGAGGATCGTGCATGGCAATCTCAGTGGGCTCAACGGCCCCGGATTTTACGTTGAAGGATCAGAGCCAGAAAGAAGTGAAGCTTTCGGAATTTCAAGGCAAGAAAAATGTCGTTCTCATCTTCTACCCTCTCGATTGGAGTCCCGTCTGCACCAACGAACATACCTGCTTAGTGAATGACATGAAGCGGTTCGACGAGCTAGACGCGCAAGTACTGGGCGTCAGCGTTGATAGCGCATGGTCCCACAAAGCCTTCGCTGAAAAAATGGGCATCAAGTACCCGCTCCTCGCGGATTTTCAACCGCGTGGCGCGGTTGGCGAAAAATACGGCGTCTTTCTGGCTGACAAAGGTATCACCGGACGCGCGATTGCCATCGTGGACCGCTCCGGAAAAATTGCCTGGTTCAAAAATTACGATATTCCAACTCTGCCGGACATCAAGGAAGTTTCCGAAGCCCTTTCAAAAGTTAAGAATTAATTTGAACCGTAAAGAAGGCTGCATCATCCGGCTTTGCACCTCGGTGTGGCGTCTTTGTAGGGCGAATGTTAATTCGTACCAGGCGCCACCCCCGTATTAGGTTTTTGCGCGAAAGTTCGGATGAAATCCACCAATTGCCAACGTTCCGTCTCCGAAAGTTTGTCCTGAAAAGTCGGCATAGGCCGCCGCCCATGCGAAATCTTCCAGAAAAGCTCGCCATCGGTCACTAAGCCCATGGCATGCGCGTCGGCGAAATCGGAGGGCGCGATGGAAAGGCTGTCAGCGTGCGGCCCTTTTCCATCTCCCTTGTCGCCGTGGCAGTTCTGGCAACGAGTCATGTAAATCATCCTCCCCATCGCAATAGATTCATCCGTCGAAGGCACGGGATTCTGCAGACTCTTCGCCGACGCTGGAGCGCTCCAATCCCGAGTGTAGTAAAGAAAAATCGCGCCGCCTGCCGCCACAATCACGAATAGAACGGCGACCTTCAACAGCAAGTTATTCTTGCCCGTTCGTCCTCTCGTTTCCGCATTCATGAATGGGATTTCACATTCTCCGGAGAATCAGTTTTGCGGAAGGATTTTCGCATGCAGTCTAACGATTTCAAAATGCAGCCCGAGGCCGTCCAAGAGGAACCGACTCACTGGATTACGTGAATTGCACGAAGCACAGAGATGAGGACGATGATCATCATCACCACAACATAAATCCGCAAGCCCCACAGCAATATACGAACACCTCGCGACATTTTTTGGCGGCCGAAATGCATCTGCTCTTTCGCCGCAACCACCTGGTCCGCTTCAAGAAGAGACAACACAACGCGAGGGTCTTCTAAGTGCGGCTGTGCAGTATCCGCTTGAATCGGTTCAATGCCGGGCTTGTTAACGCTCAGTTCTGAAATATCCGATTTCAATTCCAGCCTCACAAACTCAAAAGTCCGTCCAAAGAATCATAGTCATTAATCGAAACTCAGCCTCCCAGCCACTTCGGAAACACAGTTGCAAGACCAAATCCCACTCCCGCAATAATCAAAAGCACTGTAACAGCAATGCCGGCCACGTTTGCCCAAGTGCCATTCACGTATTCGCCCATCACTTCGGGATCGTTCACCAGAAGCAGAAGAAATGCCAGCGCGGGAGGCATGGCGAGAACCGCGATTACATTCACCGTCAGAACCACAAATTCCAGTGGGAAGTTTGGGATCAACACCAGCGCCGCCGCAGCAGACGCGGAACCTAACAACACTAAATAAAAAGGCCACGCATCCCGCAGCGGGCGATTCAGGCTATGTCCCGTCTGCAACACTTCGCCGAACGCGTAAGCGGAAGAAGTAGAAATCGCAATCGCTGCCACGATTCCCGCTTCGAAAATTCCGAGCGCAAAAAGCGCTGCACCGGTATGTCCAATTAACGGTTCCAAAGCCTCTGCGAACTGCGCCGCTTGAAAATCCGCAGCGTTGATTCCGTGATGAAATAGCGGTGCCGTTGCCAGAATCGCAGCAATTGCGAATACAGAGGCTAACAGCACGCCAAGAAGTGTGTCGAAGCGTCCAGCGTTGATATCGCGCGGCTGCATCCCCTTATCCACCACGGCGCTTTGCTGAAAGAAAAGCATCCACGGCGTTACCGTCGCGCCGATCGTGGCCAATATCAACAGTAGGATCTCATACTGATTTCCACTCGGGAAAGGTTTCCACGTTATCAACGCGTGGCCCACCGCGTGCCAATTCGGACGAGCCAGGATTGCCGCCGGAATAAACAATCCATTGAAGATGGCCAGAGCCATCGTGATTCTCTCCCAGGTCCAATAGCGCCCCGTAGTTATCGCAGCCGCCACAATAACCAGCGCGCCGCCAATTGCTATCGCGGGAGGAATACCGAAAAATCCCAGGCCCGCGCGCACGCCAATAAATTCCGTCACCAAGGTAAGGAAATTTCCGATAACTAAATCCCCCATGGCGAAAAATCCCCAAAACTTTCCGAAACGATCGAAGATCAGTTCCGCGTGCCCCCGGTGAGTGACCGCCCCCAACCGCACCGTCATTTCCTGCACCACGTACCCCATCACGAATGTCAGCACCACGAACGGAATGAAAAATCCGATTCCATACCGAGCGCCGTCCGCCGAATACGAAAGCATACTGGGCGCGTCGTTCTCTCCGAGAAAAACGAGAACTCCAGGACCGATTAGAAGCCATAACAAACGTACACCGCGGAATTTCTTGGCTCCACGGCCTTTCCAGCGGGCGCGGGCCACTTCCCAGCGGTCACGCGCCCGGTCCACATCCTCGTGAGTTAAAAGGTCCGCCAACGCCGGCGCATCAGACGAAGCGGCCGCAGATTCCGTCGTCGGGTGCGCAGTGGGGCAAGGGGCGGAAATGACGTTGGTTTTTAGACTTTCCATGAGGTTAATCTAGTTAAACTCTCTATATAAACTACGCTTAACTAGTTTTTCGGTCAACCGCCTTGCGCAGCGTCGTTTCAAAAACCGTCCGACAGCACTTCCCTGCTCTGCTATAGTTAAACAGCTCTATTAGGAGAATATCCATGGCTGAAACGCCGAAACAGCAACCGCAGCAACAGCAAGTTCAAATAAAGGCTGACGAGAAGGAATTGCTCGGCCAGTATGCAAATTTAGTTGTGGTTCATCATAATGCGGAAGAGTTCACGCTGAATTTTATCTATCTTTTTCCCAGCGTCCCGCAAGGAAAACTCGTCGGCAGTTTGATCCTCAGTCCTGCGCACGCCAAGCGCCTGGCGAAAGCTCTGCAGGAAAATATCGCTCGCTTCGAAGCTCAGTTTGGAACACTTCCAGAGGGCCCCGGTCCGGGCCCGGAGCCAAATGTAGGATTCGTGCAGTAGAAAATAATTATGCGGCGGGCATGTCCGCGACGACCCACCCGGGCGTCGGCTCAAGAAATTCCAGCCCCACTGCGAAGCCGGTGTCCGGGACCAATTGGCAGTAAGCCACGCGTGCGACAGCTCTAAACTGCCCGGTTAACGTGGCAATAGTAAGGCGGTCGCCCGTAGTCCACCGGCGGCTGCTCAAAACGCGAGCGCCGCGCGAACTTACATTTTCGGTAAACGTCGTTTCTGTCCCGGGTAGCCCGGGATGCCCAGTAATCTGAACTCCCACTTCCATCGGAATGCGCGTCTCGCGACGCTCCGCCAACGTCTTTGGGACCCCCATCCCAAATCGCATCGGTCCCCCTTTTTACAAACAGGCCGCTACATGCCTCAGACGAAATTTCTTTTCGCTGCGCCCCTTCATGCGATAGAGTGCGTGATCGGCCGCGCCCAGAAGCTTTTCGATGGTCGTGCCATCATTCGGATAAACAGCTAAGCCAGCGCTCACCGTCACAGGCGGTTCCTGTCCGTCACGCGCGAGCCTCTCGCAGATTCGCAAAGCAGCCTTACGTCCCTCTTCTTCACCCGACTCCGGAAGTATTAACACGAATTCGTCGCCCCCATATCGCGCGGGCGTATCAATCGTCCGGCAATCATTGCGCAATGCAGTGCCGAGCCGCTTGATCGCGCGGCTTCCCGTCAAATGCCCGTACCTGTCGTTAATCTTTTTTAAATCATCGAGGTCGAACAGCAACACCGCAAAGCTGCGCCCCGTCCGCCGCGAGCGCTGAATTTCGGTTTCCAGCACTTCAAGCAACCGTCGATGATTGGCAAGCCCAGTGAGCGAATCGGAAGCAGCCAAACGGCTCACCTGATCGAAAAGTTGCGCGTTGTCTAAAAGCGTGCCGCCCAACACCACCACATAACTCAGATCCATGGTTACGTGCGCGAGCGTGAACGCTGCGTCGAAAACATGCTGCGACTGGCTGATCGTGATATGGCAAATTACGTTTAACGCTGCCGCAAAAAACAGCGCTCGATCCAGCGACGAGTCAGAATTTCCGCGGCGCAAACGCCACGCGTATCCTATTGTTGCCGCCACGTAAATCGCGGCCGGGAGCAAATCCCAGGGTCGCGGGATAATTGCGCCGGGATGAATCTTCGGAGCATTCGGCAGCATGAAATAAAACACGCTGGTCAAATACGCCACCGCGCCCACGATCAGTGTTGACCCGGCCATCTCCTTGGCAGGCTCCCGCGCCACAGGAATTCGCCGCTCCACCACCAGCGCAGCCAGCAGCAAAATTCCGAGCAACGTCCGTCCAGCGAGCCACCCCAGTGAAATATAATTTCCCGGAGTAGTTGTGACGAGCATTCCGCGATAAAACGTCATGCTCGTCCCCGCTTCGATCAGCCCCGCCAGGACGAAACCGAATGCCAATATCAGAGAAATTCGATCGTGCGTTCCGCGAAATCGAACCAGCGCATTTGCAGCAAATGTGAATGCAATCAGACTTCCTGCCATCTCCAGATACGTATCCAGCAAAGGATCAGCGACGTAGGAAGAGCTTCGAAGGACCAGCAGTAAGGCGAGGTACGACGCCCCTGCTATCGTCCACAATAGGACGAGGCGAAAACGATGCAAAAAACCCCAAATCTTCTCCGGTCGGCCCACAAAAATCCCCTAAAAACGCAGTTCGCCCCACAACTTAATTAGCAACTTGTGTTCCGTTTGAGAACATGGTTTTAGTACTAGCTAACTAAATGAAAATAATAAGCTTAGTACGAAATGCCACGGACTTCAGGATCTTAGGGGATAACGACCAAGAGAGCTAGCTCAAGCGGATGGGTGAAAATGTTACCGGCTGGTTAGGACCCTACCCACTACTTCGGGTTAGGGGGAGGCAGTTCGTGCGCCTGCACCACGCTCTGAAAATTGGATCTCTTATGCGACCCGTCGCAAAACGGTTTCCGCTCCGACAGGCCACAGCGGCACAACCCGATCTTTGTGCGGCCCGCCAAGCCGTACGCTTTTCCTTCTTGATCTACGATCTGTACTTCGCCATCGATGAGCAGCGGGCCGTTATTCACGACCGTTACTTTAACGTCAGACACTCGATCCTCCGATCGCCACGCGTAAAACTTTACTCTTGGATTTTTTTGGCAGTGCTCAACAGGTTCGGGAACATTCAGTACTTGGGAACTGAAGCGTCCACTTCATCCGACCATGCAAGGATACCACCCTTCAGGTTCAATACCTTGCGGAACCCTGCGCTGCGCAAAAACTCGACAGCCTCTCCGGAGCGCTTTCCGCTGCGGCAGTGCGCGACGATTTCGCGCGAACTATCCAGCTCGTTCACCCGCCGCGAAAGTTCGCCCAGCGGAATCAAGTGTCCACCAAGATTGCAAATTTGGTATTCGTGCGGCTCGCGAACGTCCAGAACGAAAAGATCGTCACCGCGATCCAGACGCGCCTTCAGTTCGCGCGCAGCAATCTCAGGCACCGTACTCTGCGCCGCGCTCGCAGCTTCTTCGCCGCGAACACCGCAGAATTCAGCGTAATCGATTAGTTTGTTAATCGTCGGATGCTCACCGCAAGCTGGACATTCCGGAGTTCTCCGCAATTTCAATTCACGGAAACGCATTGCCAACGCATCAAAAAGCAACAAACGTCCGATCAGCGGCTCGCCTTTGCCGATGATCAGTTTCAAAGTCTCCGCTGCTTGAATGGCGCCCACGATTCCTGGAAGCACTCCGAGAACTCCACCTTCGGCGCACGAAGGCACCAAGCCCGGCGGAGGCGGCTCAGGATACAAACACCGGTAGCACGGACCACCCGGCGCGCCAAAAATCGTAATCTGTCCCTCAAAGCGAAATATCGACCCATAAACATTGGCCTTTCCGAGAATCACGCAAGCATCGTTCACCAGGTAACGCGTCGGAAAATTATCGGTCCCATCCACGACGATGTCGTAATCCTTCAGAATATCGAGTGCATTCTCGCTCGTAAGGCGCGTCTCGAACTGATCGATCTGTATATCGGGATTAAGACCTCGCAGACGGTCCGCTGCGGCTTCAATTTTCGGCCGACCTACGTCGCTGGTACCGAAAAGTATTTGCCGCTGTAAATTCGTCAAATCTACCGAATCAAAATCCACCAGACCGATTCTACCCACACCCGCAGCCGCGAGATACAAACCCAGTGGCGCTCCCAACCCGCCCGTGCCGATGCAAAGAACTTTCGCCTGCTTCAACTTCAGCTGACCATCCATGCCTACTTCGGGCATGATCAGATGGCGGCTGTAGCGCATCACTTCTTCCTTCGACAGCGTCGCCTTTGCGTTCGCCACTTCCGCCAGGTTCGAAATTTTTGTATTGGTTGCCACGAAAAATTCCCCCGATTTAATCCTGCGTTCCGCCTGCAATCGACGGCACGATGCTTAATATGTCTCCCTCGCGCAACAGTGTCTGATCTCCGCGCAAGTAACGTATGTCCTCATCGTTCACATACACGTTCACAAAACTCCGCAGCCGCCCATCGTCCGAATAAAGATGCTTTTTCAAATCTGCAAAAAGCGTTGTAAGAGACGCTAGCGCTTCGCCCACGGTCGCAGCCTGCAGTTCCACGCTTTCCTTCTTGCCGGTATAAGGACGCAACGGCGTAGGGATAATTACTTTCACTGCCATGCTGGGGTCTCCTCGCTTATTCAATAACTGTTCAATTAGATGCTTGCAGATTGGGCCACGGATTCAATCGCTTCGGGATCGTACGCCGAGCGATCGTCGCGTAGGCGCCATGACTTGACATCGCGCGGCTCCCGCTGCTCGACGCTCACAATGACGTAGCTGTACCACGGCCAGGCGTGCTCACGGTCAAATTCACTCGGTCGCGCTGGCGCATCCGGATGCGAGTGGTACCAGCCGATCACTTGCAGTTTTGAATCTCTGGCTTTCTTCTCCGCCATTTGAACATCATCCGGCGTTACTTCAAAACGATTGCGCGGTGAATCATTCCGTTGGTTTGCAAGGGGAACCAATTCCACGACTTCGCGCCCAGCCTCGCTATCATTTCCCAACAGCGCCCCGCAGCATTCGTGCGGATACGTCTCCACTCCGTGCGCCTGGATTCGGCGAACGACCGCGTTCGAGATCCGCAGTGCCGCGCCGCTCACGCTTCGCTCCAAAATCGATCGCTCAAATACTTTTCGCCCGAATCCGGAAACACTGTAACGATCACCGCGTGTTGCCCGCTCGGCAAATTCCGCGCTACTTCAAAGCAGGCAAAAAGTGCCGCGCCCGAGCTGACTCCTGCCAGAATTCCCTCTTCGCGAGAAAGCTTTTTCACCACGCGATGCGCATCTTCCGTGCGAACAGCAATATCCTGATCAGCCAGACCGGCGTCATAAATGCCCGGCACGATTGCTGTGGCCATGTGTTTCAGTCCTTCCAAGCCGTGGAACCCCGAATCCGGCTGCATGCTGATACAGCGAATCGCGGGATTCAATTCTTTCAATCGCCGCGCCGTCCCCACAAACGTCCCGCTGGTCCCCAACCCCGCCACGAAATGAGTAATCTCGCCCTTGGTCTGCTCCCAGATCTCGGGAGCGGTCCCCGAATAGTGCGCTGCTGGATTCGCCGCATTATTGTATTGGTCCGGATAAAAATATTTCGACGGCTCCTGCTCATAAATTTTGCGCACCCGGCGAATCGCACCGTCCGTTCCCTCTTCGCCCGGCGTGATAACGACTTCCACTCCGTACGCCGCCAAGATTTGTTTACGCTCCGGCGAAGCACTCGACGGAAGGCAGAGTTTTACGCGATAGCCCAACGCGGCCCCGAGCATCGCATACGCAATCCCGGTGTTTCCGCTGGTAGCGTCCAGAATTATTTTGCCCGCCCGAAGCGCGCCTGTTCGTTCCCCTTCCCGAATCATGGAATAAGCCGCGCGATCCTTAACCGAACCTCCGGGATTAAACCACTCAGCCTTCGCATAAAACTTCGCGTCGGGAAACTCCGCGCCCATGCGCTCCAGACGTAACAGCGGCGTGTTTCCGATGCGCTCCAGAAGGTTCTGCCCGATGCGTCCACGGTCGCTGGGAGTTGACGGCAAAATCGCTCGTTTGTTCACCGCGTTCATGATTGATTGACCGACAAATTCCCCGTAAATCCGGTTTAAGGTGTAAATGCAATCGCCGGAGCCTTCCGCCCGGCATCCATCTTTTGCGCCTTGCCTTCGTCGCCGAACGAACAAACTCAATCCAAACGGTTAGATGCCAAGAAGCTTGAGTATATTCAACAATTTGAAACCCAGTCTAACAGAATACGCTCCGCCTTTCGCTCCTTGGGACTTGACGCCGCGGCCATCCAATTTTTCGCTTTACACAACCTGTGCCAACTCAATACTCTGGACAACATGTGGTACGTCAACAAACTATTCAACCAGGCCCAGGTGGAATCTTTATCTGCAAAAGGTTTCCTGGTCCGCAGTTCCGGCGGTGTCGTCCGCATCGAGAAATACAATTGCGGCGCCGAACTTCGCAAGACTGCCGGCGACAATTTTCAGATGACCGAAATCCCCTGCATTATGCTGCAAGGCCAGTTCGCGCTGCTATGGGACGCCGGTTATCAGAAATTCCTGCTTACCCACGACAAGAGAAAAGTCCCCGCCCACAAAAATCAGCTCGTTGAACTGCGCAAATTTAATGAAGAATTGCGAACCGCGCTCGGAGTCCCTACTTACTACAACGAAGCCATCGGCTCCACTTGCCAAATCAGCATGTACGACCGCGTAAAAGGCCGCCCGGGCGACGTTCCAGATGAAAGCGCCGGCGTGGAAGAAGAAATAAAGCACTAACCGCGACAACTTCCACAACGCCGGGAAATATCCTCAACTAAACACAGCTTCCCAGTGTTAGGAACTCTTGGTCTCTTCCAGCCGCTCCCTGAGCAAGACTGGGTTGATTCGATGCTGCGCAAATAAATGTCCGCCAATGAAAATTACCGGCACATCATCGGTGTAGCGCTCAAACAGAACAGGATCATCGTCGATATCCACTTCGCGAAGCTTCGCACCATACTCAGATAGCAAAGGCATCATCGCCGCTTTCGCTTCATCGCAAAGGTGACATCCTTCGCGCGTGTACATCGTAACTTCACGAGGGCTCGCCACTGCTAGCCGGCCGCTCTCTGTCCGGCTGTAAAAGTCGGCGCTCTCCTCGTGAAGCAAGCCTCTCTGAGCCAGATCCGCCACCGCATCCAGCACCGCTTCCCGCTCAGCCGGCGCGTTACCGCCCACAAATTCAAATAGCGTATGCAAATCCAAAGAATCCTTTTCCAGTTGATCGTAAGTGGACAGAATTTTTTTGCTGATGATGGTTTCCATGGAGTCGTTGGTCTCGCCTTGTTACGGTTTGATGGTGTAGAACTGCTGGAACGGTCCGATCCCGGGATAAAACGCTCTCGACCGGAACAACTCCGCAATCTGCCGGATGTGGCCCAAATCGTGGAAGGCCCATTCGTTCATTAATTGTCCGATTGAAATTTGCCCGATTTTTCCATGTTGCCCGATGCGCGCAACCGCATGCGCCGGTACGTAACGAAGCATCGACAAGCTGCGGTCGCGTTCGTGGCAGAAAACTTTCAGATGTTCTCGAGCCTTGCCGCTAGAATATTTCCCCGCAGCGTACGCGGCGTTTTGGTCATAGGGTTCCAACGCCGGATTGCTTTTCTCAATCATTTTCTGAATGCGCTCGCGAAACCCGGCTACTTCGACGTCGGCAAGATGCGCCAACACTTCGCTTATTGACCACCGATCCACGGACGGTTTCCAATGCATTTGTTCATCGTTGGCGGACCAAACGATTTTCTCAATAATGATAGGCGTCTGCTCGAGCACGGCTAGGCCCGGCAACGCATCAGGACTCGTTGTGGCAGCCATTAAGCCTCCCCAGAATATTTACCTCGCATTTATACCTTAGCCCCTAGCCGAAGTGGAAGGAGGGACCTTGTGCGCTGGTGGCGTGCGTGGTAAACCGGAAACAGAGGTATTCAGCTTGGCGCAAGTACTAGCGATGGTGGATGACCTTTTTTTTCAGTCCAAAATTATTGAGACCGCTCGCCACGTCGGCGTGGACTTAAAGATATGTACCACACCCGATGCCCTGGCCGCCGAAATATCGAAAGCCACTCCCAATCTGGTGGTCGTCGATCTCAACGCGCGCAACCAGCCCCTTGAAGCGGTGCAACGCGCGCAATCACTCGCCGCATCTGTCCCACTCGTGGGCTTTCTCTCGCACGTCCAAATCGACCTGGCCGAGCAAGCGCGCGCCGCCGGTTGTAGCGAAGTGATGCCTCGTTCAAAATTCACCAAAGACCTGGCAACCATCCTCGCCCGCGCGAAATCCGAAACCACATGACAAAAGGATTTCATTTCGCCGCGTTGGCCGCAATCGTCGCTCTTTCGCTGCTCGTTCCGAACACTCCCACCTTGAGCGCACAGGAGGCCTCCGATCCCGCCGCAGCCCTTTCCGCCGCAATCGTAGCCGCCTGCCGCGATAACGAAGCTCAATTCCTCAATTATTTCACTGCCGATAACGCCACGGCCTTTCGTGCCCTCCCCGCTGAACAGCGCGCCGCATTTTTGAAACGCTTTTCGCTTTCCGAATTGCCCGGCAAGCCGCTAAGTTCTACGGACCAGCAGAATCACGCCATGCTTCTCTGCCAAACCCCAAGCGGCACTGTGCAATATCATTTCGGCGCGCCGCGCGTTCACGAAAATCTCGCGTTTATTCCCGTCAGCGTTGTCGATGGCGAGCAAGCGGATTTTGGCCTCGTACGCGAAAACGGTGGATGGCGTCTGTTGTCGCTCGGTCTGGTGCTGCTGGATATCCCGCAGCTTGCACGGCAGTGGGCTCAAGACGACTTGCGCGCCAGCGAAGACTCCACCATCGACACCCTTCGCGGCCTCGCCGAGGCAATCCAAACTTATAGTCGCGCCTTCGGCAAATTACCCGAATCTCTCGCGGACCTCCGCCCCGCGCCGAAAGGCCAAATTTCTCCAGATCAAGCCTCGCTGATCAGTGCAGACCTCGCCAGTGGGAAGCAGAACGGCTACGAGTTTCGCTATCGTATCGTGCCCGATCCATCCGGTAACGACACGAATTTTGAATTAGCTGCCACGCCCGAAACATCGCAGAAGAGTCGCCGATCATTTTTTCTCGACACCGCTGGAAAAATTCATGGCGCAGACAAACACGGCACTGTGGCTACTTCCGACGACCCCGTAATCGGCTCCGAAAAGTCGCCCTAGCAAGCCGCCTGCTTCGGGTATAATGCCCCTCAGTTAAAAGTGGCCTAACTAATCCCTGAGGGGCGTGGATGTCACACTCCAGAGTTCTTGCCGACCGAATTTATCCGACCGAAGGTCTTGCCGCAGATGTAGTCCGAATTACAGCCGCAAACATTTTGCTGGTGCTCTGCGCACACATCGTGCTGCCTTTGCCGTGGACGCCCGTGCCAATCACCGGACAAACTTTTGGCGTTCTCCTCGTAGCCGTTCTGCTCGGCCCGCGCCGCAGCGCCCTTACCCTCGGTTTATATTTACTCGAAGGAATCGCCGGCCTCCCGGTTTTTCAGCCTGTTGGGCTTCCGGGGCCGGCCCGATTTCTCGGCCCGACCGCTGGATATCTGCTCGCATACACTCCTGCCGCATTTATCACCGGATGGATCGTGCAGCGTGGTGCAGTCCCGCTGCGCATTTATTTTAGAATTCAATCCAATGTCGTGAAACTTCTGATCGCCTTATTGTCCGGCGAGGTAATAATTTTCACCGGCGGTTGCGCTTGGCTGGCTTCCGTGATGCGTCTCGGATGGTTCAACTCCCTGCGCCTCGGTGCTCTGCCATTTTTGCCCGGCGAAGTAATCAAGATGGCGTTAATTCTGGCGGCAGTCGGCGGCATGGAATTTGCGCACGCCAAGAATCGGAATCGTGGTCCCTTGTCCGAGCGCTAATGATCGGGCCGGATTTGCGCGAAGTTTCCAGCCTTTAACATGTCCACGCAAACCATGCCGCAAAAACAAACTCCCGAAGATGCTCTTCAAGCTGCAAACACGCGTTTTTACGCCGCCTTCGAATCTCTCGACCTCGCTCAGATGGAAGCGGTATGGGCGCACGACGAAGAAGTCCAGTGTGTCCACCCAGGCTGGGAGCTTTTGCTTGGCTGGGAAGAAGTGCATGACCGCTGGGCTCGCCTTTTCGCTAACGCGCGCCGCGTCCGCATCGCCCTTAGCTCCGTCTGGGTCCGAATCGAAGGCAATGTCGGTTGGGTAGCATGCACCGAACACGTCACCACCGCGTTTGCCGATGGTTTTGATGACTCCATGGTCCAAGCCACCAACATATTTGTCCTCGGCGAACAAGGCTGGCTGCTGGTCGCTCATCACGCCTCGCCGCTTCCCAACCCCGCTCATTCCACAGTGCAGTAACAGCACGTCTTGAAGCCCGTATTTCCCCAACCTCGCCGCGATTGATTTCACGTGAATTTTTGCTCCTGTAGATATCCTCTCGACGCCTATACCCAAACTACCGCCTTATGCTATTCTCTTGGACGAAACATTCGGCACTCACGCCGGAACGTCCACACCGGTTTCACTTTCATCGCGACGGGCACGAGTATCGCTACTCTCTTCCCCAAGCCGATGGCAACGTTTTCCGTGAGCGCCAGGACGGACCCAGCATGTCCACACCTGCAGCCCTGCCCAAGACGGCGGAAATCCGCCTCGCGCATTCGCCCGATAGCGACGACGCTTTCATGTTTTATGCTCTGGCCACCGGCAAAGTCCGTTTGCCCGGAGTAAAATTCAACCATGTCTTGTCCGATATCGAATCGCTGAATCAAGCCGCGCGAAACGAAGTCTATGACGTGACCGCCATCAGCTTTTACGCCTATCCTTTCGTCGCCGACAAATATGTTTTGCTCGATTGCGGCGCTAGTTTCGGCGAAGGTTACGGCCCTATTGTCGTCGCCGGCCATCCCATCAAGAAAACGGATTTGGCCGGACGCAAAATCGCTATTCCCGGCAAGCTCACCACTTCCTATCTAGCTCTGAAGCTTTTCGAGCCCGACGTGGAAACGGTCACCATGCCGTTCGATAAAATTCTCGCGGCTGTACAATCCAAGGAAGTCGAAGCCGGTCTCCTGATTCACGAAGGCCAATTGCTTTTCTCTCAAATGGGACTGCATCGCGTCGTTGACCTCGGACAATGGTGGCAAGAAAGCACGGGATTGCCTCTGCCGCTCGGCGCCAACGCCATTCGTCGCAAGCTCGGTCCTGAACTGGGCCGTCAGATCGCTCGCGTCATCCGCGAAAGCGTTTCCTACGCGCTCGAACATCGCGAGTCTGCGCTGAATTATGCGCTGCAATTCGCCCGCGACATGGATCCGGTGCTGGCCGACAAATTTGTGGGCATGTACGTAAACCGATGGACCCTCGACTACGGCGAAGAAGGACGCCGCGCCGTCCGCGAGTTGCTCGCCCGAGGCGCAGCCATCGGCATGCTTCCGCCGTCGGTACCCATAGAATTTTTGAACAGCAACGACGGTGCTACCCCGTCGCGTGCCGCTCAAAATCTGTAGTTTCGCACCGTTTCGCGATTCACTTTCGCGCCGGTTCCCTCTTCCCTGCTAAAATTCTAGGAGCAGTATTTTCTGCACCATGCGGAATTTCATTCAACAGGGCTTGGCCCTTCGAGAGCTTTTGCGCGAGCGCATCCTGGTGCTGGATGGCGCTATGGGCACCATGCTGCAACAAGCTAATCTTACTGCCGAAGATTTTGGCGGGCCTCAACTCGAGGGTTGCAACGAAAATCTGGTCATCACTCGCCCCGATGTTGTCAGTGCCATCCACAGAAAATATCTGGAAGCTGGTTCCGACATCATCGAAACAAATTCCTTCGGCAGCACGCCTGTCGTTCTCGCGGAATATGGCCTCGGTGGACGCGCTCGCGAAATCAGCCGCATCGCCGCTTCCCTCGCGCGCAAAGCCGCCGACGATTTTTCCACGCCGGCCAAACCGCGCTTCGTGGCAGGCGCGATGGGCCCCACCACAAAAGCTATCAGCGTCACCGGCGGAATTTCTTTTGAGCAGCTTCGAAATAATTATCACGAGCAAGCTCAAGGCTTAATCGAAGGCGGCGCGGACGTCCTCCTGCTTGAGACCTGTCAGGACACACGCAACATCAAGGCCGGCATCCTCGCCATTCAGCAGCTAAGCCACGATCTCGGCCAGCCCATCCCGCTCATGGTTTCGGTCACCATCGAGCCTATGGGAACTATGCTCGCCGGCCAGTCCATCGAAGCACTCTGGTCTTCTCTCGACCATGCGGACCTAATTTCGCTAGGATTAAATTGCGCCACCGGTCCGGAGTTCATGACCGACCACGTCCGCACCTTGCAATCGCTCACCAGCGGCTTCGTCTCGTGCTATCCAAACGCAGGCCTGCCGAACGAAGAAGGTCTCTACCAGGAAACGCCCTTCTCTCTCGCGCAACAACTCGAGCGCTTCGTCGACCGTGGATGGCTCAACATCCTGGGCGGCTGTTGCGGCACCACCGAAAAACACATTCGCGCTATCGCGCAAATGGTTCAGGGCAAGTCGCCGCGCCGCCCGGCTGATACCACGCATCGCGCGGTGTACTCGGGCATCGACGTTATCGAGGCCGAGGAAAGCACGCGTCCGCTGATAGTTGGCGAGCGCACCAACGTGATCGGCTCGCGCCAATTCAAAAATTTGGTGGCCGCGGAACTCTGGGAAGAAGCTACCGAAATCGCGCGGCGCCAGGTGAAAAGCGGCGCTCACATCGTGGACGTCTGCTTACAAAGCACCGATCGAGATGAAATGGCCGACATTCCGCCTTTCTACGATCAGTTGATCCGCAAAATCAAAGCCCCCATCATGATCGATACCACCGATTCACGCGCCGTCGAACTCGCGCTCACCTATTGCCAGGGCAAAAGCATCATCAATTCCATCAATCTTGAAGATGGCGAAGACAAATTCGAACGCATCTGCCCGCTCGCGCGTTCCTTTGGCGCCGCGGTAATCGTCGGCTGTATCGACGAAGACCCCGTTCAAGCGCAAGCCTTCACTCGCGAGCGCAAACTGGAAATTGCTGAGCGCTCCTACCGCCTGCTTACTGAACGGTTCGGAATTCCCGTCGAAAATATTATCTTCGATCCGCTGGTTTTTCCCTGCGGCACCGGCGACAAGAATTACATCGGCGGCGCGCTCGAAACCATCGAAGGCGTGCGCTTAATTAAAAGGCAAATTCCCTACGTGCGCACGGTTCTCGGAATTTCCAACGTTTCCTTCGGCTTGCCGCCCGGCGCCCGCGAAGTCGTCAATTCTGTCTTCCTCTATCACTGCACCAAAGCCGGTTTGGATCTCGCCATCGTCAACGCCGAGCGTATCGAGCGCTTCGGTTCGATTCCAGAAGCCGAAAGAAAGCTGGCGGAAGATCTTTTGTTCAATACTCCGCCGAAATCAGTCCCCGAAGATCATCCGCAAGCCAAAGATCTTCGCAACGCGCCGTCAGATTGGCGCGAGCAGACGCCGGACCAGAAAGCCGCGATTAATCAATTCCATATCACCGCCATCACTGACCACTTTCGCGCCTCCGGCTCGCGAAAAAAAGAGCGCGCCGCCGACTTGCCTCTCGACCAGCGCCTCGCGAATTATATTTTGGAAGGCTCCAAAGACGGCCTGGTTGACGACCTCAATCGCAAACGTGCCGAAGGAAATGCTCCGCTCGATATTATCAACGGTCCGCTGATGACCGGCATGGCCGAGGTGGGCCGCTTGTTCAACAATAACGAGCTGATCGTCGCCGAAGTTTTGCAATCCGCCGAAGCCATGAAAGCCGCCGTCAGTCATCTCGAACAATTCATGGAGAAAGCCGACACCGAAAAGCGTGCAAAAGTAATGCTCGCCACGGTAAAAGGTGACGTTCACGACATCGGCAAAAATCTCGTCGAGATCATTCTGAAAAATAACGGCTACGAAGTCATCAACCTGGGCATTAAAGTCCCGCCCGAGGAATTGATTCGCGCCCACCGCCAACATCAGCCCGACGCCATCGGACTTTCCGGCTTGCTCGTAAAAAGCGCGCAGCAAATGGTGACCACTGCCACCGACCTGCGCGAAGCTGGCATTGACGTCCCTTTGTTGGTGGGCGGCGCCGCGCTCTCCGAACGCTTCACGCGTTCGAAAATCGCTCCGCAGTATTCAACCGCCGTCTGTTACGCGAAAGATGCCATGACCGGCCTGCGCTTGATGAATCATCTGAGCGATCCCGCCCAGCGCCAAGCCGTGTTGCGCCAGAACACCCACGCCGGAACCATCGCTATCGAAGAATCTGCCCCAGCCCCTGTAGGTCCAGCCGGTGAAGACCGTTCGCCGAAAATCCGCACCGACATTCCCATTCCGCCGGTCGCCTATCTCGATCGCAAAGCTCGCTCCATTCCCGACCGCAACGAAATTTGGAGCTATATAAATCCTTACATGATCTTTGGACGCCACATGGGCTTCCGCGGAAATTTCGAAAAGGCCCTGAAAGAACGTGACCCCCGCGCCCTCGAGCTTTTTCACAGCATGGAAGACGTGAAGCACGAAGCTGAATCGTTCATGAAAATTTCAGCCCTGTGGCAATTTTTCGAAGTGGAACGCGAAGGCAACTCCATTGCGCTCTTCGAACCTGGAAAATCCTCGCCCCTCCACAAATTTCATTTCCAACGCCAGCGCATCGGCGACAAGCTCTGCTTAAGCGACTACATTCTGCCGCCAAGTACGCAACGCTCCAGCAATAATGGCGCAGATCAAAAAGTCCAACGCGATCATCTCGCGCTTTTCGTGGTCACCGCCGGAGCCGGCGTCCGTGAACGCGCCGAGGAAGCCAAAGCCGCTGGCCGCTATCTTTTCTCCCACGGCCTGCAAGCTCTCGCCATTGAAACCGCCGAAGCCTGCGCCGAATGGCTGCATCGACGCATTCGCGAAGATTGGGGCTTCCCCGATCCACCCACGTTGACCATGGCCGAGCGTTTCACTTCGCGCTATCGCGGCAAACGCTACAGCTTCGGCTATCCCGCCTGCCCAAATCTCGACGACCAAGCCGGCATATGGCTGCTCCTGCGTCCTGAAGAAATCGGCGTGCACCTCACTGAGGGCATGATGATGGATCCCGAAGCCAGCGTCAGCGCTCTTGTCTTCCACCATCCCGATTGCACATATTTCACCGTAGGCGACCAGCCCGAGCCGTCGCAATAATCCGAAATTGTAGTGTGCGGATATTACTTGTGATGCAGCGCGGTTTTCCCGTTTTCGTTGGTCGCGTGGGCCATGATCGATCGCAACACCAGTTCAAACTCGGTTGGATTATTGTTCGGTGGCTCCGGAGCGATCTTTCCTTTCGCAGCTAACCTCGAAATGGACAGGGTCTTTGTTTCACGAGTGAAAATGAACTCTTTCCTGGAATCGGCTTCAAGAATATTAAAAATCCCAGCCTTGAGCCGTTCGAACACGCGCTCGGCATCGGCCGATGCGTCGATCACCTCAAATTTATATTCTTCGCTGAGCCGGTCAAATTCCGCGAGCAGCGCGGTCTGATAATTGCAGAAGCTGTCGTACATGTCGCGTCCCGGATAGAGATCCATGCCTGATTCCCAGTAGTCGAATCCTCGTGAGAAGACCACGCGCGGAACAAGCTGATCGATACTCAGCCGCAAATAAAACGTTGCATCCGGTTTCAATGCCACACTGAAAATGCTGCGAATCCATTTCGAGTCCATCCCGCGAACGAACGCTCTGGCCATCAGCGAGTAAACATACCGGTCAGTCAGCACCACGAATCCCGATCGCAAAGCCGGTACGATTTCATTTTCCAGACGATCCACGAAGTCCGTGGCGTAAAAAAGACTCTGCGTCACACGCCCAAGGTTATTCCCTTCCTTCGCGCGCCGTATGCCTTCGCCCGCCAGCGGAGAACGCGTCATGCCCGTGTCCAGCACCGCGTGCCCTTGTTCTTCAAGCCACGGTTTCAACAGGTTGATTTGCGTCGAGCGCCCAACTCCGTCCGTCCCTTCAATCACAATCAATTTCCCGCTCAAATCTGAAATCCTCATCCCCGGCAAAAGCTTTCCGTATGTCTGTCTCATCGCTGCACCCTCACGTTCGTCGCTTTGTCGAGATGCGTTTTCGCGATCTGTCTCACTTGCGCTTGCTGCACCTCGATCGGCAAAGTAGCGTCGATAACCGTTAAGTTGAATTCCGGAATCATGTCTTCATATTCCCTGAGAATCATGCCCTGAAAGAGCCGGAAGCTTTCTGCCGGATCGTCGCTCAGTTCTAAGTCCATTCCGGCTTCGTAATATTTGAATCCATTGCGGCCATCCAGCAGTCTTCCAATCGCCGTCTCCAGCGGAACGCGAAAATAAAAAGCCACCGTCGGCTTTACGGCAAATCCGTATAGTTCGCGCACCCATTCGCGATCCATTCCGCGCGCCACGTCTCGCGCGAAAGCCGTATAGACGTAGCGGTCACACAGCACCACCGCACCCGCCTTCAACAGCGGCAGAATGCTCTTTTCCGTTCGGTCGGCAAAATCGGTCGCGTGTATTAGCGAAAACGTCGCCGCCGTCAGCATCTTCTTTTTCTTCCCGAATTTCGTGGTGTCTTTCACCAGCGGAGAAGAATTCCACTCGCTGAACACCACTCCATACCCTTTCGATTCCAGCCACTTGTGCAGCAAGCTAAGTTGCGTGGATTTTCCCGAGCCGTCGATTCCTTCCACGATGAACAACCGCCCGGGAAATTCACTATTGCCGTGCTGCTGAGGTTTTGGTGCAGCCGAGTAAGCGGGCGGAAATACTTCAAACGGCCCGAATCCATTGCCGGACGTAATTTCCATTTTCTACTTTGACCCCAATCTTCTTGTCGCGGGAATTTTGAATCGCCTGGACGTTCCCGCGCTGTTTGCGACCCCATAAAATTCATCATCTAGTCAAACTTTGCATTAAGAATTTCGTAACCGTGTATCGAACTGGAGACTGGTAGCACATCGCAGCGCTCGTCTGCGAACGAGGTACAGGGGTGCTGTTTGGCAACGCAAATATAACTTTCCTGCGCCGCACGCCTCCGAATATTGCAAAATGTTCTGCAAGAGGGCCTGGAGCGCGGCACCCAGCCTGATACCCCAGGAACACGAATCGCGGAGTCCTATTTCAGACCCAGGACGCGTCGATCCGACGTTGAATCGAACGCGCGCGCTGGAGCGGCACGCTTCCAATTAGCGCCAGGGGGATCCGATGACTGAGGCTGGCACAAAACAAATCGAACAAGTCGTTGACGGAAAATTTCGCCTCGGCCAACTCGTAGGTCGCACTCAACGCACCGCCGTATTCTTCACCGAGTATGACGGCCAGCCGGTTAAAAAAGCCGCCATCAAATTAATCCCCGCGGATTCCGTCGATGCCCTCGCCCAGCTATCTCGCTGGAAACAGGCTGCAAAACTTTCTCATCCCCACTTGGTCCGCCTGCTCGAAATGGGGCGCTGCCGGCTCGATCGCGCCAACATGCTTTACGTGGTGACGGAATACGCCGAAGAAAATCTGTCCGCGGTGATTGCGCGCAGGGCTCTCGAGCCTGACGAAGCTCGCGCCCTTCTCGGCCCCGTCGTTGACGCGCTTGCTTACATCCACGCCCAGGGTTTCGTTCATTGCCGCCTGCAACCCTCCAACATCATGGCCGATGAAGATCTTCTGAAAATTTCGAGCGACGGACTTTGCCGCATCGGAGAATCCAGTGGCAGTCCCGGAGCTCCCGGGCCTTACGATCCTCCCGAAGCCGCAGGCGGAAGAATTTCTCCGGCTGGCGATGTTTGGTCCCTGGGCATGACTTTGACCGAAGCGCTCACCCAGCGCTTGCCCGTCTGGGAGCGGACCAACCAGGCCGAACCCTCCTTGCCATCGAACCTGCCCCCAGAAATTCTCGATTTGGCGCGGCATTGCGTGCGTCGCGACCCCCAAATGCGTTGGACCGTTGCGGACATCGCCGCCCGCCTGCAATCCAATTCGCCTGCGCCGCCAAAACAATTACTCCCGAATCCGCGGCCTTCCTTCGCAAAACCAGCTGCGATTGGCGTCGCCGCATTAGTTGCTGTTGTGCTGTTGGCGGTTCTGTTCGCTCCGCGCCTTTTCAAACGCTCCTCGCAGACTCAGCCCATTCCTGCAACTGCAGTTGAACACGAGCCAAATCCGTCGCCAGCTCGATCAACAACTCAGGTCGCACCCCAGAAAAAACCCGTGCCGTCGCCCACCCAACCTCTTTCGTCCAATGCAATACCCCCAACAACTCCGCAAGTCGCGGCGACGTCGCAGAATCCCCATCCCATCGCGAAGCCGACGCTCCCGGCGCAAACAGAGCAGCCGTCAACCCAACACTTACCGGCCAGTTCCAGTTCGAATTCCCTCGATAAACGCAGCGAGAAGCCCGTGCTGGCCAACAACCTCGATCCGTCGCCGACTCCAACTCGATCCAGGCCACCCTCGCCGGCAACAAGTAGCACCGGCATGGTCCGCGGCAAAGTAGTTCAGCAGGTCTTACCCGATGCACCGCAAAAGGCCCGAGACACCATCCGCGGCAAAGTCAGGCTCAGTGTGAAACTAAATGTGGACGAATCCGGCAACGTAACCGAAGCAACCCTCGATGCTCCGGGCCCCAGCCAATATTTTGCCGACCGCACCTTAGCAGCCGCCCATCTCTGGAAATTTGCCCCCGCCAAGATCGACGGTCGCAACGTCCCCAGCCAATGGCTCCTGTACTTCGAAATTGATCCCGCCACCACCGCCGTCCACCCCAGGCAAACCGCCCCATAGCCTAAACGCCAACTGCGCCAACTGCTCCGTCCAAAGAAATATGAACGATTGCACCCTCTTTTTCTTTGGCAAACGACCTCTCCTAGTTATAGGCGTGGTTCCTTCGCAGCCTAAACTTCGAATCTCGCACTTCAATTTCTCCCGTTCGATTGCATTTCCTTGCTTCCTGCAGCAGCTTCTGATTACACTTCGAGTTTGTAGTAAGAGGAAAAGATGCGCCTGAGGATGATCGATAGTGGCGGCACTGAGAATGGCGATGGCCAATTGCGAAGAATCTCTTGGTTCATTTCTTGGCACGTCATTCAGAGCGATCCCCGATCAAAAACCTACTGGGGGAGCGAAACCAGCCCGTATTTCCGCAAGTCAAATCGCCAAATTGCTGAATTAACATCTCCCGTAACTCTCAGAAAACAAACGACGACGAACTGCTCAAATCGCCAAAAAATCCAATTTCGCAAACGTCAAATTTCGACCCAAAAACTTTCCGCCTCATCCAAGAATAGTTCATTAGCCGAAGAGAGCCGCCCACAGGTTTCTAATCGCGAACGTTTGGAATTAGAAATTCCACAACTTATTGAAAACAAACGCCCGCGACCCGTTCTAATCGCGAACTTTGAACCAATCCACTTCCCCGTTTACCCGCCTGGTCGCTCCAGATGAGCGCTGTTCCTGGCCTCCATCTTTCGAGCACGGGCAGCTACCCGCGCATCGGCGATTCCCCCGAACTGCAAACCCTCCGCCGAACGATCGCCGCGCTCGACCGGGGAGAACGATCCCACGCCGATCTTCTCGACGTGCAAAATGAAGTCACCCGCCACGTAATTTCCGAGCAAGTGAAGGCCGGCCTCGACGTAGTCACCGACGGACTAATTCGCTGGTACGACCCCATCTCCCACCTCGCTGGCAAACTGGATAACATCGAAATCAAAGGCCTCGTTCGGTTCTTCGACACCAACACCTATTTTCGTCAACCGGTCTTCGTTGGAGCGCCCGTCAAAAGCGGCAATCTAGTCGCTGGCGAATACGGCTTCGCGCGAAATGCCCTGGGACATTTGCCCACTCCGCAAGGCAAAGCAGGAAAGCTCAGCATTAAGCCTGTCCTGACCGGTCCTTACACCCTCGGGAAATTTTCTCTCAATGAACAACCCGGCAACGGATCGTCCGGAGCCTTCTCCTCGCTCGCAGCGCGCGCCCAAGCCTACGCCGAAATTCTTGCAAGCGAGTTCGAACCTCTTTCGCAAGCGGGCGCGGAACTGATTCAAATCGACGAGCCCGCCGCGATTAAATACCCAAATGAGTGGGCAGTTTTTGAAGCTTCGCTGGCTCCCTTAGCGCAAGCCCGCGACAAAATTAGAAACGGCGGACGCAAACTAGAACTAGCTCTCTATGTTTACTTCCACGACGGCGCTCCGCTTTACGAAAAACTCCTCGCCTTACCCGTCGATATCGTCGGCCTGGACTTTACGTATTCTCCCAAACTCGTGGATCTCGTAGCGTCAGCCGGCTCCCCGAAATGGCTCGGATTAGGTCTCATCGACGGCCGAAATACAAAATTGGAAGATTCCGCTCAAATAGCGCGCCAAGTTGAACGCATGCTCCCCAAAATAAAAGACCAACGCGCCTACCTCGGGCCTTCTTGCGGCCTCGAATACCTCCCGCGCGATCGCGCCTTCGCGAAACTCGAGCTGCTCTCGAAAATCCGCGCGGAACTAGAAGGCCACAAACGCCAATGAGCCGCCAAAAATTGGAAAGTCTCGGTCTGAAGCTGCCTCTTTTCCCCACCACTTCGGTGGGCAGCTTCCCAAAACCAGATTATTTGGCGAAAGCTCGCGTCGAATTCAATAAAAAGCAAATTTCTGAAATAGACCTGCACAACCTCGAACGTAAAGCCACTGCATTCTGGATCGAGGAGCAGGAAACGCTCGGAATCGATGTGCTGGTTGACGGCGAAATGTATCGCGGCGATATGGTCGCTTACTTCGCGGAGCGCTTGCCCGGCTTTTCCATCAGCGGTTTGGTTCGCAGCTACGGAAATCGTTACTACCATAAACCCATCATTTCCGGCGAGGTCGCATGGCGCAGCCCACTCACCGTCGAGTGGTGGAAATATGCGCAAAGTCTTACAAAAAAGCCGGTGAAGGGAATGCTCACTGGCGGCTACACCATCATGGACTGGAGTTTCAATGAATTTTATCCCGACCGCCGCAGCGCGGCGCTAGCACTGGCAAAAGTCGTCCGCAAGGAAGTAGTAGCGCTCATCGCTGCCGGCTGCAAAATTATTCAAATAGACGAACCTGCACTCTCCGTGCGGCCTGAAGAACTATTCATTGCTCTCGAAGCCATGGAACTGACCACCAAGGGACAGAATGCTTACTTCATCACGCACGCCTGCTACGGCGAATTCGACAAAATTTATCCCGCTATGCTCGACCTGGCCGTGGATAATTTTGACCTGGAAATGTCCAACAGCGATTTGGACCTGCTCGAACTTTTCCGCCGCTATCCCTTTACGAAGGACATCAGCTTCGGCGTCGTGGACGTCCATTCGCACGAGACGGACAATCCCGAAGTCGTCCGCGAACGTATCGAACGGGCGCTAACCATTCTTCCGAAAGAAGCTGTCTGGGTGGACCCGGATTGCGGCCTCAAAACACGCACAGTACGGCAGGCCATCGAAAAACTGCGCGCCTGTGTGACCGCCGCTAAATCATTTCGTAACGAGTAGCTGCGGTGCTAGCATCGGACCATGCGCGAAGAATTCATCAATGAGAACCCGCGCTCGAACCACATCTGGCCTGCGCTCAATTCATTAAAATAAAAAAACCGTGACCCCCGAACCCCTCCTCCCCGAAATTGTTCCCCCGCCCCCGGGATTAATGCGCAAACGCCGTCCCATATGGATGTGGCTGGGTTTTGCGCTTCTCCTCGGTGCGCTGATCGCCCTGGTATTAGTAGTCCTCATCTCCGATTGATCTTCATTCAATGAAAAACTGCCGTTCGGATTATTTGAATCTGTCCCAAGGATTGTTTTCGCTTTCAATCTCTTGGGCCTATTGACGGAACCACATTTTCCATCGACCATGGTAATTCTCTACTACAAAGCGCACGGGAGCTGAATGCAACGCGTACTTTCGACCTATCGCTATGTCAACCAGCCGCTGGGAGCTGCGTTGCTGGCCGAGATTTCTCAGGCTGGAATCACTAGCGTTGAGATTTTCTGCTCGCCGCGGCATTTCAACTATCGCGAGCCACAAGCGGTTCGCGAACTCGCGGACGCGCTTGGCGAATATCGCCTGGAATTGCACTCCCTGCATTCGCCTACGGAGCGCGACCTTTCCCCCGGGCGCGAAAGCGGCGTGCCCATATCCATTTCCGATACCGAACGCATCAGGCGCCTCGACGCGGTGGACGAAGTAAAACGAACGCTGGAAGTGGCGGAACGAATTCCTTTCCGTTTCCTGGTGCAGCACATCGGACACGGCCGCCAATCCGCCGACCCTCGCAAGTTCGATGCTGCTTTCAGCTCGCTCGAACATCTCTGCATTTTTGCCAAGGCGCGCGGTGTGACTATCGCTTTGGAAAATACGCCTGGCGAACTCGGCGCGCCGGCTTCTCTCCAACATTTCATCACCGACACGCACTTGAACGATTTGCGGCTCTGTTTCGATGCAGGTCACGCGCATATTGAGGAAGGCGTGGAGGTGAGTTTCGATATCATGCGCGAACGCGTGGCGACCACCCACATTCACGACAATCATGGCGAGAAGGACGAACACCTGCTTCCCTACGAAGGCACCATAAATTGGGACGCCGGACTCGCCGCGATCGCTAATGCTCCGCAACCGGTGGCAATCGTGCTGGAACTCAAGGGCCAGTCGAACGGCGGTCCAACGCTTGAACAAGTTCGCGCGACATTTGATAAGCTAGAAGAGAATTTCGAGGACAAGCGCGGGTATACCTCCCGTTCCTGAATCACAAAAGAAACAACGAGCAGGTAAATGACTCAGCCGCAACAAGCAGCTAGAACCATCATCACCATCGAACACGCTGGAGAGCATGTCGATGGCACGGTGACCATTCAAGGCTGGCTTTATAACCAGCGCGAATCAGGCAAGCTTCTTTTCCCCATTTTTCGCGACGGCACGGGTGTGATCCAGGGCGTGGTATCGCAGAAAGAGCAACCCGAAGCGTTCGAGGCGCTGAAGGGCTTGTCTCGTGAATCGAGCGTAATTGTCACCGGTACAATTCGCGCCGAGGCGCGCGCCACCGGCGGATTCGAGATGCACATCAGCGGAGTCGAAGTAGTGCATCGCGTGTCTGATTCAGAGCCCTATCCGATTCAACCAAAAGAACACGGCGTGGATTTTCTTCTCGACAATCGCCATTTGTGGATTCGTGCGCCGCGGCAGGCAGCCATTCTGCGCATTCGCGCGGAAGTGGAACGCGCAGCGCGCAATTACATGGATAGCCAGGGCTACACGCTCACCGATGCGCCGGTTTTCACTCCGGCGGCTTGCGAAGGGACCTCAACTCTTTTTGAAGTGAATTATATTGACGATCAGAAAGCCTATCTGACGCAATCAGGGCAGCTTTATGTGGAAGCCACGGCGGCTGCGCTCGGCAAGGTGTACACGTTCGGCCCGACATTTCGTGCCGAAAAATCCAAAACTCGCAGGCACTTGACCGAATTTTGGATGCTGGAGCCGGAAGCTGCCTACGCACACCTGGACGACATGATGCAGCTCGGCGAAGGGCTAGTAAGCGCCGTGGTGCAATCCGTGATTAAAAATCGCCCTCGCGAACTAGCCACCATTCAGCGCGACGTGGCGAAGCTGGAAAAAATCATTCCTCCCTTCCCGCGCGTGACTTACGACGAGGCCATCAAAGTTTTGCAAAAGGCCGGAAACCCGGCGAAGTGGGGCGACGACTTCGGCGGAGACGAAGAAACCATCATCTCCAAGGAATTCGATAAACCGGTGATCATTCACCGCTACCCGGCAGCCATGAAGGCATTCTATATGGCCACAGACAAACAGCGGCCCGAGCTGTCTTTGAGTTTCGACATGATTGCCCCGGAAGGATACGGAGAAATCATCGGAGGCGGCGAGCGCCAGGCAAATTACGAAACCCTATTGAAACGCCTTCGTGAGCACAACCTGCCGGAAGAATCTTTTCAGTGGTACCTTGACCTGCGTCGCTACGGCAGCGTGGCGCACGCCGGCTTCGGGCTGGGCCTTGAACGTACGGTAGCCTGGATTTGCGGAACGGAGCACATTCGCGAAGTGATTCCCTTCCCTCGGATGCTGTATCGCGTCTATCCTTAGTGTTTCTTCGCCCTGAATCGTGGGCGCGAAAGACCACAACAAAATGCCAGAGAAAATAAGAATCATCGGCGTGCCGATGGACTTGGGACAGAGCCGTCGTGGCGTGGACATGGGCCCGTCTGCGTTGCGTGTGGCGGGACTGCATGCGCGGCTCAAACAGCTTGGTCGCCAGGTGGAGGACATCGGCAACGTGGACGTCCCTCAGCCCGAAGAACAACCTTACGGCGAAAAGCGCGCTAGATATCTCGACGAAATTGCGCAGGCCTGCAAAGGTCTCGCTAATGCCGTTCAGAAAACTCTCGATGAAGATATGGTGCCGCTGGTTTTAGGCGGCGACCATTCCATTGCGGTGGGGACTACGGCGGGCACGGCAGCGCACTTCAACAAACAATCCAAGCGGATCGGGGTGATTTGGCTGGACGCCCACGGTGATATGAACACGCCTGATTCTTCGCCATCCGGAAACGTTCACGGCATGCCGCTCGCATCGATCATGGGATATGGCCCTCCGGAGTTGACCGAACTTGCCGGTATCAAGCCGATGGTGGAACCGCGCAACGTGGCACTAGTCGGTATACGCGACCTCGACGCCAAAGAGCGGCGCTTGGTGAAAGAGTCGGGCGTTCACATTTTCACCATGCGCGATATCGACGAACGCGGAATGCGCGAAGTGATGGCCGACGCTTTGCGATTTGCAAGCGACGATACTGCGGGGATTTCCGTCAGCCTCGACATGGATTTCGTTGATCCCACCGACGCTCCTGGGGTTGGCACACCGGTTCGCGGCGGCGTCACGTATCGCGAGGCGCATCTCGCTTTGGAAATGATTGCAGATAGCCGCTCGATGGTTTCGTTCGAACTTGTGGAAGTCAATCCGGTCATCGATTTGCATAACACGACGGCGCTGCTCGGCGTCGAACTGGTGCTATCGGGGTTAGGAAAGAAAATCCTGTGAACTGTGCGCTGCTGAAGGCTGGGCAATAACGTGGCTTCCAATAAACGATTACGCATAGGCGTGCTTTTCGGAGGCCGCTCGGGGGAACATGAAGTTTCTTTGGCTTCCGCCGCGTCCGTTATCCGCGCGCTCGATCCGGAAAAGTACGAAGCGGTTCCTATCGGCATTTCGAAAGAGGGCCGCTGGCTAGCGGGGCGAGGAGCGCAGGAATTGCTTGCCGATGTTTTGAAATCGGGAGATCGCGTAATTCTTCCGTCGGATCCCACCGCTGCCACATTGGTTCCGCTCGTCCCCGTTGCCGGACGTCCCAGCATCATGGTCGATGTAATTTTCCCAGCCCTGCACGGCACTTTTGGGGAGGATGGCACGGTGCAAGGGTTGATGGAGCTTGCCGGGTTGCCGTACGTCGGCGCAGGCGTTTTGGCTTCGGCTGTCGGCATGGATAAGGATGTTCAGAAGCGGCTCTTCGAGCATGCTGGATTGCCAATCGTCCCGTTCATGACCGTGCGGCGGTCTGACTGGGAGCACAGACGCGCGGCCATATTGAAATCGATCAAGAAGACATTCCGGTTTCCTTTTTTCGTAAAGCCGGCCACACTCGGCTCTTCGGTTGGCATGACGCGCGTGAAGACGCCCAAAGAAATTCCCGCCGCGATGGACCTGGCGGCTGAATTCGCATTGAAAATAGTGATTGAGCGTGGCATTGCGGGGCGTGAAATTGAGGTGGCCGTGCTTGGCAACGACGAATTGCGCGCTTCAGTTCCAGGCGAAATTGTTCCGCATCGGGAATATTACGACTACATTGCGAAGTACCTGGAGGGGGGAACCGATTTATTGATCCCTGCGGCTCTGACAAAGAAACAAGTTAAAACCTTTCAGGAATATGCCGTACGCGCTTTCCGCGCAATCGATGGGTGCGGAATGGCGCGTTGCGATTTTTTCCTCGAGCGGCGGAGTGGGAAGATTTTTGTGAACGAATTGAATACGATTCCAGGGTTTACGTCGATCAGCATGTACCCGAAACTGTGGGAGGCTTCCGGCCTTCCTTACACGGAACTGATCGACCGATTGATCGAGCTGGCCCTCGAAATGCATCGCGAGAAGTCCCGAACCAAATACTCCATCGAACTTCCTGAAGGCGCTGGCGGAGCGCTGACGGCCTCGTAACAAATCCCTCTCGCAATCGTATGAATCCAAGGAGGCTCTGAAAAAAGGGCTTCGGCGCACCATGTCGCGCTGTAGTGTCTTAAGTACTCCTGGCTCGAAGAACTTGACAGCAGGGAACACGGCAATTAAACTAACCAGTTAGTTAAATAATACAGCGAGCCGATATCTGAATGCCGGCAGGAAGAAAGAAAGTAAAGAATCCGATGACCGCGAGACGCATCCTGGCCGCGGCGGAGGAACATTTTGCGGATCAGGGCATGGCCGGGGCGCGAACGGAAGAAATCGCTGCAGCTGCTCATGCCAACAAGGCGATGCTCTATTACTATTTTGGGGATAAGAGGCGGCTACATCGCGCGGTGATGGAAAATCTCTTACGTCAACTTCGCAATGCCGCGTTTGCTCCGTTAGCGGCTAAGACGAGTTCGCGAGACCGCTTGATCGCATGGGTGAACGGCTATTTCGACTTCTTCGCTGTGCATCCGAATTATCCGCGCCTGGTTCAACGCGAAGTAATGGACACGGCGCCGAAGTTCGAGTGGATCGTGCGCGAATACTTTCGCCCGTTTCACAAGCGGCTTAGAAGCTTGATCGAAGAAGGAGTAGCTTCAGGGGAGTTTCGCAAAGTAGATGCGGAGCAGACCGTTTTCACCATGTTGGGCATGACAGTTTTTTACTTCGCGGCCGCTCCGGTGATGAGCCAGGTGTCAGGCCGCAAGGTGCTTTCTCCGCAGGCGTTGAGGGAGCGAAAGCACGCACTTCTTGACTTTTTGGATCATGGACTGATGCGCGTAGAACCGAGGCAGCGATGACTGGACGGAAATTCCTGATGTTTATCGGAGTGATTTTTGTAATTTGTGGTGTGGTGTATTACTTCACGACTCCGCAAGGAAATTACATTCCGCTGATTGGCGTTGTAGACGGCAATGAAGTAGTGGTCAGCCCGCAAATTACCGGACGCATTATTAATTTGACGGTGGACGAAGGCAGCTCGGTGAAAAAAGGCGATCTGATCGCTGAACTTGATCCCGCCGAGTTAAACGCAAGTCTGGCGGCTGCAAAAGCGAATGTTACTAGCCTGGAAGAGCAAGTGAACGAAGCAAACCATAACTATTCCTGGATGGACAATCAAACGGGTGCGTCGGTAACCGAGGCGCAGGCTAGAGTCCTCTCCGCAGATGCGCAACTGGCACCCGCACGCGCGCAATTGGAACGCGACCAAGACGATCTCAAACGCATGCAGCAGCTTTTTGCCAAGGGAGAGGTCTCGGCGCAAGACCGCGATCACGCCGAAGCTGCGGTGAAGATTTCAAAAGCGACAGTTACAGCATTGGAACAAGCTGTAAAGGCCGAGGCCGCAGCACAAGATGTGGCGCAGGCGAACAGAAAACAAGTCGATGCGCGCAAGAGCGCAATCAATACGACAATGGCGCAGTTAGAACAGGCGCGCGCCGCCGCGGCGCAAGTATCCGCGCAACTCAGCTACACGAAAGTTTATGCTCCGATTGATGGAATCGTGTCCGTACGAGTAGCCAAGCAGGGAGAAGTTGTGGCGCAAGGTTCGCCGATTGTGGTGGTCGTGGACGTAGATCATCTGTGGGTGCACGCGGACGTGGAAGAGTCTTACATCGACTCCGTTTCGTTCGGACAACAACTGCGAGTGAAGCTGCCTTCTGGAAACATCATCGAGGGACCCGTGTATTTCAAGGGCGTCGAAAACGACTTCGCGACACAGCGCGACGTGAGCCGCACGAAGCGCGATATCAAAACTTTTGCTATCAAAGTGGCCATTCCAAATCCCGGCCGACGATTGTTTACGGGAATGACAGCTACGGTGCTGCTGCCTCCACCGGCGAAGAAAAGTTGGTTCGCGCGGTTGTGAAGTAAGTCTGGAACAAATGGCAAATTCAATCGAAGTCGATCATCTTACCAAGAAGTTTGGGGATTTGGTGGCCGTTAACGACGTCAGCTTCAACGTCGCACAACAGGAGATTTTTGGTTTGCTGGGACCGAACGGCGCGGGAAAAACAACGTTGATTCGCATGATGACTACCCTGACGCCGCCGACTTCCGGTACCGCGCGCATCGCCGGACATGATATTCGCGAAGATGCCAACGGAGTTCGGTTTGCCATGGGCGTGATTCCGCAGGCGCTGACTTCCGACCCCGAACTTACTGCCGTTGAGAACATGGAAGTCCACGCGAAACTTTACGGCGTGCCTCGCCAGCAACGCGGCCAAATCATCCACGATTTACTCGAATCGGTGGATTTACTCAAATTCAAAGATGCGCTCGTACGCACGTTTTCGGGTGGCATGAGGCGGCGGTTAGAAATCGCGCGTGGGCTTATTCATTCACCAAAGATTTTGTTCCTTGACGAGCCGACGACCGGCCTGGATCCCGTTTCTAGAACTAATGTTTGGCAAATGATTCGTAAGCTGCGCGAGCGATCCGAGCTCACCATATTAATCACCACCCATTACATGGAAGAAGCCGACAAGCTTTGCGACCGCATCGCGATTGTCGATCACGGAAAGCTCGCAGCGCTGGACACGCCTACGCGGCTGAAGGACAGCATTTCCGGCATCGATACGGTGGAGGCCGAGTTCGAAAACGCGCCAGGCGACTGGATTGCCGAACTGCGTGCCCTGGTTCATGTTACCGGCGTAACGCAGCGCGAGGACGTCGTGCATATTACTTCGAGCGACGGGCCAGCGACGATTGCGGCACTCATGGATTTGACGCGTTCAAGAAACGTGGGCGTGAAACGAGTTTCGGTGCAGAGCACCACGCTCGACGACGTTTTCGTCCATTACACAGGAAGCGATTTGCGCGATGCATCGAACGCCGGAGCACGTTATGACATTGGCCATCTGTATCGCTGAGCACAAAACAATCCGGAAATTAGTGGAGAACGCAGCAGCATGAATTTCAACCGTACATGGGCGCTCATAGAGCGGGATCTGCGCAAATTTTTTCGCAGCCCCGCGCTGATGATGACCTCCATGGTGTTTCCGTTGATGCAATTAGTTGTTCTAGGTTATGCCTTCGGCGGCAAAGTGACGGGCGTTCAAGTAGCTTTCGTAGATATGGATCATTCTGTTGAATCGCTCAAGATTCGCGAGATGTTCAATGGAATTGCTGCAAACGCTCGAACCTTTCATGTGATTGACTACGACTCAGAGCAAAAGGCTAGTGAAGATCTGCGCAACGGCTATGTCCGGGCAGTCGTTTACGTTCCAAAAGATTTTTCGCAACGCTACTACCATCGCGACCGCCCGCGAATCGCGTTTATGGAGGACAACACCGACCAATTCATCTCCAGCGCAATTTTGGAGCGGGTACAGCAAATGGTGGAACAGCTCAACGCTCCGGATGTAGAGCCAAGGCTGGCCAGCCAGATTCAATTGAACACGGTGGAGATTTATCCTTACGTCGAATATATAAAATATTTGTTGGCGGGCTCAATTGCGCTTTCGATATTTGTGGTGGCCATGATCGGCGGTGGAATTACTTTCATTGATGACAAAGCGCGCGGACTTCACGAGGGGTATCTGGTAACGCCGATCAAAAAATCCGAATTAGTGGCCGGCCTTATCGGCGCAGGCACGATCAAGGGATTGATGGCTGGGATGGTGTTGACTGTGATCGGTGGCATGATCGCGGGCATTCCACGAATTTGGGATCCGCTGCGCTTGTTTTATCTTGCAATCGTAGTCACTTGCGCAGCGATCGCAATGATGAGTTTTATGTTTTTGCTGATGGTGCGCGTGGACGACCCGCTGGTCCCACGCGCGACGTTTGGTGTTTTGAATACGCTACTATTCTTCCCTTCTGGCGCGGTCTATCCGATTCAGGCCTTTCCTCGCTGGCTTCGCTGGATTGCGGTGATCGACCCTTTCACTTATACGGTGCACGCCCTGCGCAATCTCACGCTGAAAGGCACAGGCATTGAAGGCATTTACATGGACGTGATAGTTTTGTTGGGTATTTCAACGGTGATGATCGCCGGCTGCCTGATACTATTCAAACGCCAGCTCTAATTCGAAGGAGCGTTCGTGGGACTTTTTGATTCTACCGAAGAGCATCCGCCATCGAAGGTACTCCGTTACATTATTACGGGTGTGGTTTTCATTGTACTTATTGTTCTCTTCGCCGCGTACGAACTGCGCTTTCACACCGAAGAAAAAACAATCCGGTATTTCATGGACGCGGTTGTTGCAGGAAAAATGGACGAGGCCTTTCGAATCTGGAAACCGGCCGAATCATATTCGTTCAAGGATTTCCTGGAGGATTGGGGACCGGACGGCTATTACGGCCCCATAAAGAGCTATCATTTGGAACATATGGAGCGCTTACCCGACGCATCGGGTGGCGCGTCTTCGGGTGTTGTGGCCACAATCGAGCTCAGCCCATACCAGCCGTTCCCGGGAGATAATGACGCCGCAAAACAAAGTAAAACGAAAGAAGTGAAAATTTGGGTGGAATTTAGGAATCAGTCGCTAGGCTTTCCGCCATAGAAGCTGCGGATATGGCGAGGCCATTCGAATTTTTCGACGCGCCGTTTTACTGAGCTTCGATTCGCGCTTCGTCGATGAGCATTACGGGAATGTCGTCGCGAACGGGATAGACGCGCCGGCAAGCCGAACATTTCAGTCCACTGCCGTCCGGAGTCAATTTCACGGGCGTTTTATCCAGGGGACAGACCAGAATGTCGAGCAATTCCTTCGAAACAGCCATTTTTCCTCCGGTTCTTCTTATGGCGCAATGTAGCAGAGCTTAGCGATTTGGCGCAACCTCGTCATTTCGGTTGGATCAACCGCTATTCAGTCTTCTTTTCTTGAGCCAATTGTTCCACTTTCAATTCTAATCTTCCGGTCCATTTTGCTCCAGGCGCGAGCTCGATTGGCCATACGGCCATAATTTGCGAGCCTTGATAGATGCGCTCAAAACCTTCTTCCGACTCTGAGACGCTTTCGATCGGCGTCACCCAAAAATCCTGCGCGTTCGGAGCGCCGAGGGTCACACTTACTCCTTGCCACTCATCCACCATTCGCAAGTCGGATGCGGGCGTGGTCGCGCCCCAACGAAGTGGATAGCGTTGCCCGTGAGTTTCAAAATATCGGTCCGGGGACGACGGCGCCAGGAAGTTGATGACAACCTCGAGGCCCACGAACATGGAAGCCGCTCCGGGTGCCGTGCGCTGCAAGTTAACGTCGCAGATAATTTCGAAGCCTTGCGGGAGTGTTGAAAACGAAAATGTTTTCTCGGCCGGCCAATCGTTGCTTTCTTCTGCTACGAACGTAGCCTTTGTCGCAGTGACATCTGTGGAACGATATCTCCCGCCTGCCAAACCGGCGTTTTCGTCCAATCGCACCGTCGCGCAATCTTCGTAATTTTTCCCGCGGCCAAATAGTTTTAAGCGAAAGGCATTCTGCGGCCAGCGGTCGTAGTGAAGAAAACGTTCAAGGCCGGCTTCTTTCGTACGAGTTTGTTCGTGAATGGATTGGACACCGGAAGCCTTCTTGGCAGAAAGGTTCTTCAGAGCCGCGTGGTAAGACTCTGGCCGCCGGCAAAGCGAATTAATCAACGCAGCATTTGATTGCCGGCAATCAAGCGCGGAGATAGTGGCGCCGTCGTCAGGGGAAAGAACCGCCGCGTAACGGTCCGAGCAGAAGTAAATTTCTTCCCGGCTATCGGCATCAAAATCGGTGGATTCCACGGTTGCGTAGCGCCGTCCGCGATGCGCCAGGCCGTCCGCTATCGTTTCCGCCTGTACCAGGGAGCGCCAAAGTGCGGTGCGCAAATGTGGAGAATATAGACCCCCGAAAACGCCATGCCAGTACGCGTCATTACATTGGCTTCGTAGCACCAGAGTCTTGGCTTCGTCCTGAGCCGCTTGAAAGGATTTGTTTGGGCGGCGGCTTTGCTCCAGACGGCGAACCTTGGCTGAAACGTGCTGCATTTTTTTGTGCAGCAAGTTCGATTCGCAATACTTCGAAAAGAAATTCCTCCAGATACCGCCGCGCAAGAAAGGCAATTCGGCAGGACGATTGGCGAACTCCACAGTCAAGGCGTGGTAGCGGTTCCGAGCAGGAGTGGGCAGGGACCACTCCATCATTTCGGTGTAAGAAGCGGTAGGAAGATCGGCGCGTCCCAAGGAAGCGTGCGAACTGACCGCGTCAATCGGCGTGCTCGTTTCCAGCCAGTCGGAATTGCGTTCCAGATCAGTGAAGAAATTCTCAAGCCAATGATCTCGATAGCAAAGATCGTAAGTGCCGGGCCAAACGCCGAATTTCTCCATGTCATCACCCATTGCGGCAAAACAGCCCGGATGTTCCGCCGTGGCGCGACGTAAAAACTGCGACGTTTCTTCAGCGCCACGAAACGGAATCAGATAGCGCAGCGCTTTCAGTCCCGGCAGAATTTTCACCGAGCGGCATTGATCCTCCGCAGTGAAATATCCAAAAAGCTGATCCAGCTCAAATCCGGCACCAAGGAAATGATTGTCGTCGACGAGCGTGTATTCGACCCCCGCAGCGGCGAGCGATGAAGGCAACTGCGGCTCCCATACGCGTTCTGCGAGCCATGCACCTCTTGGCCGCCGGCCAAAGTTGTTTTCAACATAGTCCGAAAGCCTGATGATTTGCTCGAGGCGGTCTTCCGGCGGAATTACAACCAGGATCGGTTCGTAAAAACCGCCACCGACGATTTCTATCTGTCCACGCTTCACCAGCGCGCGAAGCAACTCAAAATATTCGGGGTGCGCACGTTCCAGCCATTCCAGCAAAACGCCCGAATAGTGCAGTCCCATGTGAATCGAAGGATGACGCGTCAAAGTTTCGACAAACGGCAAATAGGAATGTTGATAAGCACGCTCGATCACGTCGTCGAAATTTCCGACCGGTTGATGCGCGTGAATGAGAAGGGCAAGCTGAAATTTCGCCACTACCGAACCTCAATGGAAACTAACAGAATAACCTGAATCAGACGAACTTCCCAGGCAACAAGGCGTGACCACTAATGTGAATTTCTTCAACGCAGGAAGTTAGGCGTTGCTTTTTAGCTCGCGCGGCAGATTCCGGTGCGCGTCGCCGAGGTTCCCGCAAAGAGAGTGAGGCGTTCGCCGAGCCGTTTCATGGCCATTTCTATGGATGCATCGGGCGCGCCGGCGGGTACATACAAAATGACGAGAATATCGCAGGCACTTTCGGTGATCATGCTTCGAGTCGAGTCGCTTATTGGGCTACCGAATGGTCCCTGCGAATCAGCGAGGAGCGGACGCCCATCAAGATGCCAGGTTTGTTTGCCAATGCCTTCGTACTTCTCGCCCGGAGAACCGTGCCGAAACTCTATAGGGGCCGCGATTTGTGAGCGGTCGTAACAACCGAAGGACCAACCTGTCTCTATCGATCCCAAGTTTCCAATGTCAACGACATTTGATACGCGATAAAGCTCCTTCCCTTGCACCACGCGGCGGAGCAGCGCTTCCGATGACGGACGATATTTCGAAGGGTCCATTCCCCAGCCGCGAAACATCGCTCGAACGTCACGAACCGATTTTTCCTCGGCCAACGATTCCAGCGTGAACTCGCGGCGTTTGCGTTCGCAGACCTCCGCCAGCAACTGCGCTAATTCTTGATTGCCGGGCGCGACGTGTACTGAATCGGCCTCAACCGCGCCAAGTTTCACCCCCGGCAACTGAATATTGATTTCCATTTGCCTGCGTGTTCCTGATGGGCCTGCTATGATGCCTTGTTACATAGGAAGTTTAACGAGAAAAGAGCATTCACGCGATGGAATCCATGAACAAGGAGGAAAAATTTCAGCGCGGCATCTTACATTTTAACGCCGCAGAGTTTTTTGAAGCCCACGAGGTCTGGGAGGAAATGTGGCTTGAGGAAGCCGAGCCCGAGAAAACCTTCCTACAGGGAATCATTCAGATCGCAGCTGCGTTTCATCACTATTGCAGGGAAAACACCGATGGAACCGAGGCCCTACTCGCCGCTGGCATCGTCAAATTGTCGCGCTTCCCTGCGGTTCATCGCGGTCTTGCTATTGAAGAGTTGCGCTCCGCAGCGAAGCAGTGGGCACGAAGTATTGGCAAAGGTGAGAAACCTAACCGCTCAGAGATTCCGCGATTGCGCTTCAGTGAAGCTCATCGAAAATTTGTTGGCTTGAATTCTAAGGATCGACGATGAGTTGGCCCTTCATCGATTTGTGCCCTTTTGCGCATCCCTTGCAGCACATGAAGGTATAGGTGCCCGGCGTGTCCCCCACGACATCGATGGGAAGGGTTTCGCCCTTTCTGAGTTTCCAACAGTCTTCGCCAAACACAAAATACAAACCGGGCGGAGTTGATGACGTCGCGCCGTCAGGAAAGGGGTTGATCCTGAGTCCCAGTGTAGAGTCAGGCGCGGTCACGTACAGGCGCACTTTCTGACCAACTTTGATGTGAATTATCGCCGGATCAAACTGAAAATTCTTCGCGGTCAAGCTAACGCTCTTCGCCGGGGGGCCGTTATCATCGTGCGTCACGTGCTGCGCCTGCAAGCCAGCTGCAAACGAAAATAGTAGGACGATAGCCGCCATCAACGGGGAAAGAAATTTAGCTTTCAAAGTTTTCCGCCTCCCAAGCATGTATTCTTCACCAACCAGTGCGGCTAACGGCAAATCGCGAAATCGTAGTGTATCAGCGAGGGCGCGCAGCGCAAGCGCCGGATGCGATTGACACGTGCAGAAGGCTATGAAACGCTGGAATAGCGTTGATCGCAACGGTCCCGGTCCAGCAGCATCCAATCAACATAAAGAGTTCGGGCGAGGAGAACACAAATGGCGGTTGAACGTGAAGAGATCATGAACGCGTTGCGGCAGTGCTACGATCCGGAAATCCCCATTAACATCGTCGATCTGGGGCTTATTTATGACGCGCAGTCCGACAGCGAGGGAAACGTCGCGGTGAAAATGACGCTGACGACTCAAGGATGCCCATCCGCCATGGCGATTCCGGAACAAGTTCGCGCGCGGATTGCCTCGATAGCGGAAGTGCGCGACGTGAAAGTCGAAATCGTGTGGGAACCAGCATGGGATCCGAGCAGGATCACTCCTGAAGGACGCAAAGTGCTCGGCCTGGAAGGCTAACCGTTCACCGACAAAAACGGCGGACCGAATGATCCGCCGTGACGAATCTCCCGCCCGCCAGGTATCAGTCGCTTTTAAGCCTTCTTATTCTTGTACCAATCCGCATTGATCGGTGTGAAACCAGCCCACTTTTCCGGCAAATCTTCCAACGCGAAAATCGCGGTTACAGGACATACCGGGACGCAAGCTCCGCAGTCGATACACTCATCAGGGCTGATATAAAGCATTTTCTCGGCTTCGAATTCCGCCTCGTCTTTGCGCGGGTGGATACAGTCCACCGGGCAAACGTCAACACAGGCAGTATCTTTTGTGCCGATGCAGGGTTCAGCGATTACGTAGGCCATTTCCCGTTCTCCTCGAAGCGTTTACGTTCCCCGGATAGCCGGGAGTATTGCCAACAAACATTATGCATTTTTTATATCACCAAATAATAGCAGGTACAAGCATGGGACATCGGGCTTATCTCTTCCCGTACAAGTTGGCGGCAAGCCCCAGACCCGTTAGAATGACCGATTGAGGACGGTGGCACTTGAAACGAACTTGGCAGGTTGCGGCTCTAACCTTCGCTTTAGCTTTGCTGTTTTCGATCACACCGATCGGTTTGGCGCGCACACAAAGTTCGCCCGCGAAAGCCACGGCTGTCGGCGCCCAATCCGCGACGAAGACCCCTGATCCGCAAGTTATCGACCTTGCGGGCTATCAGCAACTGCTCGCGAAATACCGCGGTAAGCCGCTAGTGGTAAATTTCTGGGCTACCTGGTGCGAGCCGTGCCGCGATGAATTCCCTCTGATCGTCCAATTGGCCGCTGAATTCAAATCACAGGGTATCAGCGTGATTGGAATAAATATGGACGACGATTCTGATATGAATCTTGTTCGCCGCTTCATCGCGCGCACACAACCGCACTTCCCAAATTACCGGCAGAAACCGGGAATCGATCTCGACGCCTTCTATCGTGGCGTGAATCCGGCTTGGAACGGGACAATGCCGCAGACGGTGTTTTATACGCGCGACGGGCGCATCAATCTCTATTTTTTAGGGACGCGTCCTCGTCCGGTTTTCGAACAAGCTTTCCGTGACCTTCTTCCGAAGTCCGCTGCGCAAAATAAATCGGTCGCCAGCCTCACTGCAGCCGGTCGAAGTTAAATTCATAACGAGGGAATCATCAATGCTCGAAACGCGAGGGAACAAAGTGACGTGGCTCGGTCATGCGACGTTTCGCATCACCACGCCATCCGGAAAAGTAATCGTTCTCGATCCGTGGGTGCAAACCAATCCTATGTGTCCAAAGCCGCTGAAGAAATTCAGCCGCATTGACGCCATGCTGATAACACACGGTCATTTCGATCACATTGCTGACGCGGTGATGCTTGCGAAAAAGCACAAGCCGCAAGTTGTGGGAATCCACGAAACGTGCGCATGGCTGGAATCGAAAGGCGTTCGCAAGACACACGGAATGAATAAAGGCGGCACTCAACGGGTGGGCGAGATCGAAGTCACCATGGTCCACGCAATCCATTCCTGCGGAATCCAGGACGGCAAAAAAATCGTTTACGGTGGAGAAGCATGTGGCTACATAGTTCGCCTTCCGGGAGGCCTAACTATCTATCACGCTGGTGACACAGCTGTATTTGGCGACATGAAAATTATTGGCGAGCTCTATTCGCCGGACGTGGCGCTCTTGCCCATCGGCGACTACTACACCATGGACCCGCGGCAAGCAGCCATGGCTATCCGCCTGCTCGGCGTTCGGCACGTAATTCCAATGCACTTCGGAACATTTCCTGTGTTGACAGGCACGCCCGATGAACTTAAGCGCCTGACGAAAGATATTTTGGGACTTGAGATTCACGATATGAAACCGGGAGATACGCTCGGTTAGACGTTTCGCTGTTTCTGGGAGAGAAACGAATGCCTGGTATTTTGAATGCAAAGGTCGAAGAGTACCTCGCGGATCTGTTGCCCAAGCGCGATGCAGTCATCTCGGAAATGGAGAGCTACGCCAAGCAGCACGACGTCCCGATTATCGGCCCGGTTGTTGCGCGCATGGTTTACTTAATGGCGCAAATTTCCGGAGCCAAGCGCATCTTTGAGATGGGTTCGGCCATCGGCTACTCCACGATCTGGCTGGCGCGAGCGGCGGGCGCAGACGCGGAAGTCTATTATACGGATGGCAATCCCACCAACGCGGCGCGCGCTCGGGGCTACTTCAAACGTGCCGGAGTTGAAAAGTGTATTCAAATTATGACCGGCGACGCTGTGGCTTTAATCGATCAAGTGCGCGGTGTGTTCGATCTGATTTTCATCGACGTGGATAAACACCAATATCCGGAGGCTTTGCGCAAAGCTATTCCGCGGCTGCGCTCGGGCGGATTGCTGCTCACGGACAATGTGCTTTGGTCGGGAAAAGTTACGCGGAAATCGAATGATTCGCAGACGCGAGCGATTCAACAGTTCAATAAGCTTATCTATTCCTCGCCCGAACTTTTTCCGATTATTATTCCTTTGCGCGATGGCGTTGCGGTTTGTCGCAAGTCTTAGACGTCGAGGTTTGCAAACTTCCTCAAGTGTAAATTCATTTCCTTTATGGTCCGGTATTAAGCGGAGGAACCTTGTGAACTTCTCGGCAACAGGTTGCGCAAAAAGAAAGTTAGGTTTGCAGGACGTTCGGCCAAGCGGCGCATGAAATAAGGAAACCAGTCGGTACCGTAGGGAATATAAATTCGAAGACGGTATCCTTCTCGGACGAGTTGTTGCTGCAGATCCGTGCGAATCCCATAAAGCATTTGAAATTCGAATTGTCCGCGGGCGATATTTTTCTCGCGAACGAACGCTTTGGTCGCGTCAATCATGGCGGGGTCGTGAGTGGCAATGCCGTGGTAAATTCCGCTTGGCAAAATTAGTTTCATCAATTTCACATAATTGGCATCTACATCGGCCTTTTTCGGAAATGCGACGTCTGGCGGCTCTTGATACGCGCCTTTGCAAAGGCGGAGCCGGCAGCCCGCTGCCAGCAAATCCAAGACGTCTTTTTCCGCGCGGTATAGATAGGCCTGCATCACGGTACCTACGCCCGAAAATTTGGCGCGAACTCGCTTAGTCATTGCCACGGAGCGCTCGGTGTAGGCGGACCCTTCCATGTCAATGCGAACGAAATTCCCGTGGGTCGTGGCATGCGCGACGATTTTCTCCAGAAGTTCCTGGCAGAGCGCTTCGCTTAAATCCAGGCCGAGTTGGGTTAGCTTGAGCGAAACGTTGGCGTCCAACTTTTCGAGCTCAATGCGGTCAAAAATCGAAAGGTAGTTTTCCGCCGCTCGACGCGCTCCCGCTTCGTCTGAGACGTTTTCACCGAGCAGGTCTAGGCTGGCCATTCGCTTTTCATGATTCACATTGCGGGCAGCTTCGACGGCATCATCCAGAGTTTCACCCGCGACAAATCGTCGCGCCACACGGCGGCTCACTGAATTGTTCATGATCAACGGCGCGAGACGCTTGTTCTCAGAAAGATGTAAAAGAAATGAGCGCATCAGAAGGCAGCTTGAACCGACAGGCGCATGAAAAGCGGTCGAAAGCCGTTGGCGTGAAAATCATGCTGCAAACGAAGTGAATTCACTATTTTTCGAGCCTGGCAAGGAATTTTTCGGCATCAATGGCCGCCATGCATCCCGAACCTGCAGCGGTGACAGCCTGCCTGTAATGATGGTCCTGCACGTCCCCGGCAGCAAAAACGCCCTCTACGTTCGTCTTCGAGCCATCGTGTGTAAGCAGATAACCTGCCTCATCCATTTCTAGCTGGCCCTTGAAGACTTTTGTGTTGGGGTCGTGCCCAATCGCCACGAAAACTCCCTCAGTAGCAATGTCTTTCTTCTCGTTGGTCTCCACATTGCGCAGCGTGACCATCTCCACCGACTTTTTACTTACGTCGTGAACTTCGTCAATGACGTAGGGAGTAAGAACCTTGATTTTTTCGTTCGCACGAGCTCGGTCCAGCATGATTTTGGTAGCCCGAAATTCGTTGCGCCGGTGCACGATAGTCACGGTCTTGGCAAATTTCGTGAGGAATGTCGCCTCCTCCATGGCCGTGTCGCCGCCGCCGATTACCAGAATGTCGCGCCCACGGAAGAAGTAGCCATCGCAGGTGGCGCATGTGGAAACACCGTGCCCGAGCAGGTGACCCTCGGATTCGATTCCGAGCATTCGAGCCGAAGCGCCGGCCGCGACAATCAGCGCCTCGCACTCGTAGCTTTCTTTCCCTGCCTCAATTTTGAACGGGAGTTTGCTTAGGTCCACCGAAGTCACCGCGCCCGAACGAAATTCGGTCCCGAAGCGCTGCGCTTGCTTGCGGGTATTCTCGATGAGTTCAGGTCCCAGGATCCCATCCGGAAATCCCGGGAAATTCTCGACCATGGTGGTCAAGGCAAGCTGGCCGCCGGGCTCATACCCATCTAAAACCAGCGGTTTCAGATCGGCGCGCGCTGCATAGATCGCGGCGGTCAGGCCGGCACACCCGCTTCCGATGATGATCACTTTATGCACTGCACTCTCCCTCAACAATTGCTGTTAGCCGACGATGCGGCGCCAAAAGTATAATTGTATCATTCCATGTCCACTGTGCCATGGCGGCCGTTGCTCGCGAGCGACAGTGTGACTGCGGTATATTCGATCAATATGGCCGCTGGCTAACAACGAGCTGGCGAAGAAAAGTATGCCGACAACCGCGAAGCTCTTCAAACTTCTCAATGAAGCTATCGTTTTACTTCTCGGAGCGCTTTTGATCCTGCTAGCAATTTCCGGGCGGGTAGGACTGCCGGCTCGCCCTGCGGCTTTAATCGCTCTCGGAGTTGTCTTCCTTTATTGGGGCGCGCGAGCATGGGTGCGTCGCGAACACACTTCCAACCGAGTTCCGGCCAAGATACGCGCTGGCTCGCTTGTTCTAGTCGGCTTGCTGGTCCTGGGCATTCCGCTTCTTCCTTTGCGCTATATCCCAATGCTATTAGGCGGCGCTGGAGTGGTTTTAGCCTTCCGCGGAATTCTCGGTTTTTTGCTCTTTGCACGCACTAAGGAATTGGGGCCACAGACCTGAGTTCTTTCGTTGCGAGGATGAATAAAATCGCTTCGGTCTTGCAAGTTGGCCCGCTTACGGATAACGTCAGCCTCATCAATTTGATCCCCAGTCCGTTTGAGGCGGCAAATACCGGCTGACCTTGATAGCACAAACATCAGTGTCAAAAGGATCGGACCATGCTGAAAGAATTCAAAGAATTCGCGATGAAAGGCAGTGTGCTGGACATGGCGGTCGGCATCATCATCGGCGCCGCTTTCGGAAAGATCATCACGTCCCTGGTAAGCGACGTAATCATGCCGCCGATCGGGCTCGCCCTCGGACGAGTGGATTTCTCCAGCCTTTTTCTCAATCTCTCCGGCACGCATTACGACACGCTGGCAGCAGCGAAAGCTGCAGGTGCTCCCACGATCAATTACGGTTTATTTCTGAATGCTACGGTGGATTTTTTGATCGTGGCCTTCGCGATCTTTTTGGTAATCCGCCAGGTGAATCGTTGGAAAAAGCCGATTCCCGCTGCTGCGCCGGCCACCAAGGAATGTCCCTACTGTTATTCGGCGATTCCCATCAAGGCCACGCGCTGTCCCAACTGCACTTCGGAGCTCCGGGCGTGAGAATTCGGTCGCGGTGGGCCGATTTAGAACCCAATCAGTTCGGCTTGGCCGGCAAATTCAACTGGCCTTCCGGAGGATTCAACCGGCGCGACTGAATTTCACGGAGGTGCTGGCGAAGCCTTTCCAGTACTTCGTCACCTTGGCCTGCCGCAATTTCCCGCTCCAGTTCGGTGAGAGCGAAATGGATAATGTCGTGGTGGTGCAGTTCCTCGCCCGGCAGTTTTTCGCTGAACTGCAGCCACATTTTGTGCAGCACATCGATCTCTTTCGGCGTAAGCCGGGGCGCGTGCGGCCCTAGATAGAAAATGTATTCTTGCCCTGCGGGCGTGAAAATCTCCAAAGTCAGGCGAGGCCGAGGTTCCGGCATGCGTTCCCAGGCTAATCCAATCTCGCGCGCCTGTTCGGTAACGGGCATCTTGGACGAGCTTCCGCTGACAATGGTGCTGGATTGAAGATTCATCGCCGTCCGCAGAATGCCTTCCCACAAATCATTCGCCGCGGCGACTGCCAGGCGGACCGGCTTGCCCTCTTTTTCCGCGATGGCCAGAACCTTCGTGAACAGCAATTGCTCGATAGTGCTGAAAAGCTGATCGGCATCCAGATCGTATTCGCCCGAAGCGGCGCGGCGCAGCATGCGCACATGCAACACCACGATTTCCGCGTCGAGTCCCTTTACTCGTTTCAAGGCAGCTTCCAGGTGATACAACGCGTAATACGTGCTCACCGGAACAAGAATATTGCCCGGGGCAACACCGACGCTCGTAGGAGTAAGCTCAGCTTCTTTCGTAAGATTGAATTGATCTAGTTCTACGTGCGCAGCTCCGGCCTGGCGCTTGTGCATGCGATGCTCGGAAATCTCGAAGACAGTAAAAAGTATTAGAGTAAATGTGATTCCCGCCATGGTCGCGTCGGGCTTCGTAAATAAATTGATCACTGCAATCGCGAACAAGACCAGCGTGATGAGTCCCAGGCCGATGGGAACCTCCACACCGAAAATCACAGGATTAAGCGGCACGCGATATTCGCGGTCCTGCGGATGCGTATAACGCAGCACCAGAACCGCGATGCCCTTCATCGCAAAGCTCCAAATCACTCCGAAAGCATAGAGGTTACCCAGGAAAGTCACGTCACCGCGGCTGGCCAGAATAGTGACAATTTGGAATGCCACCACCATGTTGATGATGCGGTGAGTAGTTCCAAATCGCGAATGCGGGTGACGGAACCAATCGGTCAGCACTCCGTCTTCCGATACACGGTTAAGCACGCCGTTGGATCCGACAATCGCTGTATTCACGGCTCCCGCAAGAATCAACACGCCGACAACCACCACGAACACATGAAACGCCAGCCGTACGGGAAAGCTTCCGACCAAATGCATCGACAGTCCACCGATCAGATTCTCGGTGAATTTCCCGCGCACGTCGTCGGGAATAATCATTACTGCAAAGAAGGAAACCAGCGAGGTAAAGACCAAGCTGTAAATAAAAATAATCAGCCCGGCCTTTTTCAAGTTACGCAGCTTGGGATGTTCGATTTCCCGGTAAACCTGCGCAAGCGACTCTTCCCCGCTCATGGCCAGCACCGAATGTCCTAGCCCGACCAAAATTGCAATCAGGGTGATCGCGTGTGCCCATTGATAACGATCAAGCCAGCCGAGCGATCCCTTGTCCAGCTTCATATTCTGGGGCAACGGTGCCGGAGGAAGGTGCCAGCCACCACGAGCGTACAACGTGTAAAAGCACCACCCGATCAGGACAATCACCATGACGGTGGTGAGTTGCATGATACGCAGCGCCTTTCCACTTGATTCCGGAACGCCTTTGATATTTTCCCACCAGAAGTAAAGCGTGATAACGATCGCAACCGCAGCCGCAGTACCATTCACGTGAAGATGAATGGGAATATGTGCAAACACAAATAGTTCGTTCAGGACACCGACGAAATATTGGCCCGCGGAAACACCGCTGATCGGTCCGGTGAGTACGTAGTCAAACATCAGCGCGGAAACGGAAAACTTTGCCAAGGTCCCGCCCAGCGCCTCTTTCACCACCCGATATACGCCACCGCGGACAAACATGCTGCAGCTTTCAACGTAAATCGCGCGCACAGCGTAAGAAAACAGCATGATGCCGAGGATGAACCACGGGGCCGTTTTGCCGATGAATTGCTCTGCCTCGCCGCCGGCGTAATAGGCCGACGACGCCAGGTCATTCAGAACGATCGCCGCGGCCCGCCAGAAAGAAATAAACGCCAGCATAGCCGTGGTGGCCACAAGGACCTTGGCTACGGGGCGTACCCTACCTGGGGTAAAAATGTGGCCGGTGGAGTCGGATGACATACGTTATGAAGTGAGGTGAAGAACTATACGTTGAATTTGGCGCAAAAACAAAGTGTTGCTCGTTCCAAATTCCTTCCAGGCAAAAGCTCCAATACGCGTCGCGGTGATTTGCATCAGGAGGGGTTTTCTTTTGCCACGAGCCGAAACTCACGCTGACACTCTTCACAAGGACAGATTTCGCGCAAATGTTCGAAACTGTATATTCCGGTCGCATGGCTATCGGAAAACTCTATCTGCACAGCGTAGTTCCCCACTGCTGTCGCGCTCTTGGCCGTTACGCGCGGCTTAAACATCGGCAACACGGCGCTTGGAACATTTCCGGCCGCCGAAGACGCCACTCGCGCTTTCTTCTCGCGCTCGTCATTGCAGAGAGCGCACGGACAATTTTCTCGCAAGTACGGGAAATCGAAGTGGCTTGCGTGGCCGTCAGACCACGTAACGTCAACGCCTTCGCCCGTGGTGACGCGCACCTTCACATCCATCGGTTTCTTTCGCACATCGTGTGGTATCGGCATTGCTTTGATTCTAGCAGACTGTGCCAGTACCTTTGCGCCGCAGCCAATGGGACCCTCCTGAACGCTTTTGCGACAAGAATGCGCCAGGGTGCGCTTCACCCTCTCCTCGCTGCGGTTTAGGTTTTCTGTTCCTGGAACTCGGAGTAAAAAATTAGCTAACTCGACGGGTTGTGACTGATTAACGAGTAATTATATGTAAGCGTTTCGCGATGCGTCAGTCGAGGGCGTGATTTTCACCAAGCGCCCATGCGCGAATTCGATGCGTCGATCCGCAAGATTTCCGATGGCAGGATCGTGCGTCACCATCAGTATCGTGTGACCTTCGGTGTGCAACTCCCGAAAAAGCTGAATTACCGTCTCTTCATTCGCCTCGTCGAGATTTCCCGTGGGTTCGTCGGCCAGAATCAATTTCGGATGGTTGATCAGCGCGCGCGCAACGGCCACGCGTTGTTGCTCGCCGCCGGAAAGCGCACCGGGAAGATGCTCGATGCGATCGCCCAAGCCCACACGGTCAAGAGCTAGCTGCGCTTCTTTTTCATCTGTGGTGCTATGAAAATATTGAGCCAGCATCACGTTTTCAACCGCGGTCAGATACGGCACCAGATGAAATTGTTGAAAAATAAATCCAATCTTCTGCGCTCTAAAACGAGTGAGCCCGGATTCGTCCAGACGCGCAACATCTACTCCGTCCACAATTGCCTGTCCTGAAGTGGGCGTATCCAGCCCGCCCAAAATATTAATCAACGTCGTCTTCCCTGAGCCCGAAGGTCCCATAATCGCGATCCATTCGCCCGCTTCCACGTTGAACGAAACGCCCGCAAGCGCGCGCACCTTTCCGAATTCTTTGCGCAGCTCTTCGACTTGTACGAGCGTCGCCATTTATTGCTCCCGAAAAATTATGGCCGGTTTTACTTTGCCCAGCAGCCGCAATGGAAGCGCTCCCGCAAGCGCGATGGCGACCATAAGAATGATCGTTAACGGAAAGATTTCCCAACGCGAGGAAATTGCCTGCCCAAAAACACGTTGGCCCATCCAGCGAGAAAGCTCTACCCCTAAGATCGCCCCAATAAATCCGCCCGCCGCACCCAGCACTCCCACTTCAGCCATGAATAATGTGACGATGCGTCCGATCGATCCGCCCAGCGCCTTCATCAGACCCACGTCCTGCCGGCGTTCCATAGCCAGCGCGGCCATCGTTCCCAAAACGCAAAGAGCCGTCAACACGGAAATCAGCACGATCATGGAAACAATGAGCAAGCGGATGCGGCTCAGCAAATCGCCTTCCGCTTCGGTGATTTGGCGAATTGGTTTTACATCGTAAGCCGGCAACGCCGACGCAAGACGCGCGGCATAGTGCGAAATACCGGCGGTCGTTCCACTCACGCTCAATTGTGCGAAGCTGATTTGGCCCGGAATGCTTGCGAGGTCTTGCGCTTCCGGCAATTCCACGAAAACTTGACTATCTTCCGCACCGCCCCCATCGATGATTCCGGCCACCTTAAGCTGCACGTTTTGTTTCAAGTAGGTCAGATTCAGAGAGCTGCCTACAGCAAGCTTGAGCTGCTGCGCGACCTTGCGCCCCACCAAGCACATGGTTTGCTGGGCTGGGGACAGCTTCCACTGGCCCTCGATTCTCCAGGCCGGCTCAAGTTTCGGTAATTCTTCAAGATCGGTCCCAGCAACAACCACGGGTGTGTTCTGCGTGCTCCCAACGACGTAGAGGAAAGGCGCTACCGCGATGACATTTGGATCCTTTACGCTTTGAATCGCGGCCGATACCTCGCTCTCGCTCATCACTTCAGCAGGACTGCTGCCGGTGATCTGCGCGTTGCGTGGCGAAATCAATAAGTTAGCGCCCAACGTGCGAAATTCCTGCGTGAGTTTGCGTTCGATGTCAAATTCCAGATTCAGCAGGGCGGAAACCACCATGGCGCAACTAGCCAGCGCGAGAATCGCCACGGCTAACCTTCCACCGCTCCCGCGCAAAAGTTTCCAGAGCAGGCGCCAAAACATTATTCGCCCCGCAGGATCGGTGCGGGACTGAAGCGCGCCGCGCGTCGTAGTGGAATCAAGCTCCCGGTAAAAGCCACAATCGCGGCGAGGCCCAGGACCACCGGAAATAAAATCAGGCGCGGCGACGCGGGCATGCCAAAAATGCTGGAACCGAGACTCCGGGCCAAGACCGCGCCTAGAACAAAGCCCATGGAAGCACCGGCAATGGCCAGCAGGAGTTGTTCCGCCAAAAATATTCCTGCGACCAGAGTATTGGTTGCTCCCAAAGCCTTCATTACACCGACTTCCCCGCGCCGTTCGAGCACGGTGGTCGCTGACGTTGCCGCTACTGCCAAAGCCGCCGCTATCAGAGCCGTGAGCGTCACAATCCACAGCAACGTACTCACACGCGACAGAATGTTTCCTTCCGTGTCGGCCACGCGACGAATCGTTCTTACCTCGGTGCCGGGCAAAATAGTCTTGATTTGGAAAGCAATCGAAGAAATATAGGGCGAGCAGAACCAACGGTCGTATTCCGTGGGTGTCATCTTCAGCGGATCGCGTTCAGAGAACGCGTCGGCAGGTTTCGTCAGCGCGCTAACGAATAGCTGTCGAAACATGCCTGGATGCCCGGATAGTTTTTGGGCGATTTCGAGCGGGGCCAGAACAGCTTTATCTTCCGCGTCGTCCGTGGAAACAATGCCAACCACTTCAAGAGGCATTGCCTTCGGCGTTGAGCGGTCCTGGACCGAATTCCCGGCCGTTTCATTGCTGACGTAAATAACTTTTCCTGGAATTATTCCCGGCATCATCTTAGCCAATGCCGCTCCGATGACGCATTCGTTCGCGCCATCGCGAAACCAGCGGCCACGAATCTTCCACCAGGGATGCGTTATGCTCACCCCGGTCTTGAAAGTTGTTCCATCCGGCACCGGCACTTCTCTTGCATTCCATGTGCCGATCAGCATCGTGCGCGCAGGTGCGGCATTTTCAGATTGTTGGATCGAGATCGGAACATCCAGAAATGGAGTGAAACCCAAAACGTTGTGCCGCCAGAATATCGTCTTCAGCTTTCCGAGATCGGCCTCGCTCAAATAGGCGCCTTCGTCTACCGGACGGTAATCCACGCCGCCAATTTCCACTGGAAGCGTGTCCGACTGAGGTGTGACCAGCAAGTTCGCGCCGAGGCTGCGGAACTCTCGCGCCAGCCGGTCACCCACTTCCAGCGCAATGGTCAAAGTTGAAGTCGCCACTGCCATGCCAACCACCAGCGCGGCAGCTGTAAGCAATTTCCGTCGCGGATTACGAACGAAGGATTCTTTCACCAGGCGGCCGAACATTTGTTAGGAATGAATCCTGGAGGCGGAAACGGCCAGCGCCGATAGATCCACAACCACTTCTCCAGCTTGAACTCGAGACGTAACCGCGATTGGATTGCAACCGCCCGATTCACCCATGGAAGGAATATAAATTGCCGCAGCGCAATTTCGACAGATCACGTTCTGGCCTTCCTGACGATATCCTGCCCGGCCGCAAATCTGGCAAGCATCCAGCGCCGTGGCATAGTCGCCATTCTGTTTGTGAATCACTATAAAGCGTATGACGTTCCCATTCACATCCGCTGTATAAAAATGCAAGCTCGAATCGGTGAGTTCGGAAAGTGGAATGCGCACCTGGCCGTTCTCCGCCACCAGCGCCTGCGCCGGCGAAGGCGCTGCCGCAGATCGCGCGTACACGTACTCAGCAGCAAATGACAGAACAACCGCGACGCACAATACAGCCGCAGCGAAACTCCAGCGCCGCTGCCGGCGAAATTCCCATTCCCTCATCCGCCGTTCCGCCGGATTCGCCGGCTCTGAGGGTGCAGGCTTCTTCGCGCTGAACCACTCGCGCAATACCACCAGCGCGGCGGCTCCAAGAATTACGACGAAAAAGAAAACCTCATTGCGCACAATCGGCCCAATTGTCGCCATTTCCGTCTTGCTTGACGGAATCCACATAGCTTCACTCAATTCGTGCACACCGGTAAGTAAAAGTTGGAACGCTACTACCACCAAAATTGCGCTGGTGGCTGCAAAAAATCGATGAAGCGGGATCCGCAGCGTGCCTTGAAAAAAGAAGAGGCCTACGGCAATCGCTATCGCAATTCCCAGTCCGGTTCCGATCCATACTTGCACGCCCGCGCTCGATAGCTCCACAGCCCGCAGGATCAAAACCAGTTCGGCTCCTTCACGCAACACCATCAAAAATACAAAGAATCCGATGCCCCAGCCGGCAGCCCTTGTGGATTTTTGCGCATAGGTTTCCACGCGCTGCTCGATTTCTTTCTTCAAGTGGCGCGCTGCACGATTCATCCACACAATCATGGTGACCACCAGCACAGCGGCGGCCAGCATCAACAAACCTTCAAAACCGTCTTCGCTGACGTGCCAGCGCTGCAACAGCAAGGCCGCAACAAAGCTGGAAGTCGAAGCCAGAATCACCCCGCCCCAGACGTAGGGCGTCAACGCGCGCCGCCCGGTACGATTCAGGTAAACGAGGACGATGCCGACGACGAGCGCGGCTTCGACGCCTTCACGAAGTGCCACAAGAAGCGCAGCTATCATCAAAATCCCAGTTGTAAACGTGTTTCAACTAGCATTCCCAGTGTATCTCTGCGCAAACGCAATAGCAAGCGAATCCAGACCTGCTCGGCGGCGCTTAATTCCCTGTACAATATGTCTTTAGCCCAGCATTTCGTATTCCGTTCTTGCTAACGAACAGAGGCTTCGCCGCATCTGAATGCTTATGCTCCCTGCACGCCGACTAAGGCTGTTGAAACTAGCTCTAGCGTCGGCTTTAATCCTTACAATTTCTCCCCTCGGTACGCTTGCGGCGCATCCACAATCGCCAGCCCCGACCCAATCTCAGTCGACGACACCTCCCCAGCCTCAAGAGAAACAGGCACAGCCTGCCAATTCTTCCGGCACGGACACCAAGCAAGCAGCGCCGGGATCGCCAGACTATGCCACCTCTTCGAAATCGCCGGCCATAAAAGCCGATTTAAAGAAAGCAAAACAGGCCGAGAAACTAGGTCTCCGCGCGGAACAGAATGGCGATTGGCCAGCAGCTTACGAAGCCTATGTCGATGCCGTGAACTGGGCTCCTCACGATACTGATTATTTTGCCCATCGGGAAATCGCCAAGAGCCATGTGGTTCAGATGAAAGCCGATCTTGCCGAACGCCACGCCATATCCGGCGAGATTCCGGCCGCGCTGCGGACTTTGCGGGAAGCCCGCGAGCTTGATCCCTCCAATAAAGTTATACGAGAGAGGCTCATCGAACTTTCCGCCTTGGATCCAAGACACGAAAAAGATCTCGTTTCCGCCCCGGAACTTCAACAGGAAATGCGTCTGGAACATTTGCCGGGTAAACAAAACTTCAAGCTCCGCGGCAACACACAAGCTGCCTATGAAGAAATCGCGCGGCGGTTCGGCGTGGAAGTGGCTTTCGACGTGGACCTCCGATCGCGTCAGGTTCGTTTAGACGCAGATGACCTCGACTTCGCCACCGTGATGCGGCTTCTCGGAGAAGAAACTCATACCTTCTGGCGCCCTTTGACTAAGCATCTCTTTTTCGTGGCGGATGACACCGCACAAAAGCGCAAAGACTACGATATTTCGATTGTGCGCACGGTGCTGTTTTCCGGAACGGAGACCAACGAACAGATGACGGAAATGTCTCACCTGGTCCGCGATATCGCCGGTGTCAGTCGCAGCCAACTCGATACCCAAAGCCGAACGCTCACCATGCGCGCTTCACCTCAAGCCATTGCTCTGGCCAGTGGAGTAATCGAGGACCTCGATCACTCGGCTGGCCAACTCGTCCTGGAAATTGAAATACTTGAGATGGATCGCAATGCCGAACGCCAGCTTGGTATCACTCCTCCCACTAGCGCGAAGATTTATACAATCCCTTCAAACGCAGTTTCGGAAGCGGAGTCGGGCCTCCCTGGATTAATTGCTGTGCTCACGCAAATCTTCGGAAGCTCCGCGCTCGGGGGTCTCAATCCCACTCAACTAGCCGGATTATTGGGATCGGGACAGGTCAATGTTGGTTCGCTGATTCCTCCGCTGCTCGCATTCGGCGGAGGCGCATCTACATTCCTATACACTCTGCCGGGCGCGGCGGCGAGTTTCTCCGATATGCTCTCGCTGGTACGTCACGGCCGCCGCATTTTGCTGCGCGCGGAAGATAATCAGCCTGCCACATTTTTCGTGGGCGAACGCTATCCGGTTTCTCTCGCGCAATATTCCAATAGCCTTGGAAGCGGTACCACCACTCCGGCGGGCGTCAGCATTCCCGGATTAAGCTTCGGCAATATACCGGAAACAAATTATCCTACGGGGAACAGTCCTGTCTTCGTCACTTCGGTGGATGTGAACGCAGACAATTTTCAAGATCTCATCGTAGCCAACTCGACGGACAACACTTTGTCTATTCTTCTGGGCAATGGCGACGGCACATTTCAAAATCCGCTCGTGCCCGCGCCGGCCACCGGGGCAGGCCCCGTTTCTATCGCGAGCGGCACGTTCGACGCGAAGAACAACACAAACATCGATCTCGCCGTAGCAAACCAATTAGGAAATTCACTCACAATTCTACTCGGCAATGGCGACGGCACTTTCGCCACAGCTTCAGGATCGCCCATTAAAACCGGAAACCGCCCTACTTTCGTCGTTCCCGCCACACTGATCGCCGGCGGACAAACCGACCTGATTGTCGCGAACCAGAAAGACAACACGATCTCCGTCTTCCTGGGCAATGGTGACGGCACCTTCATGCCCGCCGTGAATTATCCCACGGGCAATGCGCCCACCGGGCTTACCGTTGCGGATTTCAACAATGACGGCAAGTTGGATCTGGCTGTGACCAATCAGAACGACAACACAGTTTGGATTTACCTGGGAAATGGCGACGGCACTTTCGGCAAACCTGTGAGCTTTGCCACCGGCCAAGCCCCGGTCTATGTGGCATCCGCAGACTTCAATGGCGACAACATTCTGGACCTCGCTGTCGCAAATAATGGCGCCGCAACTTCCACGAATTCGGGCGACTCGGTCTCGATTCTCTTGGGTAACGGTGATGGTACCTTCGGCACCGCGACCGATTTTCCGGCAGGAAACGGTCCCACATCGATCGCAATTGCGGATTATAACGTTGACGGCTTTCCAGATTTGGCGGTCACCGCGCAGTCTGACAATTCTGTCGCTTTGATGCTGGGTCTTGGTGACGGAACATTTTCCCCATTCTTCGAATTTCCCGTCCAAACGAATCCGCTCTCGTCTGTCACCAATGTGTTTTCAACTTCCGGGCAGCCGGATCTGGCAGTCGCCAATCAAGGGTCCAACACCGTATCGGTGATACTCAACTCTTCCGCATTTGGCGCCGCCGGTTTGGGCACCACTACTCCCGGCACGCAGTTCCCAAATGCCGAATATATCGACGTCGGAGTGAAGGTGAAAGCGACGCCTCGTATCCATCAGAATGACGAGGTCACTTTGCAGCTCGAATTCGACATCACCAGTCTTAGCGGGACGATTCTCAACAATATTCCGGTTGTTTCAAACCAAGAACTGCATCAAACCGTTCGCGTGAAAACGAATGAAACGGCGGCATTGGCGGACTTTAGTTCGCCGCAGTACCAGAAGAGCCTGAATGGCCTGCCTTATGTAGGAGAAGTGGCTGGCGCAGGTTTATTAGGCGCTACAGAAGATATTCAGAACCAGGACACGCAAGTGCTGATACTCATTACGCCGCGAATGGTCGCGTTCTCACCTCGGCAAGATCACGTTATTTATGCCGGCCGCGGCGCTCCCGAAGGCCCAGGCTCGCAGGGCCCCACACGAGAGGAACGCCAAATTCCTCCACAACTTCAGCCTCAGACCCCGCAACCACAGCCTCAGGTTCAGCCGCAGCCCCAACCGCAGCCACCGCCGCAACAGCAGCCCCAACCCGAACCCGAGCAGCCGCAGCCGGAACCCTCTCAGCAGCCTGATCAACCGCAGTAGCCGCAGCTCTGCCGATAACAGTCTTTGTATAAATAAAAAGTTAAAATTGGTTCTAGGATATTGCTTCCAGAACTACCACTGGCTGGTACGTGCGCGGAACCACTGGCTCTGCAATCGCCATCAATTCTCCCTGCTGATTAAAAACCCGAAGCCGCGCCGGCTTCCATCCACCCGAATCTAACTCTGCGGGAGCTCCCTGCGCCGAAATCGTCTGGCCTGGCTGTATCTGAGCTAGCGACACATTAAATTTCGCTCCGTGCCGAACGCGCTTCTCGACGATAGGAAGTATGGTCACGCGAGGTAGCTCGGGCAACAAACTCTCCAGGCGAACCACGCGCTTGGCTAAACGACCGGTCTTGGCGTCCTGGTCGAGTTCTGAGAGTTGAGCCGCTTGATCCAGCGTAAATTCTCCCACCGCCGTACGTGTGATTTCCGCCAAATGCGCGCCGGAGCCCTGCAGCTCGCCGAGTTCGTGCGCCAGCGACCGAATGTAAGTGCCGGCGCCGCATTCCACCACGAAACGCGCTATGGACCCTTCCACGCTCGTCAGCCTGAACTCATACACTTCCACTTCGACCGGTTCCAGCTTTACCGGCTTGTGCTTGCGCGCCAGTTCGTGCGCGGGACGGCCATGAATTTTCTTAGCGGAAAAAGAGGGCGGAGTCTGTTTGATCTTTCCGATGAATCGCGCGGCATAACGTGCAAGCTCTTCCGCATTCAACGCTGGCGCGGCATCCGGGCCCGTGGGTTCACCGTCTGCGTCATATGTATCAGTCGAAAATCCAAAACGCACTGCACACGTGTAACGTTTTCGCCGTCCACCATAGAACCGCGCGAGACGTGTGGCCCGTCCCAGCGCAAGCACCAGCACACCGGTAGCGAGCGGGTCCAGAGTCCCGAAATGCCCGATGCCTCGAAAACCAACTAGACGGCGGACTGCTTCCACCACATCGTGCGAAGTTTTTCCGCGCGGCTTATCAACAACCAAAATTCCGTCAAATGGCAGGGGTTGTATTTCTCGAGGCATCGCATCAACTCCTAATTCCGCCGCCGTCGCTCTCACTTTGCGTATGAAAATATCTCGGGTGCTTTACAACTCTGAAGCATTTGCAAAACGCGCCTGAATTTAGTGGCGATTGGCGCTTCAATCCTAAAAGCTTTCTGAAGGTTTGGCCTTTTTCAAGAGCTGATCGATGTGCTGGCCGTATTCTTCCGATTCATCCAGGAGAAATATTACTTCCGGCGCTCTGCGTAGACGCAACCGCTCCACCAGCTCATGGCGCACGTACCCCGAAGCTGCCTTCAGTCCCGCCATCGTTTCTGCGCGTTCCGTGTCGTCTTCCGCAAGTTGCACGAACACACGCACGGTGCGCATGCCCGCTCCCAGGCGAACTTCCGTGACCATCACCGGCCCGGCCAGCCGCGGGTCTTTCAGCTCACCCGCCAGCATCAAGCTCACTTCGTTGCGAATTTCTTCTGCGATGCGTTCCGAACGATGTCCGCCGAGCATTATTCGCCATCCTCAAAATAATCTATTTCATGCGAAACCAGATCGCGGCCCAGCAGCCGCTCCGACTCCGCTGCGATAGCCGCAAAAGACTCTTCCAGATGCTTGCTATCCCCGGAAATACTGACTACTCCCACTTTCGACCGTTGCCACAGCTCCTGGTGTTCCAGCTCGGCAACCGCAACGTTAAAGTGCGCGCGCAGACGGTCCTTCAGGCTGCGCAGAACTTGCCGCTTGTCTTTGAGTGACTGAGCGTCGGAGATATGTATTTCGAGAGTGAGGAGGCCGATTTGCATTTTCGCCCCCGTAGATTCAACCAGAACGGGCGAGTTGAAATTGACGAAAAATAAATCCGTGTTTACGCGCTTTCCTGGCGCCCCGCGCGTTCCTGGCGGCGCGGACGTTCGCTGGGCGGTGGCATCTCGAGTGCGATGGTCTTTTCCATCTTGAAGTCTTCGAGCACGTCGCCCACTTTCACGTCCGAAAAATTCGACACGCCGATGCCGCATTCAAATCCCTGGCGTACTTCATTGGCATCTTCCTTGAAGCGCTTCAACGAACTGATTCTGCCGGTGTAAATCACTACACCGTCGCGCAGAACCCGGACTTCCGCGTCGCGCTTCATGATGCCGTCTTGCACCGAGCAACCGGCAATCGTGCCGACGCCCTTCACCTTGAAGGTGTTGCGTACTTCCGCACGGCCTAAGTAGGTTTCTTTGATCACCGGCGCAAGCAATCCGGACATGGCTTTCTTCAATTCGTCCTGCAACTCGTAAATGATGGTGTAGGGACGAATGTCCACGCCTTCTCGTTGGGCCAGGTCCGCAGCCTTGCGCTCCGGCCTCACGTTAAAAGCAACGATCAGCGCGCCGGATGTTGATGCGAGCAGGACATCGCTCTCGTTCACCGCTCCCACGCTCGCATGAATCACTTTCAACTTCACCTGGTCGTTCGAAAGCTTCGGAAGCATTTCGTTCAGCACTTCCACCGAACCCTGCACGTCTGCCTTCACCACAACCGGCAGTTCCTTCACTTCGCCCACTTTCAACTGCTCGTGCAATTGATCGAGCGTCAAGCGGCCGCTGGCGGATTTTGCAAGCGAAGCTTCGCGCTGTTTGCCCTGGCGGTATTCTACAATGTGGCGAGCTTTCGCCTCGTCAGCCACCTGAAATTGGTCGCCCGCTTCCGGTACGCTCTGCAGGCCTAAGACTTCCACGGGCGTCGAAGGCCCTGCCTGTTTGATGGCGGCTCCGTGATCGTCGAACATGGCACGAACTTTTCCGTAAACCGCTCCGACGATGAAAACGTCTCCCACGTGTAAGGTCCCGTTCTGAACGAGCATGGTCGCCACCGGCCCGCGGCCTTTATCCACGCGAGATTCCAGCACCGTTCCGCTTGCCGGCACATCCGGATCAGCCTTCAACTCGCGAAGATCGCCGACCAGCAGGATCATCTCGAGCAATTTCGGGATATTCGTCTTCATCTTGGCGGATACTTCCACCATTACCGTGTCGCCGCCCCATTCTTCAGGCATCAATCCCTTATCCGAAAGTTGCCGCTTCACGCGCTCGGCCTGAGCGTCCGGCTTATCGATCTTGTTGATAGCCACGACAATCGGGACGCCCGCTGCGCGCGCGTGCGAAATGGCTTCTTCCGTTTGCGGCATGATGCCGTCATCCGCTCCGACCACCAGCACAACAATGTCCGTTACTTTTGCCCCGCGTGCACGCATGCGTGTAAACGCTTCATGGCCCGGCGTATCGATGAACACGATACGCTTGCCTTGCACGTGCGCTTCATAGGCGCCGATGTGCTGCGTAATTCCGCCAGCCTCACCGCCTGCCACGTCCGCTTCTCGGATCGCATCGAGCAAGCTCGTCTTGCCATGATCGACGTGGCCCATCACGGTTACTACCGGCGCGCGCGATACTTCATTGCCGGTGCGCTCTTCCTTAATTTTCTCCTCTTGAACGACTTGCTCTTCGAACGTAACTACCTGCACGATTCCGTTGAACGCTTCAGCCAGACTGGTCGCTGTCGGCACATCCAGCGCCTGGTTGATGCTTGCGAAAACGCCGCGGTCCAGCAGTGTCTTCAACAAATCCTTGGCGCGAATGTCCAGCTTCTCCGCCAACTCACGGACGGTAATTCCTTCCGTCACCGTAACTGCGCGTGGTTCGCGTTGAACCGGCGCGACCGGCTCGACCTGCGTCGAACGTCCCGGACCCGCCCCTGCGCGAGGTCGTACTGGATGAAGTTTGCGCTCCCCTTCCGCATATCGCTTCTCAATGAGCGGACGTCCACGCGATGCAGGAGGTTTGCGCGCATACAAAGGTTTGCCTGGCTCGGCTTTCGGAATGCCTGCGCCGGGTCTTTGGGCCCCGACGGGACCTTGCCCAGGGCGTCCTCCGCCGCCGCTACTCGGGCGTTGTGGAAAACGTGATGGCGGTCCACCGGGACGCGGTGCGCCGGGACGTCCTTGTCCCGAAGCGCTGCCGGGACGGGCTTGACCCGGAGCCGCGGGTCGAAAACCCTGCGACGGCCGACCTTGGCCAGCTCCCGAAGGAGCGCCAGAACTTCCTGGAGATCGTTGACCCGAGGGCGTTCCGCTGGTCGATCTATAGGCGCTTGGCGCTGCAGCCGGACGATGAGCCAGCGGTGCGCCAGTCGACCCCGGAGCGGTGCCAGACGCTGCGAGTCGCGCAGATGTAGGAGATGGCGACCCAGCGGTTGGAGGTACACCGGGCCGCACCGGTCGAGCTGCCGGTGGCGCCCCCGTAGGCGCAACTCCCGGTTTTGCCGCTGCCGGTGTTGCTTTCGGTGCTGTATGAGCGGTAGTGGGCGCACTCGCAGGCGCGCTAGCAGCAGAGGGGCGCGCGGGAGCTCCCGCCGGCGCAATTGCAGCCGGACGAGCAGCAACCGGCGCAGCAGCAGGTGCCGCAGGCGCTGGACGCGCAGCAGCGGGTTGTGCTGCAACCGCCGGTCGCGACGGTTTCGATTTCGCCGCAGCAGCCTTCGTCTTCTCTGCTTCAGCCGCAGCTTCCTGAGCCGCCAGGCCTAGAAAATGTTTGCGTACTAACTCAGCGTGAGAATTATCGATCGAGCTCGAGTGCGTCTTCTTTTCCGTAACGCCAATTTCGGGTAAATATTCGATCAGGACTTTCGCCTTGATCTCGAGTTCCCTGGCGAGCTCATTTATTCGGACTTGATTAGAATCTGCCATCAGCCTCTTTCGTCACAATTTTTCGTCATCTACTTCGATGCGTTACTTCTCTACGTTCTCTTCCGAGCCTTCCGTTTCTTCGCCACCTTCCACCGAATGGCGTCGCGTCTCTTCGCCCGGCAATTCCCGCGTGTCCGCGCCGCTGGGTGAATCCAACAGATCCACGTCGCGCACGTTCGTCATATCCGAAGTTTCTGAAGTTTCGCCCTTCTCCGGCGAATCCGGCAACTGAGAAGTCTCCCCGGTTTCAGGTTCCTCCGAAATTTCCGGCGCTTCACCAACTTCAGGTGCCTCGGATGGCTCGCCCTCTTCCGGAGTTTCTTGTATTTCTCCCGGACCTCCGGGTTTCTCCGGACTCTGCGCGGTGCCTTCCCCGTCAGCTTCCAGAGCGCCTTCAGCGCTTTGTTCCGGCGCGGCTAAAGCCTGCGCCTCAAGTGCTTCGAAGTACGCTGCAACAGCCTGGTGAATCTTCTCCACCATTTTCTCGCCGATGCCCGGAATTTCCACCAACTGCTCGGGAGTCATGTCTGCAAGCTTTTCGACAGAAGTAATCCCCGCAGCCTCGAGCTTCTCAATCGTCTTCGGCCCCACTCCCTTCAGCTCCGTGAGCGGCGTGCCTGGTGCCGTGAGCGCAGCCATCTGCGCTTCGATTTCGCGGCGCTTCTCTTCCTCGCTCTTGATGTCGATGTTCCAGCCGATCAGCTTGCTGGCGAGCCTGACGTTCTGCCCCTTCTTGCCGATAGCAAGGGAAAGCTGCGTATCCTCGACGATCACTTCCAGTCTTTTTTCTTCCGGATCTACAACCTGCACGCGCGTAACTTTGGCCGGGCTTAATGCCTTCTGCGCGAACGCAATGGTCTCTTCGTTGTACGGAATAATATCGATCTTCTCGCCGCGCAACTCCCGAATGATGGACTGCACGCGCATGCCCTTCATCCCGACGCAGGCGCCCACCGGGTCCACATCCTTATCGCGGCTCTCCACTGCGATCTTCGTCCGCTCCCCCGCTTCGCGCGCTACGGCTCGTATCTGCACCGTGCCGTCATAAATTTCCGGCACTTCCATTTCGAATAGCCTTTGCACCAGGGCCGGATCTGCGCGCGACACAACCACTTGGGGACCCTTCGCGGCTCGCTCCACTGCGCGAATCGTCACGCGCAGACGGTCTCCTACGTTGTAAGCCTCCAACCGTGATTGTTCCCGCTTCGGCAACCGCGCTTCCGTACGCCCCAGGTCCACGATGATGTCCGGACCTTCCATGCGTTTCACCACGCTATTGATCAGCTCGCCGACTCGGGTATGAAACTCGTTATAAATCGTGTCGCGTTCAGCCTCGCGCACTTTCTGAAGAATTACTTGCTTGGCTGTTTGTGCCGCGATGCGTCCCAGCACGTCCGTGGGTTTCGCTTCGATTACTTCGCCGCCCACTTCAATTTCAGGCTGGCGCTTCTTCGCCTCGCCAAGGGAAATCTCGCGCAGCGGATCGGTAACTTCCTCGACTACCGTGTGGACCGAATACACATCTACCTGGCCGGATTCTGGATTGAACTTCGAGCGGAGATCCTCCTCGGTGCGATAATATTTGCGCGCCGCCACCACCATCGCGTCCTCAATTGCCGCGACGATGATCTCCGGTTCAATGTGTTTTTCCCGGCTGATCTGCTCGATTGTCTGGTACAGCAGACTCGCCATTTGCGTTTCTCCAGGACAACATTCCTACAAAGTTAGATGCGTCTACCACTTCAAAAATCTCGCTCGCTGCTGAGAAGCTTCGCAAATTCCTATAGCTCAACGACCAGATTCGCTTTCTTGATTCCGTTAAACGGCACAGCCAGCTCGCGATCCCTAACCTTGAGCTTCACCATCCCGTCCGCGTAGCCCGCCAGGCGCCCTTCGAAATAGTTCTGGTTCTCGATAGGGTCAGTCATCCAGATCTTAGCCAGCCGCCCGACAAACCGCTCATAGTCCGCCGGCTTAATCAACTTGCGATCCAGGCCAGGCGAACTAACCTCCAGAACGTAGCTCGGTCCCGGTATCAGGTCCTCTACGTCCAAAATCACGCTCAGTTGCTCGCTCACCCGTTCGCAATCTTTATGGGTAACACTGAGCCCCTCCGGGTTCTGCGGGCCTGGCAAACGATCGATATAAACCCGCAAAAGCCGCTGTTTGCCGATCTTCCATTCTACGTCGAAAATCTCGAGGCCCAGCGAACCCGCCACCCTCTCCGCCGCCTCTCGAACCTTTTCCAATTGCATTCAATTCAACCGGTCGGCTAAAGAACCCGATCCTTCAGGCGCCGACACCACTAGCCTCTAGCCCACGCTCACAGACCGTCCGGCCGGGGCGCCATTCCTTGCGCCAACAAAAAAGTGGGCTCGCGCCCACTCGGACATGCGACCGTTCTAGAAGCACTCCAGTATAATTTCCCGGCCCCGAAAACGCAAGGCCACCCTATAGCGGGCCGAAAACGAATTACGAAGCATTTGCTAGGAAGTCGTGGCAGCGAGCCAACTCACGATGCCCCTTCGCACGAGAGTCTCGATGCTATGATTTGCAACACTCAACTGCTCTATTGTCAGATACTTACTAAGTACTTGGCTTGTGCCTAAAGGTATTGTATATATCCGACCCAAATCTCGATCAGATTCTTCGGAGGCTTCCGATGTGGTTGCGTTCACCCAGTCGACCCGTAATGTTGGCTGCAATCTTCACGGCCTGCCTGTTCGGCGCAAGCCTGCATTCGCAACAAACCAAGATGGATTCCATGAACCTCGATCGATCACGCGGGATTTTGCGTGATGCCTACGACAATCTAAAAAAGCATTACTACGACCCCAAGTTCCATGGCTTGGACATTGAGGCCCGTTACCACGACTTCGATGCCAAGATTCAAAACGCGGCATCACTCAGCCAGGCATTCGGGCTTGTCGCCGGCTTTTTCGATGGTTTAAACGACTCTCATACATTCTTCGAGCCGCCCTCTCGTCCCTATCGCGTGGACTACGGGTATCGTATGCAAATCATTGGCGAAAATGCTTTTATCACCCGCGTGCGTCCCGGGATCCGATGCGGAGTCAAAGGTCCATCCGGGCGATCAGGTAATCGGTTACAACAACTTCGCTGTAAACCGCGGAGACTTTTGGAAAATGAATTATTATTTCAACAATTTATCGCCACAAAAAGCGTCGCTACTCTCTCTCCGAAATCCACAGGGGGAAGAAAAGAAGATCACCGTCGATGCTAAGGTACGCGAACTAAAGAAAGTGATCGACCTTACCGGCGAAAATGGGGATTGGGACTTCTGGCAAATGGTCCGCGACGGCGAAAATTACGACCACACCGTTCGGCAAAGATACTACGAGATCAACGATGTGATGATTTGGAAAATGCCGGAATTTTTTCTCGATTATCCTGAAATGGACCGCGCGTTCGGCATCGCGCGTAAGCACAAGGCCTTAATCCTGGACCTTCGTGGCAATCCGGGCGGCGCGATCATCACTCTTGAACATATGCTGGGCAATGTATTCGATCATGACATAAAAGTTGCGGACAGAGTCGGACGGAAGGATATGAAAGCCGAAGTCGCTAAAACGCACGGAGGAAGCGTGTTTACAGGAAAATTGATCGTTTTGGTCGATAGCGGTTCTGCTTCGGCGGCCGAACTTTTCCCCCGCGTGATTCAGCTTGAACAGCGCGGCATTGTTGTGGGAGACCGCACAGCCGGAGCCGTGATGGAAGCGCGAGGGTATAGAAACTCGCAGGGCGCAGACACAAGAATCTTTTATGCGTTTTCAATCACGGAGGCCGATCTGACCATGAAAGATGGAAAAAGCCTCGAACACGTCGGCGTCACACCCGATGAAATTGTGGTCCCCACGGCGCAAGATCTTGCGACCGGTCGCGACCCCGCCCTTTCGCGCGCCGCTGAACTCGCGGGCCTGAATCTGGAGCCGGCAGCGGCTGGAAAAATGTTTCCCTTCGAGTGGTTGCCAAACTAAGTTCAAGTACTTCGCCTCACCACTAGGAAATCAACAAAAACAAAAAGGCCCCGCCGCGATTCGCCGGCGAGGCCTTTATCTTGAATAACCCAAAACTAGTGAGGAGCTGGTTGCTGTTGCGCCGGCGCCGCAGGCTTCGGCGTCGTTGATCGTGGAGCTGCCGGTCGTGCGGCTGACGCGTTCTTCACCGGATAGCTCTGATCGTAGAGCTTGATGATGTCCTGCGTGACGTCCACTGTGTTCGCAGCGTAAATCACCGGCGTGTTTTGAGCCGAAGTATCCAACACTACGGCGTATCCATTCTCTTTCGAATACTTGTCGAGAATGTCGATCATTTTGCGGCCGATGGTATCCACAATTTCGCGCTCGGCTTCGTTAAAATCATCCTGCGAATCCTGCTGCTTGCGCTGATAAGTGCGCGTCAACTGATCCCCTTCGCGGGCCAGACGCGCCTTCTCTTCGTCGCTCAACGTATTAGAAGCTGTCCGGAGACGCGTCTGCAAATCCTCAATCTGCTTGCGCAGATTGTCCAACTCCGTCTGCCGTGGTGCAAACCTCGATTGCAACTCGTTCGCAGCCTGTTTGCCTTCTGCCGTGCTCTGAATCGCTACCTGAACGCTGATCACTCCCACTTTGGGTGCCGCCCCACCGCCCGATTGCGCATAAACCCCCGGCACCAGTAGCAGCGCCGCCATTGCCGGAATTCCAAATCGAATCTTCATTCTCACTCCTTGTTCGAATATTTCGCTCTACGCAAACCACGAATTATAGCCGTCCCCGCAGAAACAGGTCAATCGGATTTCCTACGTGCGCTCGTTAGTTCGGATGCCCGCACAGACAGAGAGGTTGGCCCTTCCAGCCGTCTGAAGAACAACCCGCATTAGTGCGGAAGTGGAACCAGCAAGACCCGGTTATTGCTCTGGTCTACTAGAACGCCTAAGTTCATCTTCAAGTCGATAGCTATCGAGTTGGGCCCGACGATTACCGCGGACGGCTGTACCAGCCCTCCGATACCCAGAACGTCACGGACTTTTGGCCCCGCACAACTCGGCGGAGCATTTAAGACCGGAGGACATACGTAGCTGACAATCGAAATCGTATTGCTTCCCGCATTATCGGTTGCCAACGTACTGGTCTGATAGTTGTAATCCAGTGAAGTCGGATCAATCCCAACCCTGAATGGCGTCGCAATGAAAGTATTCGGATCGATGATGTCCACATTGTTGACCACGCTGTCCGACACCAGAAAATCCTGATTTACCGGATCGAACACCGCGCCCGTCGGCAACTGGAAATTCGAAACTCGGTTGATAATCGACGCGGTGTCAGAGTTCAGCAAATCCACGCTGCTCGCCGAGGACGCCGTTGGTACGGCGGCAAGATTATTCGTGATGATCAACCCGGGAATTGGCGGCGACACCAACACAGGGGCCATCGACACCGTATCGGGGAATTGATCCACCGTGACGGTTGCACCTAGCGTTCCTAGCGTTCCCGTAGTCGGAAGAGTGACAAAACTGACGTTATTCGACAGCGTATTGGCAGTACCTGCCGTGGCGTTATCGGAATTTGATCCTACTCCAGCGGGACCAACGCAGGAACCGCACGATATCGTGGTGGGCGATGCAAAAGTACCGTCGATCCCAGCCTCGTCAAGGATCGTTACGTTGTTGCTTCCGTTGTTCGCCACCACCGCCAGGCCCAGCCGCGAAATAACTGAAACTCCCTCAGGATTGGAACCTACCGGCATCGTGGGTTCGGTCAGAATGGGCATTCCTGTGATCAGATTTAATATCGATACGGTGTTATCAGAGAAGTTAGTCACTACAGCTTGATCCAGATCCTGATCGATAGCTACTCCTGTAGGAGTATTTCCAACCGGAACAGCCTGAATCATCGTCAGTTCGGTGGTGTTCGACCATTGTCCGCCGTTCTGCACGTAAACAATATAATTCCGCGCATTCGTAAGCATGGACGCCGGAACTGTTGCGATGATCTGTCGGCTGCTCGCAACGGTTACGTCTCCAGCCGGCAGCGGCGCACCATCCAGCAATACCTGCGCGGATCCGGTGAATCCGATGCCGTTGATCGTCAACGTCAAACCGGTCGGCGGATTCGTAACAAATGCGACTGCCGGGCTCGATTCCACAATCTGCAAAGTCCGGAATTGGCCGGGAGTGCCCAGCGCGATAACCGAAACAGTGTTGTTCCCTTGATTCACCACATACGCCTGATTTGTTACTGCATCGATCGCTACCGCTTCCGGCATATTCAACCCACTGACGGTCTGCAAGACGTTGCTGTTTTCCATGTCCACGATTGCCGCAGTGTTAGCCAGGCTGTTAACCGCGATACCCACATTCGATAGCGGATTGATAGCCGACGCGACGAAACCCGGTTGGTCGATCGCCGTTCCATTCTGCAAAAACGGTACGTTGCTTACCGTGTTGTCGAGCAAGCTGTAAGTCGTTAGGGTGTCATTGTTGGTCGCGCTGCTATTTGGGTCGGTAAGAAGCGCTTGGTGCGTTTGACTGTTGATGCCAACGCCCTGGCTGGACGTCGAGACAGTCAGATCGCCAATTACCACCGGTGGCCGGCCAATATCTCCCGGACCCGGATCGCGCCCGAGATCCACGATATTGATTGTTCCGGATCCGCCCGGAGTCACAAGGGCCCAGTTCAATCGAGGATCGATTGCCACAGAGGGAGTCGGTCCTGTTCCGTAGGAAGTCAAACTTCCGCCGATTTGTTGCACCAGCACCGGCACTCCACTGGAAAGATCCAATATCCAGGCTGTGTTCGTGGTTTGCTGCGTCACGATCGCGCGATGTGTCAGCGGATTTATCCCGATGGAGTACGGCAAAGCCACTGTGTTTGGCGGGACGGAAGTGTCCGGGAGCGCCAGCGTTGTGATTGCGAGCGTAGCGAGATTAATCGCTGTGACGCTATTTCCGCCATTCGCCTCGGCGCCGTTGTTCACCACTACTGCTAGATGCTGCGGTAACTGGTCGTCAATAGCCACGCTCGTAGGAGTTGGACCGGGTGCAGTACATGTCGTGCAAAGACTTACCGGGGAGCCCGGCACTTGCGTGTTGGTTGCCAAATTAATGATGCTGACGTTGTTCGATCCCATATTCGCAATCACCGCAAGGCCCAGCGCCGGGTCGATCGCGATTGAAGACGGAGTCATCCCTACCGCAAAGGATGTGCTCGGAGCCGTCGGAAACGACGTGGGTTCCACGCCGATATTTATGCCGGAGATTCCCGGATTCGGCGGCGCCACATCCGTGTTTTCCACGATGATCGGGTAAAGTCCGGGGGGGCCCCAATCCGCAGCCGGAATGGTCACTTGCAGTACGCGGGTGTTGCCTCCCGCACTCTGACTCACCTGCTGCGCGTTAAAGAAGACTTCCGTGGATGGCGAAAAATATCCGCCGGTAAGTGTGACGCCTACATTCGCGGAGCTTCCTACGAAGCTGTCGGGCGTGGAAGCCACCAGCGCGGGGCGTGATGGATTTACCGTGAGCGGGATTGGAAGCGAAATATCTCCATTCTGCCGTTGCACTAAAATTGGAACGGACCCCATCGTAGCCAACTGAGCCGATGGGATGGTGGCGCGCAGCAGCGAGGTCGTCAGGAAAATCGTCGGAACCGGAACGCCATTTGCCAGCACCGTGCTGGTTGACGAAAAGTTCTGCCCATTCAAATAAATATCCTGTTGCACCGAACCTTCCTGCGTCGTAGTCGGCGCAATCGAACTGAGCGTGGGATCGTTTCCCCCCGCAATAGTCACACTCGCCGTCGCGGACTGCGAAGTGTCCGCTGCGGAAGTCGCCGTAATCGTTACAGCACCTGGGGAAACCAGTGGAGCAAAATAAGTTCCTGCAGGCTGATTCGTGCACAGGTTCTGCGTGTCGTTACTACTCGGACAGATAATTCCGATCGTTGAATTGCCGCCGACCACGGTCATACTGTCCGCCGTCACGCTCCAGGTAACCGCAGTATTTGAGCTGCCGCTTACTGTCGAACTGAACTGAATTTTTTCTCCCGGATTGACGGTAGCGGTCCTCGGCTCAATGGAAATCCTCACGCCGGTTCCCACCACCACATAGCTGAGTCCGTAGATGTTCACATTCACAGTGCTTTGCGCCGCAACCACGAAGACGCTGGGTGCGGGCGTAGGCGGCGCCGCGTAGAGCCCCGTCGAACTTATCGTTCCAAAACCTGTTAGTTGGCCGCAATTTACTGGAATGGGATGCGTGACCGTAGTATTTGTCGGAGGAAGACAAATAAACCAGTTCACTGTGGACGTGGAAGTTCCGGTAACGGTTGCATTAAACTGTTGCAGGCCACTAAGCAACACCGTCTGCGGTGACGCGGCCGTTCCAGTCGGAGTCACCGTGACGCCTACCGGCGTCGAGTTGCCGCCGCATCCAGCCACGCAGGCCGCCAAAATAATCGCCGCGCCTATCTGCCAAACTCTCATCCTAAATCCTCCGGCGTGCCCCACCGCCTTAATCTTCGCGCGCCTCAAACCGCACACGCGCGCCGTTCCAAAATATTTGAAAGCGCAATCTTCATCCTAGAATGTCTTCCCCACGGTGAATCGGAAGGTTTGTTTCGGCTCGATCAAGCCGGCCGGAATGTGCTGCACCTGTTGAAACAGGATGGAATCCAATTCCGGTTGAACCTGCGTCTGAAGAACGCCGGGAGGTAACGTGTTCTTCACCGCATCACTCAAGTAATAAGCGCCTGCTGGTGCGGTGATCGTTCCGGTCAACCGCAGATAGTTATAGGCATAGTAAACGCGAAATGGCGCATTTACGATCGGCAGAATAACCTGCAACTCGATGCCCGCGGAAGTTCGCGGATAAAAATTCGTTCCGCTTACGATCGGCAGATCCTTGGTGATATGCACACCCGGAAAATCCGGATTCGGATACTGTTCCTGGAACAGCGACACGGCTGCAGGATTTAAGGACAACTGTGACTGCCGAAGGATGCCATTGATGCCCAGATCGTTGAAGAACACCAGAGTTACAGGCCCGGCGATGGGAATCCGATATTCCAGGTTCAGCACGTTCTGGTAGTCGCCGCCGGGTCGCGTTGGAATAAATTCCAGTAGCGGCACAGTCAGAAGCTGCGGTATGGGACTTCCGGTCGAGCCAATCCTTCTTGGATCGTAATACAAAACGCTTGTGCTGGTCGAAAACGGAATGGCCACGAAAGGAGAGATGGTATAGAAGTTAAATCCGCGGACATCCTGTTCTCCACCCAGATAAAAACGATTGTACGGAGGGATATCTTTTCCGCCGTAGCCCGAGATCATCGCCGTCTGATATTTGATGCCAATCACGTTCCGCCGCTTGTTGACCTGGTGAAAATAGGTGGTCGAAAATGTATTGCTTATGGTATTTACGTTGCCGCCCAGCGGGCCGCCTTCGAGCGACACCCCGTAATAGAAACTTTTTCCGTGCGTAGGATTTTGCGGGTTATTCACCGTACTGTAACTGATCGTCGGCGTTATCTTGCTGGAATGAATCCCGTTTAACGCGGACGGTCCTGCCAGGCTGGTGAATTGAATGCTATCGAACAACAATTGCGCCGACTGACTGAACGTCTGGATGTTCGTGCTCGAGAATCCGTAAGTAAGGCCCACGCGCGCGAACGAGAATCTTCGCAGCGGCGAGCTTATGAACGCCGTGAATCCCTTGGTGTCCGTGTTGTAATTTTCCTGCAACGCGGGGTTCAGCGCGATCTGCTGTCCTAACAAAAGACCGTACTGCTTGGCTTGATTGAAATCGTACTTGTTGGCGAAAATCGTAAACCCAGTGGTAATCGGACGGTCAAACAGAAACGGCTCGGTAAATCCGAAAGTGTAGCCGCGTTGGAAATCGCCCAACTGCGCCGACAAGGTGAGCGTTTCGCCGAGTCCCAGAAAGTTATTGGTTTGGTAGGAAGCGCTCACGAACGTCCCGGCAATGCCGCTCACGCCTCCCGAAAAGCTGATCGATTGCTTCCCTTTTTCGTGCACCTTCAACTTGATATCAACCGTCCCGGCTTTGACGTTCCGCTTCAACTCCGCATTCTCCGGTTTGATCACATCGAAATAGCCCAGTTGGTTCAGCCGCAATATGCTCAGTTCCCAGAGACGATTGTTGTAAACCTGTCCTTCATCCAGCAGGATTTCGCGGCGTATCACTTTGTCGCGCGTGGTGGTGTTGCCCGAAAATTCAATGCGCCGTACGAAGAATTGTTTCTGCTGATCGAATTCCATGGTCAAGTTCACGACTTTCTTCTTGTCGTCGATGTCCGTCAGCGGCTCCGCCACGAAATCGATGTATCCATATTCCCCGTAAAGCTTCTTGTAATTGTCCAGCGCCTTGCGGATTTTCTCGGCCGAAAAAATCTCCCCTTCTTTTATGGGAAATACCTTCGCCAGGATTTCCGATTTGAATACCAGCCCCACTTCCGGATCGCTGCTGCGAAACTTCAGCGCGCCCATGCGGTACTGCTCGCCTTCCTCGATCGGAATCGTTATGTCCACCCGCTTCCCATGCTTCGATCCCAGCACCGGCCACGGCCCTTTGATGCCGCTGCGATCTTCGTCATGCGTATTCAGAATCGGATCGCCCACTGTCGCTTTGAAATACCCGTGGTCGCGATACAGCCCGCGAATTCCTACTTCCAGGTCTTCGTCGAGTTTCTGCCGGTCGTAGGTCTTGTCCATCACCGGAATATTCGTTATATACAGCGGAATCGCATACGGACGGTCGTGGCGCATCGCCCGCAGCAGCTTTCCGTCGGAGAAAACTTTGTTTCCTGTGAACGTGACATCCCCGACTTTCACCTTCGGCCCTTCATCGATATTGAACACCAGCTTCACAGCGTTAGTCGCCGCGATGCGTTCGTAAGTGGGTTTCACCGTCGCAAATTGGCGCCCGTGTTCCGCCAACAATTCTTTGATCACCACTTCCGCGCGTTTTATTTTGGTCGGATCGAATTGGCCTTCCACCGAAAGGCCGACTTTCTTTTCTTTAAACGCGTCCAGAATGTCGGACTCCGTGATCGATTTGTTCCCCTTGTACTCGATCCTTCGAATGATTGGCCGTTCTTTTAGATAGAAGACCACAATCTTGCCGTCCGGCTGGTCCGGACTGTCTTCCACTTCCAGCCGCACATCCTCGAAGAATTGCGTATTCCAAAGCGCCTGGAAATCGCGGCGCACCGCTTCCTCGCTGTATGGATCCCCGGCACGCGAAAAAATACGCGCGCGTAAAGTATCCGACTGGATGCGGCGATTACCGATGAATTCGATGCGCTGGATCACATACTGCCGGCCCGCTGGCGCCTGCGCCTGCTGGCCCCAAAGAGGATAGGCATACGCAACGATGTACAAGCACACAACCACAGGGATTTGAAACAGGCGCACAAAATTTTTCGTGCTCGCGGCTTCGGTCAAAGCCGCAAATTCCCGCCCAAGATTATGTGCTCCCCCGCCGGAACTGCTCCCCTCCGGCTTGCGCGTAGGATTCTTAGTGGGCCACTGGGGTTGCTTCAACTGCAGGTCGGAACGAAAGTCCCTCTTCACCGGAAAGAAAAACTTCCAGCGTTGCTGGCCGTTGCAATCCACCCTGAATTAAAGCTTCCGACAATGGGTCTTCGACGTACTTCTGTAACGCGCGTCGGAGCGGCCGCGCGCCATAATTTCGATCGCTGCAAGTTTTCTCTAGAATCCACTGGCGCGCTTCCGGTGTCAGTGCGATCTGCACTTGACGGTGCACCAATGTTTCGTTGATCTGCCCTACCAGCAAATCGATGATCCGCAACAGATCGTCGTCTGTGAGCGAGTTGAACAATATCACCTCATCCAGACGATTAAGGAATTCTGGATTGAAAACCCGCTTCACTTCGCTCATCACCATGTCGTCCTGGCTTTTGGCCATGGAGTCGAGCTCTTTCGACGCGAAACCAAGGCCGGCTTGTTTTTGCAATTGCCGCGCTCCCAGGTTCGAGGTCAATATGATAATTGTGTTGCGGAAATCTACCGTGTTGCCCAGCCCGTCCGTTAGCTGTCCATCTTCAAAAACTTGCAGCAAGATGTTGTACACGTCCGGGTGCGCTTTTTCAATCTCATCCAGAAGAATTACGGAATAGGGAGTTCGGCGCACGCGTTCGGTCAGTTGTCCGCCTTCCTCATATCCCACGTATCCTGGAGGCGCCCCGATCAATTTCGAAACGGAATGCTTCTCCATATATTCCGACATGTCGAAGCGAACCAGAGACTTCTCGCTGCCGAATAAAAATTCCGCCAGCCTTCGCGCAACTTCTGTCTTGCCCACGCCAGTCGGTCCCAGGAACAGGAAACATCCCACCGGACGTCCCGGAGCCTTCAATCCCGCGCGACTTCGTCGAATCGCCCGCGCCAACGCGGTGATAGCCTTGTCCTGGCTGATCACGCGGCGGTGCAACTCTTCTTCGATGCGCAACAGTTTCTGTTGCTCGTCTTCCTTGATCGCCGAAACCTGAATTCCCGTCCAGCGAGCCACTACCTCTTCGATGTCTTCGCGCGTGACAATCCCCGTGGACGAATCATCAATCTTCAGTTTTTCCCGCAGCATGCGCAGATGCTCTTTCTCTTTGCGCTCTTCTTCGGAATAAAAACGCGCCTTTTCAAATTCGTGATTGGCAATGGCCGTTTCCATCCGGTGCGTAATAAATTTAACGCGCTTCTGCACCTCGGAAACTTCATCCGGCAGCATCGCCTGGCGTAGCTTCACCCGCGAGCCGGCTTCGTCCAGCAGGTCGATCGCCTTGTCCGGCAGAAAACGGTCGGGAATATACCGGTTCGATAGATACACAGCGTATCGAATGGCTTCGTCCGTGTAGCTGACCGCGTGGAATTTTTCGTAGCGGTCGCGAACGCCCTGCAGCACGCGAATCGCTTCTTCTTCGTTCGGTGCGGAAACCTTCACCGACTGAAAGCGGCGTTCGAGCGAACGATCTTTCTCCACCGACTTGCGATACTCCGCGGGAGTCGTGGCCCCAATGCACTGAATTTCGCCGCGGCTCAATGCCGGCTTCAAAATGTTAGCTGCGTCCAACGAGCCTTCCGCCGAACCGGCCCCTACCAAAGTGTGTAATTCGTCGATAAATACGATCGCGTTCTGGCTTTCCATCAACTCTTTCATGATCGTCTTCAGCCGCTCTTCGAATTGCCCGCGATATTTTGTTCCGGCAACGATTAACGAAAGATCGAGCGAAAGAATGCGCTTGTCCGCGAGAAACGGCGGAACGTCTCCATCAGAAATCCTTTGAGCCAGGCCTTCGACGATCGCAGTCTTCCCTACGCCTGGCTCTCCGATTAAGACCGGGTTGTTCTTCGTGCGGCGGCAAAGAATCTGAATCGCGCGTTCGAGCTCCCGATCGCGGCCCACCAATGGGTCGAGCTGTCCCTCCATCGCCGCCTGCGTCAAATCGCGGCTGAACTCGGCTAGCAGTGAAGCCTCTTTCGGACGGTTGACTGGCACTTTCTCTCCTGCGCTGCGCGTCAACTCCTCCCGCACAGCTGAAAGCCGCAATCCACGCTCCTGCAAAATCTCCGCGCCAAAGGATTTCTCCTCGCGCAAGACTCCTAAGAGTAGGTGCTCGGTGCCCACATGCTTGTGCCCCAATCTTTCTGCTTCTTCTGCCGCAAAGTTCAGGATGCGTTTGCACTCCTGGCTCAAAGGCACTTCCACCGATGTGGAAATACGTTCGCGCACGGTGATGCGCGCTTCAATTTCCTTCCGTATCGATTCAATCGAGCCGTGCGAACGCAAAAACCGGTTCGCCAGGGCCTTGTCCTCGCGGAGAAGTCCTAACAGCAAGTGCTCCGTCTCGATGTAGGGGCTGCCATACTGGCTCGCCTCGTAGCGCGCAAAAAAGATTACGCGCCGAGCTTTCTCTGTATAGCGTTCAAACACGAGTCACCTGCACTCTCCCAAGGTTTTGGTCGGGGCCTGCTGGAACTGGTACTGCAGAATCTGCCTGCACATCTGTTGCCGGTGTTAGCTTGCCTCGTTCCATCAGGAGAACGCGGCCGGTTCGCCTTGCTAACGATAAGTTGTGAGTGGCCAATACAGAGGTTAGATGGTGAGAAGCATGAAGACGCTGCATTAGCTCAAAAACATTTTCGGCGCTGCGTTCGTCCAAGTCCCCGGTAGGTTCATCGGCGAGTAGCAATGCGGGGCCGTTTACCAGCGCGCGTGCAATTGCCACGCGCTGCTGCTCGCCTCCGGAAAGTTCACCGGCACGCTGTTCGGTTCGACTGGCCAACCCCACCTCTGAGAGCCATTCGCCGGCCGTTTGGAGCGCCCGCCCCAACGCCACGCCCCGAACCAGCAAAGGCATCGCTACATTTTCCGCAGCCGTAAAATCCGGCAGCAGGTGATGACGCTGCCAGACTAGCCCAACGGCGCGATTGCGATACTCCGCCAGTTCCGCCTCGGAAAAAGACCGGAGCGAATTCCCGCCGAAGTATACTGTACCGCTCGTCGGAGTGTCCAGCGCAGCGAGGATGTGCAGCAAAGTACTTTTGCCCGTTCCTGACGGCCCCACAATCGAAACCATCTCTCCACGAAGAATCGAAAAATCCAGCCCATCGATTGGAACTATTTCTTGCGCACCTGAGCGAAAAGATTTCCGTACCTTGTCGCAACGCAGAAGTATCTCGGAAGGAGCCTGGCCATTACTGGCCCGCTCTTCAACGGCTGAGGCGCTCGAATTTGGCTGGGTCTGCATATCTTCGCAATAACCTATCTCAATTAGGATGCCGAACCCGCAGTTCTGTATCTCCCTATTTTACAGCCTGTTAGCGAACTGCCGCCCCGAAGCGGATAGCTCTCATTCTAATGAATTTCACTTTTTACCCGTACTATTACCACGTCCAGAATTCCGTCTCTCTTGGGGTCTCGTTTTGCTTTTGCCAATGCTTCGCCTCTTTTTCGATTCTAACACGTCTGCACTGCAACAAGTTTCTGGGAATTATTCGAAGCGGAGGATTTGCACGGGCAGAATCTTTGCAGCGGCACGCGCGGGAACAATTGTTGCAGCAATGCTTATCGCGAACGCCGCGGCGGCAATCCACACCGAATCCAGCGCGTTCGCATGGAACGGGACGTATGGAATCGCATAGACTTCTGGATTCAACGGTATCAATCGCCACTTATCGGCGACCCACGCTAATGCGTAACCTAACAACAGGCCCACGGCTGTGCCGGTGATGCTTACCACGATCCCCTCGATAATGAAAATTTTACGAATCTGCGCGCTGCGCGCCCCCATCGCCATTAGGACAGCGATATCCCGCGCCCGATCCGTGACCGCCATGGTAAGCACCACAAGAATATTCAAGCCCGCCACGAACGTGATCAGCCCTATGAAAAGCGCTGTCACCAGTTTTTCCAGGCTCAACGCTCGAAACAAGGCTCGGTTCTCGTCCATCCATGTGCTGGCAGTAAATCCGTCCCCTGCGCGGTGCAGGAGCGTGTCGGCAATAGCCTGCGCGTCCTCCATATTTGTTACGCGCACTTCAAGCAGGCTCACTACGTCCCCAATTCCGGCAAGCCCCTGCGCGGATTGCAAGTTTACGAATCCCCAGTTCGCGTCGTAGTCGTAGAAGCCTGAGTCGAATATTCCCGCGATGCGAAACCGTCTCGAACGCGGAAGCATTCCAAACGGCGTCAAGCTTCCCTGCGGGCTGGTCAACGTCACATAATCCCCGGCGGAAAGCCTCATGTCATCCGCGAGGATGCGTCCCACTAGAAGCGCCGGGATCCCCTCCGCGTCAGCGGCAAAGTCAGGGGACCCCGCTACTATGTTGTGCAAAGCTTCGCTCGCGCGCCGCTCCAGTTCCGGGTCCACACCTTTCAGCACAATTCCGCGTGCGTGCGGCCCGGATGACAAAAGAACCGTATCGTAAATCGCAGGCTCAATGGATCGCACGCCCTGCGTTCCAGCCAGGTTCTCCATTAACTGTCGGTAATTGTGAATACCCGCGGACCCGATCGGCTTCAAGTTCACATGCGCCGTCACGCTCAGCAGCCTGTCTCGGATTGCCTGGCGGAAACCCGTGTTCATCGAAAGTGCGATGACCAGCGTCGTGACGCCAGCCGCTACGCCGATCACTGCCAGTAGCGTCACTATTCGTAGCACCGCGGGCCGGTTCGGCGAACGTAAATACCGGAGCGCCACCAGCCATTCAAACGTCATTTCGCATCACCGCTCTTCTCAGCAGCCGGCGGCTCTTCCGCGTCGCCGCCTTCCGCTCGCAGCAGCGGGAATAAAACCACTTCGCGAATGGTGTGCGAATCCGTCAGCAACATCACAAGACGGTCAATTCCCACGCCCTCACCCGCCGTCGGCGGCAGCCCATGCGATAGCGCGCGAATGTAGTCCATATCCACTTCCTTCGGTAACTCCAGGCCTCCCTTCTCCACTTGTTCGCGAAAACGCTTTTCTTGCTCGAAGGGATCGTTCAACTCCGAAAATCCATTCGCCAGTTCCATCCCCGCGATGAAAAGTTCGAAGCGTTCGGTCAGCGAAGCGTCGTCCGCCTTCTGCTTTGAAAGCGGCGAGATAGCCGTGGGAAAATCGTAAATAAATGTCGGCTGCATCAGATGCGGTTCGGCAACTGCCTCAAAGAGTTCCCCCATCAACTCTCCGTCAGACAGCTCTTTCAGATTAGCAATCGGCGGCAAGCCGTTCGAGTTCGCAAAAATGTTGTAACGTTCCGCCAGAGCGCGCGGCCCGTCGACCACGGCGAGATCCTCTAATGAGGGAGCTGGCGCAGCCGCACTCGGCCAATACTTACGAATCGCTTCCCGCATCGTTAGACGCTCAAACCGCGCAAAATCGATCTCGTTCTCTCCAAATTTAAATTTAGTGCTCCCGCAGATTTTCTCCGCAAGCCCTCGAAACAATTCCTCCGTAAGGTCCATCAACTCCAGATAGTCGCTATATGCCTGGTAGAACTCAAGCATGGTGAATTCCCGCTCGTGGATCGCATCCACACCTTCGTTCCGGAAGTTCCGATTAATCTCAAACACCCGATCCAGCCCGCCCACCACCAGCCGCTTCAGATAAAGCTCCGGTGCGATGCGAAGATACAAATCCATCTTGAACGTGTTGTGATGAGTCACAAAAGGCCGCGCCGTTGCGCCTCCCAGAATCGGATGCATCATCGGCGTCTCCACTTCCATATAACCGCGCGCCTCGAAGAACTGCCGTATCTCGCGGATAATCTGTGCGCGCCGCAGGAAAGTTTCGCGCGTTCGTTCGTTCACGATCAAATCCACATAACGCCGCCGAAAACGCTGCTCCATGTCCGCAAGCCCGTGCCATTTTTCAGGTAGCGGCAGTAAGGCCTTGCTCAACAACTCGATCTTCTCAACCCAAACTGTCAATTCATTTGTCTTCGTGCGGAAAAGATGCCCCGACACTCCGACAATGTCGCCGAGATCCAGAAGCTGGAAAAGTTTGTAAGCCTCTTCGCCCACGGCATCCAGCCTCACGTAAATCTGCAGCCGTGCCCCGTCGCCCACAATATGGGCAAACGCTGCTTTCCCGTGCGGACGCAGCGCAATGATTCTTCCCGCCACCTGTACATTCACAGGCTCGGCCTTCAGCTCCTCCGCCGTTCGGTTCGCAAACTGTTCGCCAATTTGCCGCGCCGTGTGCGACCACGCAAACTTCCGCGGATAGGCCGTATGTCCTAACGCTTCGATATCGCTCAACTTCTTGCGGCGCTGCTGAAACTGATCGAGTGGTTCAAATTCCAATGGATCGCAATCCTTTCGGCCAGCGGGCTTGCCGGGAACTTCCGGTTTTTTTGATGGGTCGCGCGCAGTATATCGATTGCCTTCCACGAGCGTCAAGAAAACGCCGCTAGGCGAAACCGGTGGTATAATCCGCCCCGCCACTTGGGAGGGCGCGTGCTGGGAAGACGGAGGCGCAAGCCTGCCGATACGCGTCATAGCGTCACCGAAGACTGGATAGCAGCGCTGCCGCGGGATAAAGGGCACGTGTATGAAACTACCGTGCGGCAGTGGGAGTCTTCCTTCGCCATGATGAGCGTGGCGCTGGACGGAGCGCTATCTCTGCGCGCACGCGGCGAGCTTGTCTGCGCGCGCCAGCAAGTTTTCGTGTCAGCCGATCTTCTCGTGCGCATTGCTGATGCGCTTATTGCTGCTTGCGACGTTCTTTCCTCTCGCGGTCGCCACTTAGCTAATCTTCCCTTGGTCGAGCCTCTCAAAACTGAATTCTTCCGCGGCGAAACCGCTCAGAACGCCGCGCACTGGAACGAACTTCTTCATCACGTCCTGTTCGCCAACCGCTCGCGCTTCTTCCAGAAGCTGCGCATCCTAACCGACACAGTCGAGCATGTCGTTCGCGAGTTCGATGAGACCGCCGAAGACCTCGGTCAGGGCCTTTCCATTCATCCGGCCGATAGCTGGAAGAGTCTCGATTGTCTCCACTATGACTTCAACACCTGCCTCTGCGAATCCGAAATAATACTGAAATCCTTTCTTCGCGCGCTCCCGGTCGAGCAAGTTGCAGCCTTTGCCGCCGAGTTGGGTTCTGTCCCCGTGACAAAAGGCATAAGACAGCGGTTGAAGGCGCGGTCCCGCAGCATCCGAGCCTCGGCATAGAGGTGCTTTCGCTTTTTCATTTCCTTTCTGAGCAGGTTCTGCAGCACCCGCAGCTCGTGCCCCGAATGGATTCCGCGCTCGTCTAAACATGAACAACACTAGACGCTGGAAGGATTTCCAACGAAAATACCCAAGTATCATAGTTTCGCTACACCATTACTGGGATTGCAGCCTCCTCTGACTGTCGTAAATTGTCAGCGACGGCGATTTGTTGCGCGTTAAGAACCGCAAGTACAACTTCTAAGGCGACCGACGCATCGCAGCTAGGGATGCGTCCCGACGGGTAGCGTGGCCCGAACGAGACGAACTGATACGGATGAGTTGCCGGAGGCGGAGGCTATCCGGCTAGCCCAGCAGGGCAATGCGCCGGCATTCGAGCGTTTATACCGACTGCATACTCGCCGTGTGTATTCGCTGTGTCTTCGGATGGTAGGAAATACGGCCGAGGCGGAGGATTTAACTCAGGAAGCTTTCCTCCAGCTCTTCCGGAAAATCGCTACTTTCCGCGGCGAATCGGCCTTTTCCACTTGGCTACATCGGCTGGCGGTTAATGTCGTGCTGATGAAGTTGCGTAAGAAGTCCGGAACGGAGACTTCGCTCGACGAACTGACCGAACCGGACGAAGAATCCGGCGGCCCTCGTAGAGATTTCGGCACTCCGGACTTGCGGCTCACCGGCTCCATTGATCGCGTGAACCTGCAGCGTGCCGTGGAGCAATTGCCTCCGGGATATAAGGCGGTCTTCGTGCTTCATGATGTTCAGGGTTACGAACACAACGAGATCGCCGAAATAATGGAATGTTCCATCGGTAATTCTAAATCACAGTTGCACAAAGCGCGTATGCGGCTCCGCGAGCTCCTTCACGAAGCCGTGCGCGACAAGGCTCGGGAAGATCGCAAGGCTGCCAGCGCCGAGGCCGGCAGCGAGGACTAAAAGAAATGGCCACCATCACTTGCAAAGACTTCATGGACCGCCTGGATTCTTGCATGGGCGGCAACCCTCCGAGCGACGCCGAAGCTCATCTTCGCAACTGCCCCGATTGCAGCAACCTTATTGAAGACCTCAAGGCCATTTGCTCGGAAGCGTCAAGCTGGCGCGCTGATGAAATCGCTGTCCCGCCGCGTATATGGGTTTCTCTCCAATCTCATCTTGAGCAGGAAGGCCTGATTCACGAAAATCGTCCCGCGGAGGCAGCCAAATCCACTTGGTTTCGTGGATGGCTTGCAGCCCTCCCGCGCCCTGCCCTCGCTGGCGCTTACTTGGCCTTGCTGATCGCAGGTGCCTTTGCCCTAAGCCATCCAATAAATAGACAAACCAACGAAGCCTGGCTGGCAGCGTCTCAGGATTCCACCCTCCCGTTGCGTGCCCAGCTAATTGCAGAACAAGATTCCTTCGCTTCTTTCAATAATGCGAACCCGGTTGTCACCGCTTCCCTCAACAAGAACCTCGCAATTGTTGACAACTACATCGCTTTATGTGAAAAAAGTGTGCAAGAAGAACCCCAGAATGAAGTGGCGCGGGATTATCTCTACGAAGCCTATCAGCAGAAGGCGGATCTGCTAGCGCAGATGACGGAACGCGGAGAAAACAACCGATGAGTGCCACTCACTTCGTTCGTAAGCAGTTTACCCGGACCGCAAGCTGGAAGCCGTTGACGGTAATTGTACCGAGTCTTTTGTTTTGCACTATCCTATCCGCCGACCCGCAGCCTCCTCGCCGCCAGGAACAACATTTCAAAGTCGAAGCCCATCCCGTCGTAACCATTCATAATCCGAACGGCTTGATCACCGTGAAAGCCTGGACCAAAGCTGAAGTGATGGTGATCTCCAATCGCGCGAGCGACAATGTGGAAGTTGACGCCGAACAAATGGGCAATCGCGTGGACGTTTCCACCCACGCCGCTTCTGACAATGTCGCCCCCGACGATATGCGCGCCGACTACCAGATTAACGTTCCGGAAGACGCCGAGCTCCAGATTCACAACGATTCCGGAGAAGTGAACGTCGCCAACGTCTTGGGCGATATGAACGTCGAGACCGTCGCCGCGGCCGTTGATCTCGAAGATTCCGCCGGCTATGTAACCATTAAAACCGTGGGCGGTTCTTTCCAGTGCACTCGTTGCGCGGGAAAACTTGAAGTTTCTTCCATCAGCGGTAATCTTCGGCTCACCGACATTCACAGCTATCACGTCCACGCGCAGACTTCCACCGGCAACATCCTTTTCTCCGGTGAATTCCTTCCCAACGGTATTTATCGCCTGAAGAATTACAGCGGTGTGATTGAAGTCCGCTTCTCACCCGCGGACTCCTTCGACTTGAGCGCCACTTCGCTGAAGGGCAAAGTGATCAACGAAGCGAGCCTGACGCCCAAGAGCCATCAGCAGCATTTCTACAGCAGGTTCGGCAACAGCTTGTTCGGCACCTTCAATGCCGGCCGCGCGAAAGTTGAACTGACCTCCTTCGATGGTACAATCAATATCCTTAAACGTGATTGATTGCACCATTCCGCAATTTCTTAAGCCCATTACCGGTATCCAGCATCATGATCTCTGAAATACGCGTGCGCAAACTTGTCTGCCTAACCGGGTTCATGGGCAGCGGCAAATCCACCGTCGCGCGGCTGCTCGCGCGTCAGGTTGGCTGGCAGCACGTGGATCTCGACCAGCGCATCATCGAACATACTGGTCAATCCATCCCCAATATTTTCGCCAAGCTCGGCGAGCCGGAATTCCGGCGAATCGAGCGCGAACAGCTCGCGCGCATTCTCGGCGAGTCCGCCGAACAGCAAAAGCCCCGCATCGTTTCTTTGGGCGGTGGAACCACGGCGCAACAGCAGAATGTCGCGCTTTTGCGTCGGACCGACATCGCGCTGATCTGGTTGCACTGTCCCGTCGCAGATCTCCTGAAACGCGCTGCCCGCATCACCGACCGTCCGCTCTTTCGCGATGAAGCCAGTTTCCGCAAACTTTACGACGAGCGCCTGCCCTCTTACGAACTCGCTGATTTTAAAGTCGAAGCCAATACTGAGCCCTTGCGGGTAGTCGAACAGATTCTTGGGCTGGGAATCTTTCCCAAGGTGACTGCATGAATCCAAAATTGATGTTTCCGCGCTGCTGGTTCGTGCCACGCGCGGCATTTTTCATGGCACCGGTGCTGTTCGCCGCCTTCATCATTCTTTCCACCGCTCCATCTCACGCCGGACGCTCAAGTTTTACGATCGCTCCCGCCCGGCCCGCTGCTTCCCTCATCGTGGCCGACAAAGGGAAACTGCGCATCCTGGTCAATGGACAGCAAGTGGGCAAGGAAGAATTTGAAATCAGCCCGAGCGGCAGTAACTGGGTCGCGAAGGGCACAGCGGAAATTCAAAGCCCGCAGGGAAACTCGCACGTAACGGGCGCTCTGGAATTAATGCCGGACGGCACACCCATACATTACCAGTGGTCCACGGACGCCCCGAAAAAAGCCTCGGCCGTAATTGCGTTCAACGGCCCCAAGGCTGATATCGAACTGCATCTCGAAGGCGCTCGCCCTTACAACCAGCAGTTCACTTTCAACTCACCTCTTGTAATCATTCTCGACAACAACCTCTACCATCAATACGCAATTCTGGGCCGCATTTACGATTGGGACAAAAAAGGCGCCCAAACATTTTCAGTTCTCGTCCCGCAGGAAAACACACCCGGCAGCATCACCGTCGAATCGCTCGGCAAGCAGTCCGTAGGGGGTGCGCAACTCGACGAGTTACGCGTGAAGACGGAAGACAATGAAATTGATGTGTTTTTCGACGGCCCCAAGCTGATGCGCCTCGTCGCTCCCGCTGCCAACGCCGAAATAGTCCGCGAATAGATAAGCCCGCCGCTTTCACCACCGAAGATTCGCGCGTAAATCCGCGATCTCCACGAAGATAAAATTAAAGGCCCGGTAGCGTGCCCGGGCCTTCGGGTGGGAATTACAGGTGTATGTCGTTAGCCGCTAGAGTTGGGCGCGGCGAACCATATGCGTCGATTCACTAGGCTTCGGTTTCTCGATCGTTACCGCAACGCTCATCTCCGAGCCTTTGCGAAGAATCCCCAGGTTCACCGTTTTCTCGTCACTCTTGTCGCGAAGTTGCTGACGCAGTTCGCCGAGCGAACCCACCGGCTTGCCGTTTATCTTGACGATCACATCCCCCGCCTTGAGTCCGGCCTTCTCCGCCGCGGTCCCGGAGCGGACTTCACGAACCAGAATGCCTGCTCCATTCGGTGCGCCGAAATAATCTCCCAGTTGACCCGAAAGATCTTCCGCGCTGATTCCTAGCGACGGTCCACGGTTATCCATGTCCCCCAACACCATTGGTGCGTCCACGTGGAAATCAAAGTTTGGGTCGCTGAGAACGTAGGCGTTGCCGAAATCGCGCATTTTGCCTTTCATCTTCTTTTCGTAATACGCGCTGCGGTCGCCCAGTTCCACCGAAATTTCCTGTGTGCCGCCACTGCGCGAAATCGTCATCGAGATATTTCGGCCCGCTGGCGTTTCACGAACCAGCCGCCGGAATTGAACTGTGCCTTCCACCGCTTGCCCGTCGTACCGAGTGATTACATCATGTTCTTTTAAACCGGCTTTGGCCGCTGGACTTTCTGGCTCGACATCCACCACTTCCACGCCTCCGATTTCCGCAAGCTTCAAGTCCTTAGCCTTTTCAGCATTCACTTCCCCAATTTCCACTCCCAACCATCCGCTGCCTTCGTCCGACGAGGTAAATACTCTTGGCTCCTGCCCCCACACGTCCGCTGCTTTTTCCTGCGCTTGTGCCGCAAGTTCCCCGGCGCGCGACGCAAGCTCCTTCGCGCTAGCTCCCCACTCACCCTGATTGCCGGCCATGCGGGCCGAGAGACCTCGTAACTTGGCGATTTGCGGCGCATTCATCTCGACCTCCTTCGCGATCCTCTCTTGCAGGTCGGCAAGCTCTTCCTGCAGTTCCTGTTCATTAATACGCGTGGAGTCTTTCAATTGTTCCAGGCTATCTTTCAAATCTGGGCAAGCAGTTGCCGGTGCGGAGGGAGTTGCTGTGGCGGCTTGGCTGGGTGGAGTTGGACTTTCGGTTGAGGACTGCGCTCTTAGCGTTCCGGGCATGCTACCAACGATTAGCAACATGATCCCGAGACTTGCAAACGAATACGGGAACTTCTTCATGTGATTGTCCTCGCTTTAGTTAGTACGCCCCTTCACACACCTGGCCTTTGTAGGAACAGGCGTATGCCGCCGTTAATCGTGCGAACTGAAATCTGGCCGCCCCCTACTCCTAGCTTTGCTTGATAGGCGCGCGCCCCAGGCGATCCGGCAGTCGAAGTCACTGGCAGATCCGAAGTCACGTCGCCGTTCATGCTCAGCACTTTCAGATCCGCGCGAGCCGAAGTCGGCAACCCCAGTACGACCGAACCGTTCACCGTTTCCAGATTCATTGGCCCGCCATCCGCCAGTCGACGAAGCTCCAGCCGCACATTCCCATTGGTAGTCTTCTCGCTGAACCGGCCCGTGCTGTTGGTCACTTCCACATTTCCGTTTACGGAACGCAGCGCTCCGGAGCCATCTACACCGCGCACGATCACGCTTCCGTTCACCGTTTCCACGCTTCCCAGCAGGATTCGATACGGTACGTGTACGTGATATTCCACCGCTACTTCCGCGCCTTCTCCTTTCGGATAGCGCGTGTGCACCGCAATCTTGCCCGGCGTGCTGTCCACTTCAATTTTCACCAGCTCCACGTCGTGCTGATCGCTCTGGGAAGTTTTTACCGCGCTCACTTCCACCTCATCGCGGTCCCAGCCGTCCACCTGCACCGACCCATTCACATTGTCCAGTAGGAAGCTTCCGCCCGGGGGCAACGGATAGGTTTGTTTGAAAAGCTTGTCAATTTCGCCGGCTGAAGAGTCGGGTGAGAAAAAGAGGATTGCGGCCAGCAACAGAAGAAAGCTCGCTGCAGCTTTCACCGGCCATCGAGAATGGGACTGGCATTGCCTGTTTCGCGTCGTCGTTTGCACAGTACGCCCCCTTGAATCTACTGCTTCTCTGCTCTGTGGACGTTCGGCCCTCTTTCGGCCAGGAATCTTTTCGCCCGCCTATCTGGACAATGCCGCGCCACCGCGCTTTGTTGCTCCGTCTAAGGCGCGTTCTCGTGCGCTTGCGCTCGCTCGAGTTGCTGTAGTTGCAAACGTATTTTTTCTTGCATTTGTTCCATTTGCTGTTTGTATAGCTGGACTTGCTTGTTCGCATCACTGGCTACCAGGCTTATGTTTCCAGCCACCGTGCGCAGGTGCAGCACTTCGCCTCCCCCATTTAAGGAACCTTCCGCGCGAACCATATGCGTGCCGCCGGAGGAGCCGTCATCGCTCAGCTCCAGCTTAAAGGCCGGATCAACAATCACGCGATGCTCATCGCCCGATTGAACCTGCGCATCGATGGTCACTGGCAGTTGACGCGGAAGATACACAACAATGTCTCCGTCATTCGATTGCAACTCGCACTGGCTCGGCGATTTCACCGGCGCCACAAACCACGCCGTGATACCTCCGGCCCCAGTGGACGCCTTCACCGGACTATCCACTTGTGTCAGGTAAATGCTGCCTCCTACCGTTTGAAGATCGGTTGGCCCCGAAACGCGCACTACGCGAATCCCGCCACCGCCTGTTTTCGCCCGAACCAATCCTGTGGATTCCCCGACCTCAATCTGTCCGCCCGTAGTTTCCGCGGTCAGCGCGCTTCCGGAATGCTCCACCGTCACGTTCCCGCCCGCGGTCTGCAATTTCGCCACGCCATCCACAGAAGCCATGCGAATGTGGCCGCCACTCGTATGCAGTGTCGCGCCGCCGGAAACCGCGCCGGTGGTGATATGCCCGCCGCCCGTGTTGGCGAACAAGCTTCCGCTCACGTTGTTCACCGTGATGTGACCACCGCCGGTTACCAGCCGCGCTTCACCGCCAATGTTTCCAGCCATGATGTTCCCGCCGGAAGTCAGCACCCTTTCCGGCCCATCAATGTCATCGCTATCAATGTTTCCGCCGCCTGTGGAAAGATCCAGGCCGTAATTTTTCGGCACGTTCACCGTCACCGTTACCCACAGCCGCCCGCTCGATAGCCGCGAGGTTTGCCCTCGCAGATAAACGCCATCACCCGACTCTCGCGCGCTCACCGAAAAGTTCCTCAACAACGCTCTGGCATCATTCTGCGAAGCGTCTGTCTCCAGATGAACGGTGTAATCAATCTTTCCTGAATTTTGTGTGTGCACCACGATGTTGCCCAGGTCCAGCGCAAGATGAAGTCGCAGCCCGTCGCGAGCCGTAATCGTGCCTCTCAAATCGGATTTCAATCGCGTGCTGGAAGTACGAGGACCATCCGCCAGCGCAGAACCAGCCAGGATAATTACCGCCGACAGCGCGAGAAAAGTAATATTGCAGGTAAGCGTTAAACCGGAGAATTCGCTGAGGTATTTCCCGATGGCGCGCATTGGCCTGCAACCAAGCATCGCTCGCGCCATCTTAGAACTTCTGCCGCGGCCCTAGATCTTGAATCGCCGCCGCGCTCTGCAGGCGAATATATGTGCTGGGATCTTTGTGCATGCGCTCTCGCAACACGGAGATCAAGTGATCGTCAGATTCCACTTGGCCCTTCGCCGCCATTGCGCGCAACGCGTTGATTGCTTCCACGCGCACGCCGGGATTCTGATCGTCCACCAGCGCATCCAGCAACGTCTGTTGAATGATGTCTTGCGGCTCCGCGCCGTCCAACGCTTCCAGCGCCTTCAGTCGCACCGCCGCATTGTGGTCCGTGTGCACGGTCTGGCAAAGCGCTGAGCGAACATCCGCATCTTTGTTGCGCGCGCGTAGCAAGTCCACCGCGTTCATTCGCACATCTGCATCAAAGCGCTGGTTGTTGTGCAGCACAAACATCAAGAAATCCTTCACATCCTCGTTGTTCACCGTTCCGTGCATGGTGACAGGCCGTTGTGCATTCAGCTGCACGTCCACTTCTGGAGGTTCGTTCGCGCCGGACGGCGCCACGGTCATCACCGCCATTTTCGCGGTGTGAAAGTCTAACTTAGTCGGAGTATCCGGGGTTTGCGAGGTACTCGTAGTTACCCGATGCTGCAACAGTCTCGGCCCTAGCATCCCAACAGAAAAACCAATCAACAAAAGCAGAGCCGCGCTCCACGCCGGCGCCGGAGAAATCCAACTCGTCGGCAGCAACGCGCCAACCGTGCGCCTCAGCCAGCCATGCTCTTCTTCTCTATCCAACGCATCTTCCAAACTCGCGCGGCACCCCGCCAGCAGCGCCGCGCCCGGCTCCGTACGATTGCTTGAGAGCAATGCCACCAATGCATTTTCCTGCGCGAGCGTCTCGTTACACCGTTCGCATTCAACCAGATGGCCTTTCATTTCGGCGACCTCCCAAGCATGGAGTTCGCCCGCGGCAAATAGGGTCCACTTCTCTTCAAACCCTTTACAAATCTCAGCCGCCATTTTGTCGTGCTGATCGTGCTGCATTCCTTCTCGTCCTCGCTTATCAAAGATTCCCAACTCGTCGAACTTGGGGCAGAACTTGCCGATCCTACCTCATCCCATCCAGGCTCGCCCGCAACTTCCGAGTCGCGCGAAACAAAGAATTCTTTACCGTCTCTTCCGATGTCCCCAACATCTCGCCGATCGCCCGCAATTTCAATCCCTGATAGTGTTTCATCTCAAAAACCATTCGCTCGCGTGGAGAAAGCCGGTCCAGCGCTGTAGCAATGTGCGCACCCAATTCCTGCCCCAACAAATTCTTCTCCGGATTCGCCCCCGGCCTCAGCTCCGGCTGGCGGTCAAAGAAATCTCGCGTCCCACCTTCTGCCTCTTCCGGCACCGGCGCTTGATCTTCTCGACGACTCGTGCGGCGCCGCAAATGATCCAGCGCCACGTTCGTCACGATGCGGTACAGCCAAGTGTAAAAACCGCACTCAAACCGGAAACGGTGCAGGTTCCGGTAAACCCGCAAAAAACTTTCTTGGTAAATGTCACGCGCATCTTCAGGACGATGCACCAAATTCAGCGCTAGACGCAATACATCGCGGTCGTACCGTCGCACCAATTCCTCAAATGCCAGACGGTCTCCCGCCTGGGCGCTGCGCACCAGCGCCTGCTCCTCCGCAAGCCTCACCGCCGCTGCGGCGCGCGCATCTCCTTCAAACGCGACGCTCATCCCCATGGTGTTTGCCGCCGGTTGGGTTTCTGCCGCGGATGGCTTTGACTGCCCGCCATCGTTGTCATGAACCCCGCGATCTCCGGACCTTTCTACAAGATTCGAGTATATTGACGGCTCTTGTGACCGTTGGTGAGCATCACTCGACGTAGTTTTCCCACTATCGGACATATGCCCCAAACCGTGCCCTCTAGCTGTGATGCACGGCCTATGTAAGATGTTGTAACGGATACATTTAGTCTTTCAAAGTCACCGTATCCAAACGCTCGAGCTACCGTGCAAAAGTTAGCCGTAAACTGGATTGCACGGCATGCGCCAAAACTCATATCTTCGGCCCCAAACGGATCACACCATAAACCGCCAAACAGACCGCAAAATCCGTCGCGCTTCCCCAATCCAACAGAAATTCTCGATGCCTCAAAGCCTGTGGCAAGTGCGGCACTAAAGAAAAATAGTAAATCGCATTCCCCACCAAAATAGCAGCGGTGTACTCCATCCATCGCCGAACCGTAATCCCAAGAAATTTGCGCTCCATAATCGGCATCTGCCTTCGCATCTCTCCTTGCCACCGCGCCATGAGCACGAAAATGTTATAAATATCCTGCAACTCAAGCAGTCGGTTTAACCAGCACCTGACAAATACTTTGAACCGTGACCATTTCCCTGACCACTCCAGTAAAATTTCTGCGAGGCGTCGGCCCTCACCGCGCCGCAATTCTCGAAGAGCGCGGACTCTTCACCGCCGGCGACCTGCTCGGCTATCTCCCATTCCGTTACGAAGATCGCATCCGCTTCACCAAAATTGCCGAAATTATCCCGGGGCAGGTTCACACAATTCTCGCTGAAGTAACTTCCGGCGGAGGCGCCACCGTTCGCTTCGGACGCGGTCGCCCTGCCATCTTCCACGCCACACTTCGCGACGGGTCCGGCACTCTTCACGCGCGCTTCTTCCACGGCGCATACCTCGAAGGCCGCATGAAGGAAGGCCAACGTTTCGTCCTGCACGGCAAAGTGGAAGTCGATCCTTACCGTCCCGCCCGCCTGGAAATGGTAAACCCCCAGATTGAATCCGTCAGCGCCACCGAAGGCGCAGCAACCGACTCCACCGAGGTCGGCCGCATCGTTCCCATCTACGAAGCCATCGGCGCCATTGGCTCGCGCATGCTTCGCAAAATTATCCACGGAATTCTCACCAATTTCGAAGGCGATATTCCCGACCCTCTTCCGCCGGAGATTCGCGCACGCTACAAATTTCCCTCGCGTCGCGACTCGATCCTCTTCGCCCACTTCCCTCCCAAAGATGAAAATGTAGAGCAGCTCAACGGTTTTCGCAGTCCCGCGCAAACCCGTCTCATCTTCGAGGAGTTTTTCTACTATCAACTCGCGCTCGCTCTTCGCCGCTCGCGCGACCATTCTCGACGCGGGATCGCTATGCGCGTTCGCGAGGAAAACATCCGCGACGCCGTGAAACGCATCCTGCCCTTCAAGCCTACTGCGGCGCAAAAGCGCGTCCTTGTTGAAATCGCCGCCGATCTTGAACGCCCTTTTCCTATGCACCGCCTTCTCGAAGGCGATGTCGGCAGATCAGGTTGCGCTCATGGCGCCCACTGAAATTCTCGCCGCGCAGCATTACCTTTCCGCACGCCGAATTTTTAAGCAGGCAGGCTACGGCATTGAGCTGGTGGTAAGCGGCAGGAAAAAATCCGTGAAAGACGCTGCACTAGCCAGCGCCGAATCAGGTGGCGCACAACTGGTCGTCGGCACGCACGCCCTGATCGAAAATCCCGTGATCTTCAAACGTCTCGGCATGGTCATCGTGGACGAACAACACCGCTTCGGCGTTCTTCAACGCAAGCGCCTCATCGAAAAAGGCGCCTCGCCGCACGTTCTGGTAATGACCGCCACTCCCATTCCGCGTACCCTCGCGCTAACCCTCTACGGCGATCTCGACCTCTCCGTAATTGACGAAATGCCGCCCGGCCGCACTCCCATCGAAACTCGCTGGACCGACGACTCGCAACTTCCCGGCGTCTGGGAATTTGTGCGACGAGAAATCGCGCGCGGCCGCCAAGCCTACGTGGTGTACCCCGTGATCGAAGAATCCAAGCAGGAACTAAAAGCCGCCACCGCCGAATTCGAGCGCCTCGCGAAAAACATATTCCCTCAACTGCGTCTCGGCTTGCTTCACGGTCGCCTGAAAAATGACGAAAAAGATTCCGTCATGGAACAATTTCGCCGCAACGAAATCCAAATCCTCGTCGCCACCACCGTAATTGAAGTAGGCGTCGACGTTCCCAACGCCACCATGATGGTCATCGAGCATGCCGACCGCTTCGGCCTCGCCCAACTCCACCAGCTTCGCGGACGCATCGGTCGCGGCACCCAGAAATCTCAATGCATCCTGATCGCGCCGAAAAAAATCACGGGTGAAGCGCAACAGCGCCTCGAAACCATGGTTGCTACTTCCAACGGATTTGAAATCGCCGAACGCGACCTGAAACTGCGCGGCCCCGGCGAATTCTTCGGCACACGCCAGCACGGCGATGCCGCCTTTTCCGTCGCCCAACCTCTGCGCGACCACGAGCTTCTCGAAATGGCCCGCCGCGAAGCCTTCGCCCTCGCCGAAGATCCCGCCAAGGCTGCCGAAGTAGTGACCCGCCTGGAATCCCTAAGCGCCGCCTGGCAAAAACGCTATCAACTAGCCTCCGTAGGCTAAGCAATCTTTGTGGGTCGTGGCTTTAGCCACGACAATAGCTCGTGTTGTCGTATGCGGCTTTAGCCGTGCCGTTCCTCTCGTACCGCCGGCGTCCCGCCGGCCCTTTTCCCGCTCAACTTGGTACCAAATAATTTGTGGCTCGCCTCTATCCGGCGCCGGAGTAAAGATTTTCGTCAGGGCACGGCTTCAGCCGTGCCGCACTTTAATGCATGACGTGCCGTTGCTTTCGTACCGCTGGCGTCCCGCCGGCGGCTTTGATGTTGATGTCTAGATGTCAGGACGAGAGAGCATTGTGGGTCGTGGCTTTAGCCACGACAAAAAGCCCGCGCTGCAGTGCGGCTTTAGCCGCTGAAGCTCCGCTTTGAGAATTTCAAACACATCGCCGAGAAAGATTCTTTCATCTCGAAACATGGGGTAAATTACCTACTCAGTTCCCGGGGCTCCATGCGC
>JBEKHG010000005.1:0-154431 GCA_050012395.1 Candidatus Acidiferrales bacterium
AAGGTACGGATAGCGTCAGGCGGGCAGCTTTTTTTCGATGTGGAAGACGTCAGCATCCGCGATTTCGGTGAGACGAAATCTTCGGCGAAACCAACCATCCTGTTTCGAAAGGATGGCGAAGCCCAGGAGCTTATTTGCGATTTCATCGCGGGGTGTGATGGTTCGCATGGGGTCTGCCGACCGTCGGTTCCGGACGGGATTATCACGTCATTCGAGCGCATATATCCATTCGGCTGGCTGGGGATTTTGGCGGAGGCGCCGCCTTTGTCTGAAGAATTGATCTATGCCTATCACGATCGCGGATTCGCGTTGCTCAGTATGCGATCGCCGCAAATCAGCCGGCTTTATCTTCAGTGCAAACCGGATGAGGATCTGGATGAATGGCCTGACGATCGAATCTGGCAAGAACTGCATGCCCGGCTCGCTTCCACGGAGGGCTGGACGCTGGCGGAGGGGCGCATCATTCAAAAAGGTGTTACCGGAATGCGCAGCTCGGTGATTGAGCCGATGCAATACGGCAAGTTGTTCATTGCTGGAGATGCGGCCCATATCGTTCCACCTACCGGCGCAAAAGGGCTGAACCTAGCGGTTGCTGACGTGCGGGTGCTCGCTCGAGCGCTGGCGGAATACTATTCATCCGGTCGTCAGGATCTTTTGGAGGCTTATTCCAGGGATCTTTTGGAGGCTTATTCCAGCACTTGCTTGCGACGAGTATGGAAAGTGCAGCGGTTTTCATGGTGGATGACATCGATGCTGCATCGGTGGGAAGGCGAAAATGCTTTTGACCATCGGCGTCAGTTGGCCGAGCTTGATTACGTGACTAGTTCTCGCGCCGCCTCGCAAACGCTGGCTGAAAACTATGTTGGGTTACCGATGGATTGAGATTTTCCCCGCTTCACTAATAACTGCCCCGCTCGTACCGTTCTGGACCACCCTCCTCACGTGAACTTCCGTACCAATCGAATGAAGCGTTCGGTCCATAGGGGCTAATCCAACCCGCGCAGTACCCTCTTATCAGTCGCAAGCTATCCGGCGGCAGATGTGTCGCGACTTCAGGGGATTGCAACGGGGGATTCGAAATGCAAGTAAAGGTACTTCAGAATTCAGTCCGCGCTTTGGTGGTCTTTGCGCTAGGTTCGGTTTTCTTTCAGCCGCTTTGCGCCCAGCAGGGGCTTTACTTGCCCATTCAGCGAAGCGAGGACGGGCAAGCACCGATTAGCTTTATGCGTCCTCACTACTTTATTCATGAAGTTGCCGGAGCGGGCCTGACAACTCCCCCGATTTCGGCATTTCAGCCTGCGCAGATACGCCATGCTTACGGCTTCGATCTGGTCAGCAATCAGGGTGCCGGGCAGACTATCGCCTTGGTGGACGCATACGACGACCCAAACGCCGAATCCGATCTCGCCGTTTTCAGCCAGCAATTCAAGCTACCGGTGGCCAGCACGAGCAACGGCCTTTTCCGCAAGATTTACGCAACGGGTCACAAACCGGCGGCCAACGCGAACTGGTCGGTGGAAATTTCGCTAGATGTGGAATGGGCGCACGCGATCGGGCCTAAGGCGACGATTATTTTGGTCGAGGCTGCCTCCAACAACCTAAGCGATCTGCTGAAGGGAGTGGACGTCGCGGTTCGCAACGGAGCGACAGTAGTTTCCATGAGCTGGGATACCGGCGAATTTTCCGGCGAGCGCAACTCGGACAATCATTTCGCCACAAATGGCGTGACATTTTTAGCGGCGTCAGGTGACGCCGGCACTGGAGTCACTTATCCGGCCGCGTCACCCGATGTGATCGGAGTTGGCGGAACATCGCTCACGCTGGACTCGAACGGAAATTATTTGAGTGAAACTGCATGGAGCGGAAGCGGCGGCGGCTTAAGCGCGTACGAACATCAGCCAATGTATCAAGCGCAGTTGGGGATTCCGGATGATTCCGGCGGCGTACGCGGCGTCCCGGATGTTTCTTACAATGCGAATCCAGGGACTGGTTACGCAGTGTACGACTCTGTAGCCATTAGCGGAGCCAGCGGGTGGTTCCAGATTGGCGGTACGAGTGCAGCAACGCCACAGTGGGCCGCGGCCATTGCAATCGCGAATTCGACGCGGGTCGGATTGCGCAAAGCAAATCTGAGCAGCGCCGACACCGCGCTTTATTTTTTGGCCAAAGCAAATTTGAATAGTGACTTTCACTCGATTGCTCAGGGCGAGAACGGCGCATGCGGGGCAATATGTGATGCGTCGGCTGGCTATGATTTTGTCACTGGCCTTGGATCGCCGCGGGTGAATGTGCTTGTTCCGGCGCTGGCATCGCGGCCTTAGATTAAGAGGTAAAAGAGATCGCGGAACATTTCAAAGGGGCGTGATTTGTTTCGCTGGCTAGAGCGCGGAACCTAAGACTTCCTTCTTTTCCTTCCTAACCAGATGCCGGTCATCCCCGCCGATAGCATCATCCACATTTGGGGCTCTGGAGTCACCACCGGAGGAGGCGTAGACCCGCCCCCTGGGACTGGGACAATCGGGGGCACGATGATGCCGCCGCCGGGAGGTAAAAGAGAAGCAGGCGGAGTGGCAGACGTGGTGGGCGGCGCACTAGATGGTAACGGCGGAAACAGTAACGCGGGCGGCCCCACCAACTCAGGTGCTCCGGGAAATGCTTCCGCCACTTCAGGTGGACCAGCCTCGAATTCAGGCCCTACCGCAAGAACCGGGCCTGCCGGAGCTTCCGACAAACGATTTCCGCAACGAGTTCTGGCCAGGTGCTCGCCGTCGGTGATAACCGCTTCGCCTTTAGGCAACAACAAGGGTTTTTTCGTCCAGTACACCCGATTGCCAAGGCGATAGGAAACAAAGAGGAAACGGTCCTGATTCAGGTGGACTACCCGGGTCTTTTCCACCTCAAAATCTTGATAGTGGTTTGCCACTACGGAATCACGCGTAAGTGAATTCTTCAAGTCCGCCGCGCTTTGAACGCCGCCGGGTATCACGGAGTAGGGATAGACTTTGCGTTGAGAGTCGCCTTCAGCGATGGAGATGACGGCTGGATCTTGGCTCATTGAGGATCGAAAGGACGAAACGTAAGAGGGAGCGATCTGAACTTGCGTGCTGATAGAAAGCGCGCCCCAGACTAAGAGGGTTCCCAGGGTTAGGACCGCAAGCGCTCCGAGGCGGCGGAGGTCAATTTTGCTGGCTAACTTTTCGCCGAATGTCCGAAACTGCCCCATCTCCCCCAAATTGACGACAGAATGGAATTGCTGGGCACCTGTGGTCGGAGATGATTATGCAATTATTTTGCCACTGTTGCCAGCATCGATTTCACCTAAATCTGAAGAATTTTGGGTCTAAGGGCCTACAAAACGACTTAGTCATCAAAGAAGGACGGTATCTGAAAGATTCGAAGAATGCCGAAACGAAAATTTAGGAATATTTTTACCTAAAATGGCACTTCGATTCGATTTATTCCAAGTAGCGAGGCATGGACGACCACTAGATTTGCGGTTAACCGTTATTCGGAGTGCCGACGCGAATGGTTTGGCCCGGATTTCAGCTCCAACTCGGCACACTGCATACCGTCAAAGTAATCCGATCCAAATATTGGGGTTTTGTTCCATAGCGCGCAGCCGACACCGAGAATGGGCATAAGAATGACGGCGAGCACGGCGAGCAGAAAAGCGACCAAGAACATCAGTACAATCACGATTATGGGCATGGACCTTTTCACCCTTTTGCCGCGTCTAATTTGATGAGCGAAGGGTCTAGTAAGGCGCTAGGCTGAGTCTTCCAGAGTCAATCTCCTAAACCCCCGGCCGACGAAAAAGTTGCGGGGCCTAACCGGTCCTTTGTGCCAGAAGATGATTTCCCCGCTCTAAGGTCTTAGGGGTCCGCGGGTTGAACGGAAGGGAGCCGTGCTTAGAGTTCCCCGACGCGAAGAGAGAGAGAGTTCCAACTTGGCTGGTTTGAGTTTGTTTTTCCTAGCCGCTTACGTTAAAAATGCGCTTCCTTTATTGCTAAACTTGCTGGGCGAGTATTTGGCGCCTTTCCTAATAGTTCGAGGGCTCCCTGAATGTGGATAGTTCGATTAGCATTACGCAGGCCTTACACCTTCGTTGTAATGTCGATTTTACTGCTCATATTGGGCCCGGTAGCCATCTTGCGCACTCCTACCGATATTTTCCCGAACATCGATATCCCAGTTGTCAGCGTTATATGGAACTACACGGGACTATCTCCGGAAGATATGTCCACTCGAATTGTCTTTAACTACGAGAGAATTCTCACCACCACTGTTAACGACATCGAGCACATCGAATCGCAATCGTTAAGCGGTATTGCGATCGTCAAGATTTTTTTCCATCAGGGCGTACAGGTGGCTAACGCAGTTGCACAGACCACGGCGGTGTCGCAGACCATTCTTCGGACATTGCCGCAGGGAAGCACACCGCCACTGGTGATTACGTACAACGCCTCCACAGTTCCCATTCTGCAACTTGCTCTTTCCGGGCCAGGTTTATCGGAACAGCAATTGGGTGACATTGGCTTGAATTTTCTGCGGACGGGTCTGGTAACCATCCCAGGAGTAGCGGTTCCGTACCCTTATGGCGGCAAGCAGAGGCAGGTGCAGGTTGATCTGGATACCGCGGCTTTGCAGTCAAAAGGGCTTTCGCCGCTCGATGTTGTCAACGCCATCTCGCTGCAGAATCTGATCCTTCCGGCCGGTACCACGAAAATCGGGCCATTTGAGTACCAAGTGGATATGAATGGCGCTCCGACCACGGTGAACGAATTGAACGATCTGCCGATAAAGACCGTGGGGAGCACGACGATTTACATTCACGACGTGGCACATGTGCGCGACGGTTTTCCGCCACAAACGAACATCGTGAATGTGGACGGGAAGCGCGCGTCGCTCATGTCCATCCAGAAGAACGGAGACGCATCTACTCTCGACATTATTTCCGGGATTAAAGCCTTGCTGCCGCAAATTGCGGCCGGTCTTCCACCGCAGCTGGTAATCAAACCTCTCTCGGACCAGTCAATTTTTGTGCTGGCGTCGATCAAGGGAGTCGTTCGCGAAGCGATCATCGCCGCTTGTCTAACCGGCCTTATGATCCTGGTGTTTTTGGGAAGCTGGCGCAGCACTCTGATCATTGCTGTGTCGATTCCGCTTTCGATTCTTACTTCCATCATCGTGCTGAGCGCGTTGGGCGAAACCATCAACATTATGACGCTGGGCGGTCTGGCTCTAGCGGTGGGAATTTTGGTGGACGATGCAACGGTGGAGATCGAGAACATCAACCGCAACATAGACCAGGGAAAAGAAATCGTCCAAGCCATTCTGGACGGAGCGCAGCAAATTGCAGTGCCGGCGCTTGTTTCCACGCTGTCCATCTGCATCGTGTTCGTGCCGATGTTTTTTCTGTCTGGAGTGGCTCGCTATTTGTTTGTCCCGCTCGCCGAAGCGGTGTGCTTTGCGATGCTGGCTTCTTATCTGTTATCGCGAACGCTGGTGCCTACCATGGCCAAGTATCTTTTGGTGGCTCAAATCGAAGAGGGACACGAAGGGGCCGCGAAATCCCGTAACCCTTTTGTGCGAATCCAGCAAAAGTTTGAACAAGGATTTGAGAAGCTGCGCGAGCGTTACCATCGCCTGCTGGAGACCTGCATCCATCACAGCCGCATATTTGTGATCTGTTTCTTTTCTGCGTGCGTGCTGTCATTCGTGCTTTTGCCGATGGTAGGGCAGGATTTTTTCCCGGCGGTGGATAGCGGCGAATTCAAACTCCACTTGCGCGCGCCAACCGGCACACGTATCGAAGAGACCGCCGCGCTGTGCGAACGAGTTGACGACGACATGCGCCGGCTGATTCCCAAGTCCGAATTGACGACCATCATCGACAACATTGGTGTGCCGTACAGCGGTCTTAATCTTTCCTACAGCAATTCCGCGCCGATCGGGCCCGGAGATGCCGATATTCTGGTGGAATTATCAAAGGACCACCGCCCGACGGAAGAATACGTGCATTCCCTGCGCGAGCGGCTCAATCACGATTTTCCGGGGGTCACGTTTTATTTTCTTCCCGCGGATATCGTGAGCCAGATTCTGAACTTCGGTCTTCCAGCCCCAATCGATGTTCAGGTGATTGGGAGAAATCTGGTTGCCGATCGTGAATTTGCGGACAACTTGATGAACCAACTGAAGTTCGTTCCGGGAACGACCGATTTGCGGATCCAACAACCGTTTGACCAGCCTAAACTTCATTTTGAGGTGGACCGCACGAAGGCACAGGAAATAGGTTACACGCAACGGGACGTGGCCAATAACCTATTGATTTCTCTCAGCGGAAGTTTTCAAACCACTCCCAGTTTCTGGCTCGATCCAAAAACGGGAGTCACCTATAACATTGCAGCGCAGATGCCGCAATACCGCATCGACACGTTACAAGATCTTCAGAATATTCCGGTGACCGGAACGAATCCGAATGCGCCTCCGGCAATTTTTGCCAGCCTCGCCTCGGTGACCAGGGGAGCGGAGATGGGTGTTGTTTCGCATTACAACGTTCAGCCGGTGATCGATATTTATGGAGCAGTGCAAGGCCGCGACCTGGGCGGAGTAGCCCGCGATATTGCTCCGATCATCGAGCGAAGCAAAAAGGACCTGCCCAGAGGCTCACAACTTATCGTGCGCGGACAGATTTCGACCATGCAATCGTCGTTCTCTGGACTCTTGTGGGGCCTCGCGTTTTCAATTGTTCTCGTTTATCTTCTGATTGTGGTGAATTTTCAATCCTGGCTGGATCCGTTCATTATTTTAATGGCGTTGCCGGCAGCCCTGGCGGGCATCGTGTGGTTCCTATTCATCACCAGAACGACGGTAAGCGTACCGGCCTTAACCGGCGCAATCATGTGCATGGGTGTTGCTACGGCGAACAGTATTCTGGTGGTTAGCTTTTCACGAGAGAGACTGGATGAAGGCAAAACTGCAGCTGAAGCCGCTCTCGAGTCCGGCGCTACGCGCTTTCGCCCGGTGATTATGACGGCGCTGGCGATGATTATAGGAATGCTGCCAATGTCTTTAGGCCTGGGTGAAGGCGGCGAGCAAAACGCGCCGTTGGGACGCGCGGTTATAGGCGGACTCTCGTTTGCTACGGTTGCCACGCTTTTCTTTGTTCCCGTTGTTTTTAGCATTGTGCATGGGTGGAGAGAGCGTAACGCATGAGCTCGCTAAGTCAGAACGCGAATGAATCTACGGCAGGCTGCAGATAGTCCAATAGGAAAACGCAAAGGATAATGTTTAATGACTGACGAGCCAGTGAAACAAAGCCCGCCCGCCGGAGCCACGCCCGCTAACCAAACTCCTGCTGGGAGCGATCTGGGTGGCCGCGCGACGCCGCCACGTTCAGGCCATGGCGTACTAATAGCCATACTCGTGATTATTATCGTCGCCGGGATTGTTGTGATGGGGGTTGTTCCACGGTTGAAGGCCAAAGCCGCGCTGCGAACCGAGACAACCAACCTGGCTATTCCGACCGTGGCAGTGATCCACCCCAAGCAGGGTGATCCGGAACAGGAAATAATTCTTCCTGGCAATATCCAACCTTTCGAAGATGCGCCTATTTATGCGCGCACGAATGGTTATCTGAAGAAATGGTATGTGGATATTGGTGGACACGTCACGGCGGGCCAGCTGCTGGCCGATATTGATACGCCTGAAGTAGAGCAGCAACTTCAAGTCGCAAAGTCAGATTTGAACACGGCACAGGCAAACCTGAACCTTTCCAAGATTACGGAAGATCGTTACAACGGCCTGAGGAATACCGACGCCGTGTCCAAACAGGATGTGGACAACGCGCACGGCGATTTCGAGGCTAAGAAAGCTATCGTTGCGGCTTCGGAATCAAACGTGAAGCGGCTCGAAGAAACGCTGGCGTTCAATAAGATCTATGCGCCGTTTGACGGCATCATCACGGCGCGCAATACGGACATTGGGCAGTTGATCGATTCCGGGAGTGGCGGGGCGGCGAAGGAGATGTTTCACATTCAATCGACTCGCGTGTTGCGTGTGTACATCAACGTTCCACAACAATATTCGCAAGCCGCCAAGCCCGGCCTCACAGCCGACCTCACTCTGGCAGAGTTTCCTGGCCGCAGGTTTAAGGGCCAACTTGTACGCACGGCTAAAGCGATTGATCCGGCGTCACGCACTTTGCTAGTGGAAGTGGATGTAAATAACACAACGGGCGAGCTCTTTCCCGGCGCATATACGGGAGTTCACCTGAAGCTTCCTGAAGGAGTTCCTACATTTATCCTTCCAGTGAACACGCTGATCTTCCGTTCGCAGGGATTACAGATTGCGACCGTCGCGGATGGCAAAGCTTCACTTGTCCGAATTGTTTTGGGTCGCGATTTCGGCAGCGAAGTGGAAGTTGTTTCGGGGCTCACGGGACAGGAAAACGTGATGGTGAATCCGCCGGACTCGTTGGTGGAGGGCGAGCAAGTTCAAATCGCTGAACAAAGCCCGCAGCAGCCTAGCGTACCGAACGCACCGTCGTCGAATCCGCAACCGAAACCCGGCCAGCAGCCCGGCGGACTTAAGAATTAAGGAGATGTAGCTCAGAAGTTTCAGATCGAGACGATTTCGAGTTGGATAATTATTCTACTAATTGGGGAGTGGCATGAGACGTTCTTTTCTGGGAATTTTGGCAATATTATTTGTCGCGTTACTGTGTGCGGTGGCCTATCGAACGGTGTCGGCAGCGCGAGAGCTTAGGGCATTGACGGAAACCTCGGGTCAAAACGGACCGTTTACCGATTACCGCATGGAAAAACCCGGGAATGTTCACCACATTTCCGCGTCCGATCTTCCGCAACCTTACGCGACTCCCGCTGTCGATAACAGCGCGCATGTAGTGTCGCGGCCGTCAGCCGCATGGCCACAGGCTCCGGACGGATTTAAAGTGCAGCTCTACGCGCAAAATTTAAAAAATCCCAGATTGATTCGCACGGCGCCAAATGGTGACTTGTTTGTGGTGGAAAGCGGACCGGGCCGCGTGCTCGTGTTCCGAGGTATCACCTCGGACGGAAAACAACAGACGACGGGAACGTTTGCGACTGGACTTACAAGGCCATTTGGCATTGCCTTTTATCCGCCTGGGCCCGATCCGAAATATGTGTACGTTGGTAATACGAACTCTGTTGTGCGGTTTGCATACCAAAACGGAGATATGAAGGCACGCAGTAGTCCGGAAACCGTGATCGCGGACATTCCCAGCGGCAACGAGCATACGGGTGGTGGCGGGCATTGGACGCGGGACTTGGCGTTTTCCGCAGACGGAAAGAAAATGTACGTGGCAGTCGGATCGCGCAACAATATTGCAAACACTGACGAGGACAAATCCGAACATCACCGAGCCAATATTCTTGAGGCTAATCCCGATGGCTCGGATTTGCGCGTGTACGCATCGGGAATCCGCAATCCAGTGGGAATAGCATTTGATCCCGCGACCGGGGTGTTATGGACTTCCGTAAATGAGCGCGATGATATTGGCGACAACCTTCCGCCGGATTACATCACGCACGTTCAAGACGGCGGCTTTTACGGCTGGCCCTGGTATTACATGGGCGGCAACGAGGATCCGCGGCTGAAGGGCAAGCATCCCGAGCTCAAAGATCAAACGATTGTCCCGGATGTCTTGCTGGAGCCGCACAATGCTTCACTGGAGCTGACTTTCTATGAGGCAGAACAATTTCCGGAAAAATACCGTGGCGGTATTTTTGCTTCCGAGCATGGCTCCTGGAACCGTTCGGTGCGCACGGGCTACGAAGTGATTTTCGTGCCACTGAAAAACGGAAAAGCGACTGGAGATTATGAAGATTTCGTTACAGGCTTCGTGACTTCGGATGGAAAAGTCTGGGGAAGACCGGTTGGGGTTGCAGTGGCGAAAGACGGATCGTTGATGGTTACGGATGATGGCTCGAATTCAATCTGGCGCATCAGTTATGCCGGCAAGTAAGAAAAATTCAATGCGCGCAATCGATCTGGGGGGTGGCGTTTCGCCATGGCCCCGCGTTTTTGCGTTTTTACTCGTTGCGCTATGCCTTGGCGGATGCCTGGTAGGTCCAAATTATGTTCGACCCAAGGCGGATGTCCCCACAGATTACAAAGAGAACAAAGATTGGAAGGTTGCACAGCCCAGTGCAGACGCGGTGAAAGGGAAGTGGTGGGAGATTTACCAAGATCCGCAGTTGAACGCTTTGGAAGAGAAAGTGGATGTCTCGAATCAAAGCCTGAAAGCGGCTGAAGAGCAGTTTGTGCAGGCGCGCGCCGCGGTGCGTATCTCGAGATCTTATTATTATCCAACGGTGACTGCCGACCCGGCCATCGCGCGTGAACGTTTTTCGCAAAACCGTCCTTTAGGGGTAGTCGGAGATACGCAGACCTTTAATGACTTCCAGGTTCCCGGAATCGACGCGACTTATGAGCTGGACGTGTGGGGGCGCGTGCGTCGGACCGTAGAGCAGAGTCGTTCTAACGCGCAAGCAAGTGCTGCTGATCTTGCAAGTTTTGGCCTGAGCTTACATGCCGAACTTGCCATGGATTATTTTCAACTGCGCGGTCTCGACACGCAGAAACAACTTCTAGACTCCACGGTGGTTGCTTACGAGAAGGCTCTTGAGCTTACGCAGACTCGATTTAACGGCGGGCTAGCTTCGGCCGTTGATGTGGCGCAAGCGCAGACGCAGTTGGAAACGGCGCGCGCGCAATCGATCGATGTTGAAGTTCAGCGTTCTGCGTACGAACACGCCATCGCGGTTCTGACCGGCCAGCCTCCGGCAACTTTTGGCATTGCACCCATACCGCTAGAAACTCCGCCCCCGCCGATACCGGCAGGCTTGCCGTCCGACTTGCTTGAGCGCAGACCCGATATTTCCTCTGCGGAACGGAGGATGCAGGCGGCCAACGCGCAAATCGGAATCACACGAGCTGCGTATTACCCGACTATTACATTGACGGGTGGAGGTGGGTTCGAAAGCATTTCGGCCGGCACGCTGTTCCAGGGCCCCAGCGGTTTGTGGGCCGTGGGCGGATCGGCTCTGGAAACTCTTTTCGATGCGGGACGGCGGCGCGGAATGTCGGATCAAGCGAAGTCTGCGTACCAGCAATCCGTCGATAATTACCGGCAGTCCGTGCTGACCGCGTTTCAGGAAGTGGAGGATAACCTTGCGTCGCTGCGGATTTTAGAAAATGAAGCGCGAACCGAAGATGTTGCTGTAGGCGCCGCAAAACATTCGGTCGAGTTATCGATTACGCGTTATAAGGGCGGGGTCACAAACTACCTGGAAGTGACTACGGCGCAGAGCGCGGCGCTGACCGATGAAGTGACCGCGGTTACGATTCTTACGCGTAGAATGACCGCTAGTGTTCTTCTGATTAAGGCGATCGGCGGGGGATGGGACGTTTCACAAATTCCTCGCGTTTAGCTCTTCTCGATTTCTGAGCGTTCCATCCTCAAATCGGTCCCATTCTCATAATCGTCAAGTTAAACTCGTTCTGCTGGTCTCGTTGAGCCGGCTATGGTAAAGATGTGCAACCTTTGCGACGCTACGGCACGCCTGATGAGGAGCACTTTTGAAGAACCGCAAGGCGGCGAAATCGGGAGTTACGCTGCGCGACGTGGCGCAAGAAAGCGGCGTTTCCGCGGCTACGGTTTCGATCGTTTTGAATAATGCTCCGCTGGCCAGATATATACCGCCTTCTACCAAGGATCGCATCGAGCGAGCCGCGAAGAAATTGGGTTATCGCCCGAAAGATGTGTCGCGATTTCTCAGTGCCAAGCGAAACCGCACCGTCGGCGTCATGGTATTCGATATTACCGATCCCTTCTGCACGCTGATCCTGCGCGGGATTGAGAACTCGCTCTATCAAGCGTCTTATCTACCGATTCTGACGGATGTGCACAACCAACGAGGTCGTTTCGAACGTTATTTGGAAGTGCTGCTCGCGCGCCAAGTAGAGGCTTTGGTCTTCGTGGCCAACTGGCTTTTTGTTGATATTGATCTTCTGGCGGACTTGGAGAAACGGAATATTCCTGCCGTGATGATTGCCCGTGAACTCAGTGGTTCGATCAGCTCGGTCATGGTGGACAATGAAGCGGGCGCGCACTTAGCGATTGAGCATCTTTATTCGCTGGGGCACCGAAAAATCGCGTTTATTCGCGGGCCGAAAATGCTGGCGGATAGCGCGCCTCGTTGGCGTGGCGTGCGTTCGTTCGCGCGCTCCGTGGGCCTTGAAATCGACCCGGCTCTAGTTGTGGACTTGCCGGATTCGCTGGACCCAAATTCCGGTTTCGAAGGCGGGTTTAAAATCATTGAAGAATTCCTGAAGCACAAGAAGCGTTTTACCGCGGTGATGGCGTTCGACGACATGACGGCTTTTGGCGCAATTCGCGGATTGGCTCGCGCTGGATTAAAGGTGCCTGAGGATTGCTCGGTTATAGGCTTTGATGATGTGATGCTTGCGGGGCTTTCTGTGCCTTCGCTTACGACCGTGCGGCAACCGATGGAAGCTTTGGGATCTGCCGCAGTCGGAATTGTGCTGGAAGCTATCAATTCTGCAATTGAAGAAAGAGAATTCGAAGTGGTTCACCGGAAGCTGCCGCCGGAACTTGTTGTGCGGGAAACTACGCGTTCTATTCCGTGGTCGGGAGCGGATTGAAGCAGAACAAGGAAGGTTTCGCTTGACAGTGTGACAAAGCTTGGAATAATACGTCAGTTTAATAAAATTTAATAAATCATAGAACTTGCAGAACGACGGTCTTCGCGGATTTGTTGCCCTTATTTAAATACAAAGTTTCGGAGAGTGGGTCATGTTTTGTAAGCGACTGCCGAACATTCGCCTCGTTTTTCCCTTCATCTGGTTAGTCTTATTTTCCGTAATTGCAGCAGTCATGCCAACCAACGCATCTGGCGAGGCGCCAGAGGAGCCGGACAAAATATTTTTGCATGAAGGCTGGAAATTGCAGTCTTCTTGTCTTTTTCTTGCTCAAGGCGAACAAATTTCGACTGCCGGATATAAAACGAATGGTTGGCATTCCGCCACGGTACCAACTACAGTGGTAGCAGCGCTGGTCGCCGACAAAACCTATCCTGATCCTTACTATGGCAAGAACTTGCGGGACATACCCGGAACGACCTATCCAATCGGCAAGAACTTTTCATTACTCAGTATGCCGAAAGACAGCCCGTTCCACTGCTCTTGGTGGTATCGCACGGAATTCACCCTGCCTGCGGCCTACAATGGACGGCACGTTTGGCTGCATTTTGGCGGGATTAACAACCACGCGAACATCTGGCTCAACGGGCACTTGATAGCGGGCGGAAAGGACATCGCCGGGGCCTACCGCACTTACGAATTTGACATCACGACCTTGCTCTTCAGTGGCGGACCCAATGCTCTTGCTGTGGAAACGATCGCGCAAACCGAAAAGGATCTGGGAATAAATTGGGTGGATTGGAATCCGGCGCCTCCGGATAAGGATATGGGCCTGTGGCGCAGTGTTTACGTGGAAAGCAGCGGCGCGGTAGCAATCCGCCATCCGATGGTGGCCACCCATTTTGCGGATGCGTCGCTAAACGAAGCTGGCCTCACGGTGGAAGCCGAGCTTAAAAACGCGAGTGAGGCCACCGTCAGCGGCCGTCTCGACGGGCTAATCGAAGATGTGAAATTTGGGCAAACAGTCACTCTGAAGGCAGGGGAAACTCAGACCGTTCGATTTACTCCAGATCAATTTTCGCAACTGCGCATTAGAGATCCCAAAGTGTGGTGGCCTTATCAAATGGGCGCGCAGAATCTTCATGACCTTACATTTCGTTTTACTGTGGGAGAGGATTTATCGGACCAACAAAGTTTGAGATTCGGCATTCGCGAAATCACTTCGGAACTGAACGCACAGGGCGCGCGGCAATTTTATGTGAACGGGAAAAAGATACTGATAAGAGGTGGCGGGTGGTCGCCGGACATGCTGCTGCGACAGGAGCACGCTCGGTTGGAAACCGATTTTCGCTACGTTCGTGACATGAACCTGAACGCAATTCGTTTGGAAGGAAAAATGGAGACGGATGATTTCTACGATCTCGCCGATGAGCGCGGTGTTCTGATTATGGCCGGTTGGTGCTGCTGCGACCATTGGGAGGAATGGAAACGCTGGCAGCCGGGCGACCTGGGGATTGCGACCGCGTCGTTGCGCTCGCAGATTTTGCGCATGCGAAGCCATCCGAGCATGCTGGTCTGGCTAAACGGCAGCGACGGTCCGCCGCCAGCGGATGTGGAGACTGCCTACATAAACGTGTTGAAGGAAACGGATTGGCCCAATCCGTATATTTCTTCCGCATCGCAAAAGCTGACGTCAGTTACTGGAAAATCGGGCGTGAAAATGACGGGTCCCTACGATTACGTTCCGCCGGATTACTGGCTAACCGACACCAGCAAATACGGCGGCGCATACGGCTTCAATACCGAAACCGGACCCGGACCAGCGATACCGTTGGTCAGTTGCCTCCGCAAATTTATTCCACCGGATCATATGTGGCCGCCGGATTCTTTCTGGGACTATCACGCGGGGTCGGAAGGCTTCAAGAATTTGAACCACTTTGAAGGTGCGATGAAATCGATTTACGGGGCCCCTTCCGGGCTCGACGATTACGAAACCAAAGCACAGGCTATGGCTTACGACGGCGAACGAGCCATGTTCGAGGCCTATTCCCGCAACAAATACACTTCAACCGGAATCATTCAGTGGATGTTGAATAATGCGTGGCCCTCGACCATCTGGCATCTTTACGATTATTACCAGCAGCCTGCCGGGGGATATTTCGGGACGAAGAAAGCTTGTGAGCCTTTGCACGTTCTGTATTCGTATGACGACAACAGCGTCGTGGTGGTGAATAGCCTGTATGAGAAGTTTTCGGGCCTGACGGTTGTCGCGCACGTATATGACAATTCGTTGCACGAAACGTTTTCGCGCGAAGTGAAAGCAGATGTAGATGCCGATGGTATCGCTAAAGTCTTGACGCTTCCTGCGAAAGCTTTCAGTCCTGGATCTCCGCTGTATTTCGTCAAGCTTGCGCTGCAAGCGAATAACGGAAAAACCGTAAGCACGAACTTTTATTGGCTCTCGCCGAAGAAGAACGTTTACGAATGGGGAAAGACTGATTACAAATTCACGCCCGTGTCGTCCTACGAAGATTTGACCGCTCTTCAGAACTTACCCAAAACCAAACTTGAAGCCGGCGGAACATCTGTTTCAACCGTGGACGGCCCAGAAGTTCACCTAACACTGAAAAATCCCGGCGAACATTTGGCTTTTCAGGTGCGGTTTGGAGTTCGGAAAAAAGGTCAAGACATGGAAATTCTTCCGGTGTTCTGGGAAGACAACTATATCGAGCTGATGCCGGGAGAATCCCGCGAAATCAATGCAAAATACCTTCCCACCACGGACATTTCGGAACCGTTGGAAATGACCGTCGCCGGTTGGAACATTGAGACCATTACGATTCCGCTACAAAGCAGCGCTACACCTTCTGCTCAAGGTGCAGGTAGTGGGCGCTGATGCCTAACGAACACCCAAAGCCTGCTCAGTCAACGCCACGTAGCTTTCCGAATTCCATGCTCAGTGAAATCTACGAGCAGCCGCACGCAATTCGCGAATGCATTCGTCGCAACGTGCAAGGGGATTCCATTTTCCCTGATGCACTGCAACCCATCGACAGCGCAATTCTTGCTTTCAAGAAAATTATTATCGCCGCCAGCGGTTCGAGCCGCCACGCAGGCCTGGCTGGTGAGATCATGATGGAAGATCTGGCGGGAATCGCGGTGGACGTAGAGTATTCCAGCGAATATTGCTACCGCTCGACGCATGCTGACACTGAACCGATTGTGGTGGTGGTCACCCAATCGGGCGAAACAGCTGACACGATCGCCGCGCAACGCCAGGCGCTTAGCCGCGGAGCGAAAACGGTGGCAATCTCAAACGTCGCCGATTCCACTATCGCGCGCGAAGCTAGCGCCACGCTGCACACATTTGCGGGTTTGGAAAAAGCGGTACCGGCAACCAAGAGCTTTACGTCCCAGTTGACGATTCTTTATCTGCTGGCATTGTTTCTTGCGCGCAAACGCGGCCGGATCACTTCGGGCGTGGTGCGGGCTCATCTGGAATCCCTCGGCGGGCTTCCCGCTGAAACTGAAAAGGCCCTGCCATCGTGGGATGCGCAAGCGGCTGGTTGCGCGCGCGATTACCAGGATGCCAAGGCGTTCTTATTTCTTGGTCGCGGCGTTCATTATGCGATTGCCCGCGAAGGTGCGTTAAAACTGAAAGAAATTTCGTACGTGCAAGCAGAAGGTCTCCCTACCGGTGAACTCCGCCACGGTCCCAATGCTCTGGTGGATGAAAAGCTTCCAGTGATAGTTCTTGCCACGCGCGACCCGGCCGATCCCGATTCCGTGCTGCGTTATGAAAAGACGCTTGCCGTGCTTGAATACATCAAAAGCCGCGGCGGAAAGGTGATTGCGATCTCATCCGAAGGAGACCGCACCGTTTCGACGTTTGTGGATCGTGTGATTCACGTTCCTCCCGCGCCAGAGCTGCTTCTACCCATACTGGAAGTTGTGCCGCTGCAGCTTTTCGCTTACCACTTCGCCACGCTGAATGGCTGCGATGTGGATCATCCCAGGAACCTAGTAAAATCGGTCACCACTGAATGACCGCGGAAATAAGTTCGGCCCCTTCCAGCGCGCCAAAGCTCAAACGGACCCTGCTTCTTTGGGATCTCATCATCATCGGCATCGTAATTATCCAGCCGATCGCGCCGATGGGAATTTATGGTGTGATCAGCAACGCAGCACGCGGGCACGTGGTCACCACCATCCTGATCGCAATGGTGGCTATGCTTTTTACCGCGGTTAGTTACGGCAAAATGGCGCGCGCGTATCCGAGCGCTGGTTCGGCTTACACCTATGTGGGCCAGGAGATTCATCCCGCGCTTGGTTATGTGACCGGCTGGGCGATGTTGATGGATTACATTCTGAACCCGCTAATCTGCACGGTGATTTGCAGCAAGCTAACTCAAAATATTTTGCCTGGCGTGCCTTACTGGGTGTTCGCTATCGGATATGCGCTGGGGTTTACGGTTCTGAACCTGCGCGCCGTGAAGACATCCGCGCGGATAAATGATGTGTTGGCGGCCGGGATGTCGATCGTGGTGGTGATATTTTTTGCGTTCGTAATACGTTTCGTCTGGGGCCTGCACGAATATGGCACCGGTTTTTTCTGGCAGCCTTTCTACAATCCGCAAACGTTTAGTTTCAGCGGAGTTTTTCGTGGGACCTCGATCGCCGTCCTTACTTACATCGGTTTCGATGCAATTTCGACGCTTTCGGAAGAAGTCGAGAATCCGCGGCGAAATATTATGCTGGCTACCGTTCTGGTCTGCGTGATCACAGGGATATTGGCGTCGCTCGAAGTGTACGCTGCCCAGCTCGTGTGGGGCTCGAATCCGTTTCCGCCGGACAAAGTGGAATCTGCATTTCCTTTGGTGGCTTTGCGAGCAGGGGGCTTCTTTTTATTCCATCTACTTAATTTCACAGTGCTGATCGCGAATATCGGATCGGGAATGGGATCGCAGCTAGGCGCTGCGCGTTTGCTTTATGGAATGGGACGTAGCAACGGTATACCGAAGAAGTTTTTTGGCGCGATTGATCCGAAGAATCACATTCCACGTAACAACGTGCTGTTTGTCGGCGCCCTCGCGCTGACGGGCGCATTTTTAATCAGCTACGAGCGTGGTGCAGAATTGCTTAACTTCGGCGCGTTGATAGCGTTCATGGGAGTGAACGGAGCAGCATTTGCTCGCTATTACTTGCGTGCGGAGGAGAAACGTTGGACCAACCTTGTCTATCCGGTTCTGGGATTTCTGATTTGTTTCTTCATCTGGCTGAATCTCAGTCCAGCCGCAAAAATCGCAGGGTGCGTATGGATGGTGATCGGTATCGCGTACGGCGCGGTCAAGACTAAGGGCTTCCAGTCGGATTTGGTGAAATTCGACGTTCCTGCCGAAGATGAATAGCAACCGCGAGATTCTAATCCGGCTCTTGCGTGACGATGTGGACGTCCACGGCGGGTGCATCGCGTAGAAAACGGTTGATCGCATTCATGTAAAGCAGTTTTCGCCAGCCTTCCACCGCTGACCTGCCAAAAATAACTTGTGTCACATGCTTGTCTCGCGCAAATTGTGCAGTAACGTCAGCAATATTTTCGCCTTTCAGGCGAACTGGTTTAGCTCCCAAACTTTCCGCAAATTGCAAATTTGCAACCAGAGCTTTTTCTTCCTGCTCGTTGGTCGGACGATCGTCGACGTGCACGGCATAAAGCTCGGCGTCCATGCGACGCGCCATCCTGGCGGCTCGGGCTACTAAATATTGAGCCTTTGGGCTTCCGCTAATGCAAACGGCGATTCGCTCGCGCACAGCCCAGCTTTCGCGGATGTCCTTTTCCACCATGTAGGATTCCAAGCTGCGATCCACTTGCTCGGCAACCTGGCGCAGAGCGAGTTCGCGCAAGGCAATCAGGTTACCGCGGCGGAAAAAATTCTTCAGCGCTTGCTCCACTTTTTCTCCGCCGTAAACATCGCCTCGCCTCATGCGGTTCTGCAGAGCTTCAGGCGTCAAATCGATCATCACCGTTTCATCCGCCATTTGCAGGACCCAGTCCGGGACGGTTTCGCGAACCTGCACCCCGGTTATTGCGCGGACCGTCGGCGCGATGCTTTCGATATGTTGGATATTTAGAGTGGAGAGGACGTCGATCTTAGCTTCAATAATTTCGAGCACGTCCTCGTAGCGCTTGCGATGTTTGCTGCCCGGGATATTCGTATGCGCGAGTTCATCGACCAGGACTACCGCCGGTTTTCGCGCGATGATCGCGTTGGTATCCATCTCCTCAAAAAGCGTGCCTTTGTAATCGATCTTGCGCCGCGGGATGACTTCAAGCTGCGGTACCAATTCCGCTATGCCTTTTCGCCCGTGGGTCTCCACCACGCCAATAGCAAGATCTTCGCCCCGGCTTTTTCTCCGGATGGCTTCGCTGAGCATGCTGTAGGTTTTGCCCACGCCCGGCGCGTAGCCGAGGAATAACTTCAGTATGCCTTTTGCTTTTTCCGGCGGCCTGGAAACCGCCAGCCATTCTTCAGGAGTTTTTGGCATTGCATCTAATCTCTTTTACGAGCGAGTGGTAAAGCTACGATAGAATGGCACACGTGCGCGAGCCATTTCTCTATCGTTTTCTGCGATTTGCAGTTGCGTTAGGTCTAGTCCTGGGAATTTCCCTTTTTTATCGTCGTGTACTTCCGGTTAATCCCACCACGGTTGCTCTTACATTTCTTCTCGCTATTTTAGCTGTTTCCACCGTGTGGGGCATCGCAGTATCCGTTTTCATGTCCGTCGCCGCAATGCTGGCGTTCAATTATTATTTTCTTCCGCCGGTCGGAAAGTTCACCGTGGCGGATCCCCAGAACTGGGTGGCGCTCTTCGCCTTTCTGGTGGTCTCCGTTAGCGCAAGTAGCCTATCCACTCGCGCGCGACAGAAGGCTGAAGATGCTTCGGCGCGCCGCCGTGAAATCGAGAAATTGTACGCCTTCAGCCAGGTTTTGCTCGAATCAGGCAACGTGATCCAGTTGCTCAACCGAATTCCCGCGCAGATCGTGAATACGTTTGAAGTGGGCGCCGCGGCGTTGCTCCTCTCGGAGAAACAAAAAGTATATCGCTCCGGACCGGTAATCCCGCGACTCGATATAGACAGTCTAAAAGCAATTGTTGCGCGGGAAGAGCCGGTTATCGACATTCCGAACAGCCTTTGCTTCGTTCCTGTCCGGCTCGGCGTGCGTCCGATTGGCAGCTTGGGAATTTCCGGATCGACACTCTCGCGTCAAACGCTTGAAGCTATCGGCACCTTGATTGCCGTGGCGGTGGAACGCGCTCGCGCGATTGAGCAGCTGGGGCAAACGGAAGCTACCCGCGAGGGCGAACGTTTGCGAACCGCGTTGACCGAGTCCGTGACACACAACCTGCGGACCCCGCTGACTTCGATCAAAGCCTCGGTAACGAACCTTTTGACGAATAACGGTCTTACAGATGCGCAACGACAGGATCTCCTCACCGTCATTAATGAGGAAAGCGACCGTCTCAATCGGCTTGTCGGCGAGGCCGGCGAAATGGCGCGGCTTGACGCAGGCGAAGTGCAGCTCAAGCTTGAATCCACGTCCATCGAAGAGGTGATTAATACTGCATTACGCCAGTGCAAGTCTCTACTCGGAAACCGTACCGTGAGAGTGGTGCTGGCGCCGGGTCTCCCGCGCGTTCGAGTGGATATCGGATTGGTGAAAGAAGCTCTTTCGCATTTGATCGAAAACGCGAATCAATATTCTCCAGCGGACCAGCCCATCACCATTACCGCGGAGCAAAACGACAATTTTATTGTCACCAGCGTGGCCGATCGCGGCGCGGGAATTGATGACCTCGAACAAAGCTTGATCTTTGAGAAATTTTATCGCGGCAAAGACCAACGGTTCCTGGTGCAAGGCACCGGCATGGGCCTGCCGATCGCGAAGGCAATTGTCGCAGCTCACGGCGGATCGATGAGCCTGACGAGCCAACGCGCTCAAGGCTCTGTTTTTTCTTTCACTTTGCCGATTGACCACACACGCGTCGCAAATTCATGAGCGTGTCCACAATATTAGTTGTTGACGACGAACCTCAAATCCGCCGTGTGATGCTCACCACGCTAACGTCGCACGGGTATTCGGTGATAGAAGCGGCCAGCGGTGAAGAAGCTTTGGGGAAAATTCGCACGGAACGTCCCGACCTGATTCTGCTGGATGTAAACATGCCAGGAATTTCGGGACTTGAAACCTGCGCCGAGATTCGCACCTCCAGCGACGTTCCCATCATCATGCTCACCATACGAAACAGCGAGCGCGATAAGGTGGAAGCGCTGGATGCCGGCGCGGATGATTACGTCGTAAAACCCTTTGGCGTACAGGAATTGATGGCGCGCATCCGTGCTGCGCTTCGTAGAAGCAGTCCAGGCGATACGACTCCCGCTTTCGTCTCTGACGATTTTAAGATTGATTTCGAAAAGCGCGTGGTGAGCGTGAAAAACCATCCGGTACGCCTTACACCGAAAGAATTCGAGCTTTTGCGGCACTTGGTGTCGAATCGCGGGAAAGCCTTAGGGCACCGCCGGCTTTTGCAAGCTGTGTGGGGGCCCGATTATGGGGAAGAGACGGAATACCTGCGCGTGTTTATTAACCAACTGCGAAAAAAAATCGAACCGGATCCGCACAAGCCTCGTTACATTCACACAGAACCCTGGGTTGGCTACCGATTTGATCCACCTCAGGGCAACCTAGGAGTCGGCGAAACTGAAGAATAGGTTTTAGTGCATTGCGTGGATTTCATCCAGGTCGATGTTTAGTTCCAAAACATTTACGCGTGGCTCGCCAAGGATTCCAAACTGGCGTTGTTGAGTGTGCCGCTGGACTACCGACCGCAAGTCAGTCTCGGTCATCTTGCGTTCTCTAGCAACACGCGCAATCTGAAATTCAGCCGAAGCCGGGGAAATGTCGGGATCCAATCCGGAAGCGGACGTGGTGACGAGATCGATCGGAATCGGCGTGTTTGGGTTCTCAGCCTGTAGCGTCTGCACGCTTGCGGAAACGCGATCGAGCAGCGCTTTATTCGTAGGGGCAAGGTTCGATCCTTGCGATTGCGTTGGGTCATAACCTGCCGGACCTGCAGCAGAAGGCCGCGGATGAAAATACCAGGGAGCTGTGAATGGCTGTCCGATCAGTCTTGAACCCACTAACTGGCCGCGAAACTCTATCAAATCTCCATTTGCGCGGTGTCGATATAGCACCTGCGCTAGCCCGGTAACCACCAGGGGATAGATAATTCCCAGAAGCATGGTTGTTGCCAATGTCATCCAGATCGAAATTAGGAGATTTCTTTTCACGTTAACCTCAGGCCAGACCCATATGCGTAATAAGCAAATCAATTAACTTAATGCCTAAAAAGGGCGCGATCACGCCACCCAGTCCATAGATCAGAAGGTTTCGACGCAACAGTGCTTCCGCGCCGACCGGAATGTATTTCACGCCTCGCAGCGCCAGCGGCACGAGCGCGATAATAATCAGGGCGTTAAAAATCACGGCAGACAGCACAGCGGATTGCGGCGTCTTCAGTCCCATGACATTCAACAACATGAGTTGAGGAAATGCGCCTGCAAACATTGCAGGAATAATCGCAAAATATTTTGCGACGTCGTTTGCAACGGAAAATGTGGTCAGCGCGCCTCGCGTGATGAGAAGTTGTTTTCCAATTTCCACAATTTCAATTAGTTTCGTGGGGTTGGAATCCAGATCCACCATGTTGCCCGCTTCTTTTGCGGCTTGGGTTCCCGCATTCATGGCTACGCCGACGTCCGCTTGTGCCAGCGCGGGAGCGTCATTCGTCCCGTCACCGGTCATGGCTACCAGCTTGCCCTTGGCCTGCTCGCTGCGAATTAGCGCGAGCTTGTCTTCCGGCTTTGCTTGCGCCAAAAAATCATCTACTCCAGCCTCTCGCGCGATAGCTGCCGCCGTCAACGGATTATCGCCGGTGATCATCACGGTCCGAATACCCATGGCGCGCAGTTGGTCGAAACGCTCGCGCATACCACCTTTCACGATGTCCTTCAGGTAAATCGTCCCAAGCACGCGGCGATCTTCCGCCACCAGCAGCGGCGTGCCGCCAGCGTTTGAAATCGCCTTTACTGTTTCTTCCACTTCCTGGGGAGCCCGTATGCTTCCTTGAGAGCAATGTTGCAGGATGGCATCCGGCGCGCCTTTACGGATTTCGCGACCGTCTAGATCTACTCCAGACATTCTGGTCTGGGCTGAAAATGGAATAAACGTTGCGGCGTAGGAAGAAAGTTCGCGGCCACGCAGGCCATATTTTTCTTTCGCCAGCACGACGATTGAACGGCCTTCCGGAGTTTCGTCAGCCAGAGAAGCTAGTTGTGCCGCGTCGGCTAGATCTTCTTCTTTCACACCAGGGGCAGGAACTAATTCTGTAGCACGGCGATTTCCCAACGTGATTGTACCGGTCTTGTCTAATAGCAACGTGTCCACATCGCCGGCTGCTTCGACAGCGCGACCGGACATTGCCAACACGTTCCGCTGGACGACGCGATCCATTCCGGCAATTCCGATGGCCGACAATAGGCCGCCGATCGTAGTAGGAATCAAGCATACGAGCAGCGAGATCAGAACGAAAACCGTCTGAGGAGCGCCGCTATAAATTGCCAGGGGCTGCAGGGTTACCACGGCCAGCAGAAAAATAATCGTCAGGCCGGCCAGCAGAATATTGAGCGCAATCTCATTGGGAGTTTTCTGGCGTTCGGCGCCTTCCACAAGTTTGATCATGCGGTCCAAGAATGTTTCTCCCGGATTTGCCGTGATTTTTACGGTAATTTGATCGGAGAGCACACGCGTGCCGCCGGTCACGGCCGAGCGGTCACCGCCTGATTCACGGATAACCGGCGCGGATTCTCCGGTGATGGCCGATTCATCTACCGAAGCAACGCCGACAACGACTTCTCCGTCTCCTGGCACGAATTCGCCCGCTGAAACAACCACGAGGTCCCCGAGCCTAAGTTTCGATCCGGGGACTTCTTCCAACAAGCCATCTGTTTTCATGCGCTTGGCCATCGTTTCGAGGCGGGCTTTCCGCAATGTTTCGGCCTGCGCCTTTCCGCGGCCTTCCGCCATAGCTTCTGCAAAATTCGCGAACAGCACGGTGAACCAGAGCCATAGAGTGATCTGAAGCTCGAATCCGAAATTGCCGTTGTGCCGCAGCAAATCATTTATTAGCTCGACGGTGGTGACGACAGAGCCCACCTCAACCACGAACATCACCGGGTTCTTCATCAGCGTGCGAGGATTAAGCTTGACGAAAGAATCCTTCACGGCCACGCCGATAATTCCCGGAGTCCACAGCGACTTCTTTCCAGGAGAAGGTGTGATTGTCATCGTGGTCCTAAAAAACCTTTCCTGCGTTCATTAACAAGTGTTCGAGAATCGGTCCCAAACTTAAAGCGGGAAAGAACGTGAGCGCGCTGACGATCAGCACTACGCTGATCAAGAGAGCAGAGAACAGTGGTGTGGTTACCGGGAAAGTTCCCGCGGATTCCGGAACAATTTTCTTGCGCGCCAGATTTCCTGCTATCGCAAGGACCGGAATCACCATGAAAAATCTTCCCAGCAGCATATCGAACGACATGCTGACGTTGTACCAAGGCGAGTTCCAGTTGCCGCCGTTGAATGCTGATCCGTTATTCGCGGCCCCGGAAGTGTAGGCGTACAGAATTTGTGACAAGCCATGCGGCCCTGGATTCGAGATGGCGGCTTTGCCGTAAGTCGTTACGACGCCAATCGCCGTAAACACAAGAATGATCAAAGAGAAAATAAGAACCGAAAGCATGGCCATTTTTACGTCGTAGGCTTCAATTTTTTTGCCAAGATATTCAGGCGTTCTTCCGACCATCAGTCCTGCGATAAATACAGCGAGAATCACCATCACCAAGACGCCGTACAGGCCCGCGCCAACGCCGCCGAAAACGACTTCTCCTAGCATCATGTTGATCATCGGTATCATGCCGCCGAGCGGAGTGAACGAATCGTGCTGGCTGTTTATCGCGCCGCAGCTTGCATCGGTGGTGACAGTTGCAAAGAGCGCTGAATTCGCAATCCCAAAGCGAATTTCCTTTCCTTCCATGTTGCCGCCGGGCTGCGTGGCGCTCACTTTCTGGTCTGTGCCATGCAGTAGGGGATTGCCTCGTGACTCGGCTGCGTATGCGCAGATCACCCCCGCCACAAAAAGCGCCGCCATAGCGCTCCACACCGCCCATCCATGCTTTTGCGACCCTGTCATGCGGCCCAACGTGTAGGTAAGTCCCGCTGGTATGGCAAAAATCAAAATGATCTGAATGAAATTGGTGAGTGGATTAGGATTTTCGTAGGGATGCGCGCTGTTAGCGTTGAAAAACCCGCCGCCATTGGTGCCAAACATCTTGATGGCTTCCTGCGACGCCACCGGTCCCTGCGGGGTGACTTGTGTTGTAATTTTCTGCTGTGTTATTTTCCCGTCCGCACCTGTTACCTGAACCGTCTGGGGATCCAAAAGCTGGGTCGTAACGTACGGCTTCAAATTCTGGATCATGCCTTGTGACACAAAAAACAGCGCAATCAACACGCAGGAAGGCAGCAAAACCCACAGATTCGCACGCGTAAGATCGACCCAGAAATTTCCAATCGTTTCTTTCTCGCGCCGCGCGATTCCCCGAATCACAGCGATGGCCAAAGCTATCCCGGTCGCAGCGGACATGAAGTTGTGATACGCAAGGCCGGCCATCTGAGTGAAATAACTCATAGTCGTCTCACCCGAATACGCTTGCCAGTTTGTATTCGTCGTGAATGAGGCTGCGGTGTTAAACGCCAAGTCCGGCGCGAGGTTAGGCCAGTGTTGCGGATTCCAGGGCAACTGCGTCTGGAATCGCTCGATCAGGTAGAGGAGAATCATGGAAACGCCGCTGACCAGGAGCATGGAGATCGCATACTCCGTCCAGCGCATCTCGTGACGCTCGTCAACACCAACCAAGCGGTACAGTGCTCGTTCCAGCGGACGCATCAGACCGTCGAGGAATGTTTTCTCCCCGCTGAATACGCGGGCCATGTACGCGCCCAGAGGCTTTGTGAGCGCGAAAATCACGAGCAAGAACAGACCGATTTGAAACCATCCATTTGCAGTCATGTTTAGAACTTCTCCGGCCAAAGCAGCGCCGCCACAAGATACACGAGCAGCAGCACGCAAACTCCCAGCAGAATTACGTTTCCCAACATCGTCCTCACTCCCCTACTTCAGCCGTTCACAACCCCACACGTACACAATTGCTGCGACGAAAAAGCCAATCGTGCACATTACAAACACAAAGTCGTGCATTAGAACTTAACCATGATGGACATATCGATAAACGACTCATCTCTGCGAAGATCTGGGAACCAGACGCTGCTAACCCCGCCGCCGCACGCTGTTTCCGCCGCTGGCAGAGTTGTTTGTCCGGATGAGACGCCAGTGATGCAAGCGAAGTCTGTTGGGGAGCCGTTGTTTCCTCCTGGCGGCGTTATCCCGCCTCGGCCGGACCAGTACGGCACATTTGCGTGGCGATAGTCATATTCCCAGCGGAAAGTGATGTATTGCTTGGGCATGTAATCGAAGGTGATTGACGAGTCCCAAGCCTTAAATGGATTTCCCGGATTCTCGGTAAAGTAGGGAGAATTCGTTGACGCCGTAATGGCGGATTCGCCATTGATGGGTGGCAACAACACCAGATACCGGCCCGGATTATTGATTTGGCCACCGCCGAGAGTTACCCCGAATATATCCTTGTGAAACCAGAAACGGTTGTAGGCCATGTAGCCTATAAAGCTTTGCTTCGGCCCGCCTTTGCGGTCGCCGTAGCAACTCACGCCGTTGCCATACTCACACCCTAGATCTCCGGTCAAAGAAAACGCCATCTTATCGAGCGTCCTATCAGGCCGGTCGAAATACTTTACTTCCACGCTGTTGTCAGTGTGAATTCGGTTTCGACGTGGAACGAACAGATCGTCCTGACCGAGACCATAATTGTTCGAGATGATGTTGATCCAAGGTTTCGGAGTCCACTTGAGTTGACCGCCAAGACCGGGAGTGTGATTGGCGGACGCGTACGATTGCCATCCGTTAATAAACCATGGCTCAATCTTCAAATGTTTAGTGGGGAAAATCTGTACCCGCACGCCGGTGAAAAACCAAGGCGTATTCGAGGAGACGTAAGACGGTTGATAGGCCCAGTTGTCAAAGTTGTAATAACTGAACAAACCGATGTAGGAGAGGAAAATTCCACCGTCGACGTTTACGCCATGTAATACGTCGAAATGGTAGCCGCCGTATGCTTCCGACAGGTAGCGATACGCACTAACAAGATCCCATTGCCCGTGTCCCGGGCTGGGGTCGTTGCGCGGCGTGGTAGCGGAATACATCCCAAACTGAGTCATAAATCTTCCCCGAACGTTGTCCCAGTGGAAGTCGCCGCCAATACCGAGCTGTTCCAATTGAACTTCTTGCGAGCGGAACAGCTCGCTAGACCCACCCATCGAGTGATCCGTGGGATGGTTAAAGTCGAAAACGTAATCGGTGTCTACTCTGATCTCGGGCGTAAAGAATTTCGTGTCCCAAAATATATCCTTCGTGCGCGGGTTGCCGTTGAGCCAGGTCCAGTCGGCATCGGAGAACGGTTCTTCCTTTCCCGGCGGAGCAGCCGTCGTTTGCGCAGCGGTCAGCTCGCCTTGGGGCTGAGTAGTTGCCGATGTAGAGGTGAGCGCAGGAGCGGACGGGGCAGGTGCTTGCACAGTCGCAGATGGGATTGGGTTCGAGGCTTTTTCCGATAGGGGGACTTGCACGGGACGAGCCTTTAGCTCCGCTTCGAGCTGCTCGATGCGTGCTTCCATTTCTTCTAATTTCTTTGCCACAGCGGGCGGGATTTGCTGTTCGCTCGCCTGGGCACCGGCCGCCTGACCGCCGGAACCTCCAGAGATCTGCTGGGCCTCTGCAGCATTCTGAGCAAAAGTTGGTGTTGGCATGGCAAAAAGTAAGCCGACCATGACAACTAGATTGCAAACTGCCAGAATTGCTGACCGCAACATTTTTGGTTTCATCCTCGTATGCAAACCTTTCTGGCCGAAGCCAGACTCTGCCTCCAAAATTTTTAATCATGCTCACTATGTCGGTTGTGATGACCGAGGAAATATGTCTTAAACTCTGAGTCCGCCTCTAAAGTTCACTATCAGTGCCGAGTCAGCAACAAATTGAAAAGTTCGATTCCCACAAACAAAACGGCCACGCCTCCCATACCGAGGGCAAGTTCCGTCAATGCTTGCTTCCTCGAAGCCCGATACCCAGAAACCTTCTCGGTCCAGGCATTCTCCGAATCCAGCTCCGCGCGATAAAAATAAAACTGCAAGGGGTGCTTCTTAGCGTTAAGCAGTTTGTGTTCGCGATCAAGGCGGATAAACACATGGACATAAAATCCACACAGGATTCCGTATGTAAGTAAAAAGATGATCCCAGTCATATCGATCGCCTCCTTCCCTTCGCGAATGTTTACTCTCAGCAGACGCAAGTAGGGACGAACGATGGCTTCAGCCTAGTCGAGCAGGCATCAGGGAGGCATAAGCAAGACATAAGGATTTCGTAATGAAAAAATGGCGCGTTACTTATTTGGAAGGGTTTAAGTTTCGAGTTTGAATTTTGTTGCTGCCAACGAATATAACCTTCGCCAGAGCAGGCGATTGATAGTGACTACCATCGCCGCCATCAAAATCGTCGCCGCTATCAGCACTCGGGAATTTCCGGAATCAGCGGCTGCGCTGATTACTGAACCTAGCCCGGTAACGGTGTAGGTGTGGCCCTTGAAGCGAAAGTATTCCGCAATGATGCTCGCGTTCCAAGCGCCGCCGGAAGCCGTGACGAAACCGGTGATCAGATAGGGAAAAATTCCCGGCAAGTAAAGTTCGCGCCAACGCTCCAGTTTGTCAAAACGAAAAACGTTGCACACTTCTTTCAAATCGGTGGGTATCGCCATGGCTCCGGCAATCACATTGAATAAGATGTACCACTGCGTCCCCAAGAGCAGCAGCACGATCGATCCGATGCCTAGTCCGCCGCCAATCCTAATGAGGACCAGAAGAATAACGGGGAATAGAGCTGTGGCCGGAACGGATGCGGCAATCTGCGCGATTGGTTGAGCGATCGCTGAAAGCTTCGGTTTCAGCCCGACGACAATGCCCACCGGAATTGTCCACAGTCCAGCGAGCACTAGAGTGAGGGCCACACGGAGAAATGTTGCTCCGGCTCCGACAAAAATTCCGCGCACCTCTGTTTTCGTAAGTCCGGCTAGCAAAATGCTCATCTTCATGAACGCATATGCCACGCCCACTAAGATTGCGCTCAAAAGTAGCCGCGATATCCAAGTAGCTACAGCGCCGGTACTTCGTTTTGCGACAGATGCCTCGCGTCTCTTCGCAAAAAACAAACTCAGATATTCTCGCGCCGGTATCAGCGATATGCGTGCCACGTAGGACAGAACCCTCGATCGCCTTAGCAAGTCCAAAACGAATGAATGAGGGGCATCCATAGATTCAACTTGTTCGAATTTGAATTTTTCGGTCCATGCAATCACAGGACGCCAGATGAGTTGATCGATGAGCACGATAATTCCGATCATTACTCCAAGGCCCCAAGCGATGGCGCGCATGTCACCTGCATTGGCGGCGGTTTGCAGATACGAACCCAGGCCCGGAAGGCGCAAATCGCGATTTCCCAAAACAAACATTTCGCAAGCCATTAGAAAAAACCAGCCGCCCGCGACCGACATCATTGAATTCCAAACCAGCCCAATGGCCGCGTATGGCAGTTCCATCTGAGTGAATCTCTGCCACCAGCTCCAGCGATAGATGTCCGCTACCTCGCGCATTTCACGGGGGATGCTTTTCAGTGAGGAATAAAAGCTGAAGGTCATGTTCCACACCTGACCAGTAAAAATCAATAGGATGGCGCCAAGTTCCACGCCGAGCTGTCGGGTAGGAAAAAGCGCCACCATAGCGAGCATCACACCGGGAAGAAAACTCAATACGGGAATGGATTGCAGGGTATCGAGCAAGGGAAGCATGAACTTTTCGGCCCTCGAGTTGTACGCCGCGATGTATCCGTACACCAGCGTAAAAAGCAAACTGAATACATACGCGATTGCGATGCGCAGAACTGAAAACATCGCATATTTCGGTAAGGCGCTGGCACGCAAATCGATTGCTGTTTGCGCGTTTGCCGGAGCCATCCAGTAGTGAGTCAGGGACAGCAATGCATAAAATAGAGCGAGTCCTGCGCAAATAACCGGCAGATCCTGCAAAATAGAAGGTACGGTCCTGGGAATGGTGCCCCAGGTTAATACTCGCACCGATGTTTTGTTATGCGCCATCAGTGCAAGCGTGCGGCTTCCTGAGAATCTGCGGTTTCTCCAGGCTGAATTAGCCGCAAGCGGTCGCTTTCGGAGTCGTAGGTAAAGATGTCCGCATATCGGCCCCAGTTCAACGCGGTTTCGATTTGCTGCTCCACGTCATGCATGGGCAAGCGCTCATCCAACAAATCGCGGAAAAATTCGAGTGGCATAGTGTGATCTGACTTACTTTCGAGCGCCGTGATGATTTGTTGCATCAATGGCACATGGATCAATGCTTCGCGGAACAGACGTCTTCGGCTAGAAATGTCCGCCTCAGCGAAAGCGCGCCCCTGCGAAGTAATCTTCACGTCCCCTTCATGAGCGGTGGCAAACCCAAGCATGACCGCCGCGTCCAAAATCGGGAGCAGGTCGTCCACCTCCAGCAAAAGCGTTTCAGCCACGTGATAAAGATCTTCTTCGCCTCCGCGATCGATCAAAAGCTCCAGTAAACCTGCCACGCCACCGGGCCGCGCGTGCGGAAGCAACGGAATCGGTTGTTTGGCGGTAGCTGAAGGCGGCGCGAGCGTAAGCTCCGGCTTGGTCATCACTTTATAAATGTAGTCAACGTAAGGAAAGAACGCAGCGGACTTGCGGTCCCTCGGCTGCGGCAGCGCAATGCGAAAATCGGCGCGGATTCGTGCCGGATTCCGTCCGAGGACAATTACACGGTCTGCCAGCAGCACGGCCTCCTCAATATTGTGAGTCACAATAAAAATGCTTCGAGTTGGGATTTTTTTCGCCAGCCATAGATCCAGTAAATCGCCACGCAGGTTTTCCGCGGTAAGCACGTCCAGGGCTGAAAACGGCTCATCCATGAAGAGGACTTCCGGTTCCACGGCCAAGGCGCGCGCGAAGCCTACACGCTGTTTCATACCACCCGACAGTTCCTTGGGATACGCGGTTTCGAAATTTTTCAAACCTACCGCATCTATGGCCTTCAGCGCACGCCGGTGCCGTTCTTCATGCACCACGCCGCGCGCTAACAACGGCGATTCCACATTTTCCAGCACTGTGAGCCAGGGAAATAGAGCAAAACTTTGAAACACAATGGCGACGTTTGGGCTGCACGCTCCGACGGGCGCTCCATGCCACAGAACTTCTCCTGAAGTCGGGGCGGCCAGGCCCGTGAGCATGCGCAAGAGCGTGGATTTACCGCTTCCCGAAGGACCCAACAGCGCGATTATCGTATTCGGTTCCACGGATAAATCTACCGGGGCGATCACTTGAATTTCGCTGCCGTCTTTTTGCGTGAAACTTTTTGAAATTCCGCGCGCTTCAATAATCGGTTTGTCGTCAGCTCCAACCCTCGCAGCGACTTCCGTCTCCTGCTCAGCTACGGAGATTTGCTCGGGATGCGGCGCGGCTGTGGAGCCTGCTTCCGCAAGCTCGTCCATCAGGGAATTCCAGGCTTCTTCTGGCAACGCGTCCAGGAAATGATCGCGCTCCGCTTGAGTCATGGACTCCACTATCCCGGCCATCTCGTGCAGGGGACGCGCGTGAAGCAGCACGTATGCATGGAAATAGGGAAGATGATTCACGATTGAGGCGGCGAGGGGAGTCGGCAACCGGCGAAACAGAGCCTGCTGCTCTTCAAACCGCATAGCCATGATCAAATCGGCGGCATCGGCGGCGCTTAAACCCTGAAGAAGCTCAACCGCGGAATCCCATTTTTGTTGGGAGAGAAGTTCGTTGAGTTTTCCGACCATTGGCGGAGTCATATCAGCACCAAACAGCCTACTACGGATTTCCGAGGACCAAACCGGGGATTCTATTTTCGAAACGCTTCAGTTGATGGTTCTTATGTTGCTTTTCCGGCTGGAGTACCAGCAAGGACTGTACCCTGAATGGGGAAAAATTGATTTTGCGCACACTTCGATTTGCGGCTGGTCGAAATAAACTTCCGCTCGGCCGCCCTTATTTGCGCTGGCGTAGTAATAAGTTACTGACCCTAGAGCGTTGCCTGACCGTCGTGCGAAGGAAATCCAGTCAGCTACATAAACAAAGAGCAGCAGCCCAATGAGTGCCGAAATTGTTCGATTTACATTCATATGTTCACGATCCAGCGCATCATTCTATAGTTTATTGCGGAAGAAAAGGCTGGAATCCACTGCACGGGGCCGCTCCGGAGGCTGCTGCTGCCGACCTGGCCTGCACTTCACGCTTTCAGTACCATAATCTCCCGGCCCTTATCGTCCGCATTCTATGCAGCGCGACGGTTCTATCCGGAGAAAGCGGCCGTAAATTAGTCGAACTTCGTCCGTTTTTCTGAGTCGGTCTCGGGTTGGCTGTGGGTGTCCAGAATTGACGAGGTTACTCGAAGTTCAAATACAGGAACTCTGCCCTAGCTCTACAGCTTTCCCCGCATGGCGAATTCCTCTAAAAGGACCGTATAGTTCGCCGCCGTCAGAATGGCGCCTGCTTTTAGCCATTTGCGCCGATTGGCATCGAAACTAGATGGAATCGCACGAAGGAGAAAAGCCCCATGCTCAGGACCATTCTAATTGTAATCGTCGTTTTATTGCTGCTCGGAGCCTTGCCTACTTGGCCGTATAGCGCCGGCTGGGGCTACTATCCAAGCGGTGGCCTCGGACTAATCCTCATCATTCTAGTAATCCTTATACTCGCAGACCGTTTATAACCGTTTGACGTCGGCTTGCGCACAGGAGCATTGACGTGCCCGGTCTCTGGCGCTAGTCTCGCTGCAGACCGAGCACGGTGCTCCAACCCCTTTTGGGAGTGATGTATGCCCAGTTCAACTTGGAAAGGCTATCTGACGTTTGGCCTCATCTCGATCCCGATCCGGCTTTCACCTGCAGCGCGCACAGAGCGAATTAGCTTCAACCAGTTGCATAAGGTTTGCCACACGCGTCTGAAGCAGCCTCTGTTCTGCCCAACGTGCGACCGAATGGTGGAGCGATCGGAAGTAGAAAAGGGCTATGAGTACGAAAAGGGGCAGTATCTTCTGTTCTCGCAGGAAGAACTAGACGAAGTTGAGCCGGAGACCGCGCGAACCATGGATATCCTCGAATTCGTCAAGCTCGACGAAATCGACCCGGTCTATTTCGACGCATCGTATTACGTCATTCCAGAAGAGCCTGGCCAGAGGGCTTATCAGCTTCTAATGGAAGCGATGGAAAAATCCGGGTACGCAGGAATTGCGAAGATCGCCATGCACAATCGCGAATACATCGTAATCATTCGTCCGCGCGAGCACGGCCTGACGCTTCACACCATGTTTTATAACAATGAAATCCGACCTGCCGCTGAATACGGCCACACGGACAAGGCTCTGATTAAAGAACAGGAACGCACGCTCGCCGAGCAACTCATCGAAAGTCTAGCAGCCCCATTTGAACCTGGGAAATACCAGGATACTTACCAGAATGGTTTGCAGGAGTTGATTGATGCCAAGGCTAGCGGGCGCAAGATCTCGGTCGTGCCGCACGCAGCGTCTAAAACTCCGGTAATAGATTTGATGGAAGCTCTGAAGAAGAGTCTCGCGAACAAGACAGCCGCGGCCGCGGAAAAGAAACCCACAGTTGTTCGCGCCTCGAAGACAGATAGAAAACAAGGAAGAAAGGCCGGTTAAACCGGCTTATTCTCTGTTTCAGTTGTTCGATCGAATTGCAGCGGACTAGTCCTCGAAGGCAACGGTAACGTAGAATATCTTTGTAAACCCTCCCATCCGGTTGGTTTGGACTCCATATGCCAAGCGACTTACCTGATAAGGCAAAGAGAAATCCGACACAGTACAACATCGAAGCTATCGCGAAGCTGGAGCAAGACGCGCTGGAGCGCCGAAGCGCGGCTGAGCGGATAAGCGAAGCCATCGCTAGATTCATTGGCAGCGTAGCTTTTTTGTTATTGCAAATCCTTCTCGTGCTGGCGTGGAGCGCCATTAACTTGAATCTGATTCCGAATATAAAGCCTTTCGACCCATTCCCGTTTGGCATCCTGGCCCTGGTTATTTCCTCCGAGAGCGTTGTGCTCACTATCTTTGTCTTAATTAGCCAGAACCGCATGACGCGCCAAGCCGAAAGGCGCTCCCATCTAGATCTTCAGGTCAGCATGCTCGCGGAACAGGAACTTACCACCATGCTGGAGATGCAGCAGAAAATATGTCAACACATGGGCGTAGATGTAGCTTCGTCGAAGCAGGAGCTACAGGGTTTCGCTAACGCTACTGATGTCCACAAGTTGGCCAGTGAATTAGAGGACAAACTTCCTGAACAGTAGTCTCCCCTAGACCGTACTACGGCAATCTGTTTTCGCTTCTAATGACATCACCTTATGGCAGCTCTTCTGGCCGCTACGTATTCTCGTTTGTAGGTCCGGCCCCGTCGAAATTGTGGTGTCCGCTTCTGAGTTAAACGGCGCATCGGGGCGCGGAAAAATTTCGAATAGTAATTCAACTTTTACAAGGAGACTCACAATGGAGCACAAAGCCCTACAGGAGCTGTTCGTTGACGAATTAAAGGATCTCTACAGCGCCGAAAACCAACTGATCAAGACTTTGCCGAAAATGGCCAAGGCTGCAACATCCGACGATCTTCGCGCCGGATTCGAACACCACTTGGAACAAACGAAAGAGCATGCTCGCCGCATCGAGGAAATTTGCAGCGAGCTCCGCGAAAAGCCAACCGGCAAGAAGTGCGCCGGGATGGAAGGACTCATTGAGGAAGGCAAGGAAATGATGGGCGAGTTCGAAGATGATGTGTTGGACGCTGCCATGATTTCCGCCGCCCAGCGGGTTGAGCACTACGAAATCGCAGCCTATGGCACGGTTCGCACTTATGCTGAGCTGCTTGGCCACGATCGAGCCGTTGAACTTCTCGAACAGACTCTGGAAGAAGAGAAAGACACGGACCAGAAGTTAACCGAACTCGCGGGAACCATCAACGTGGAAGCCATGAACGCGGAGGGTACTGACGGAGACGAAGACGTCAACGCCCGCAGACAGAAGGCCAAAGCTGCGCGCGCTTAATAGATTTACATGGATGGCGAGAAGCTTCGCTAGAAGCAATTCATATCGAAGCTTCTCGCCCCCATCTATCCCACAGCTCTAAACTCGTTGTCACCAAGTGCTAATTTTGTGCCATCCTTTCGGAGTCCAACGCGGTAGCAGGACATCAAATAACTCAGAGATTTCGAAAGCATGGAACGACATCGAGTAGTTATTTTGGGAGGCGGTTTCGGCGGGCTTAGTGCCGCGCACACACTGAAAAATGCGCCGGTAGAATTAACTCTCCTCGATCGTTGTAATTACCATCTCTTTCAACCTCTTCTGTATCAGGTGGCAACCGGTTCTCTTTCCCCCGCGAACATCGCTTCTCCGTTGCGGCAAATCCTTCGCCGGCAGAAAAATACGAAGGTATTGCTCGCGGAAGCGGTGGATATCAACACCACCAACCGCCGCGTTATTTTGAGTGATGGCGAAGTGCCGTATGACACTTTGATAGTCGCCACGGGATCCACGCACCAATATTTCGGACACGACGGATGGGAAAAGTTTGCCCCTGGTCTGAAAACGGTGGAGGACGCCACCGCGATGCGACGTCGCATACTTCTGGCTTTTGAAGCCGCTGAACGCGAGACGGATCCCGCGAAGCTCAAGGCCTGGATGACGTTTGTGATTGTCGGTGGCGGGCCTACAGGGGCGGAGTTAGCAGGAGCGCTGGGTGAAATTGCTCATGACACACTCACACACGATTTTCGCGACATCGATCCCTCGCGAACGCAGATTATTTTGGTCGAAGGGACGGATCGCGCTCTCCCGACGTATCCGCCGAAGCTTTCTGAAGCTGCGCGGAAAATGCTCGTGCGTTTGGGCGTAACGGTTCGTACCGGCGCAATGGTCACCGACGTAAAAGCGGATTCCGTAACGATTCGCGAAGGCGGCCGCACCGAGTCAATTCCTACTCGTACAGTTCTTTGGGCCGCCGGAGTTCTGGCTTCTCCTCTGGGAATTATTCTTTCTAGGACAGCGGGCGCGCCCGTTGATAAGGTCGGGCGTGTACTCGTAAATCCGGATCTGAGCGTTCCCGGCCATCCGGAAATCTTCGTCATCGGCGACCTAGCTAATTTCAGCCACCAAACCGGCAAGCCACTTCCGGGCGTGGCTCAACCTGCCATCCAGCAAGGCCACTATGTGGGTAAAGCAATTCAAGCGCGCCTACGGCATAAAACTCTGTCGCCGTTTCACTACTTCGATAAGGGAAATATGGCGACTATCGGTCGAGGCGCGGCCGTGGCGGATTTAAACTGGCTGCAAATTTCCGGGCTGCCAGCGTGGCTGATTTGGATCTTCATCCATCTGCTGTACATCGTACAATTTCAGAACCGTCTGCTGGTCTTGCTTCAGTGGGCTTGGCTTTACATCACCTTCGATCGCTCCGCGCGTTTGATCACTGGCGAAAATCCACTTCCCCTGGACCTGTGAAAGCAGTTTCAGACGGCGGGACCGTTGCTGGCGCGCAGTCGACCCGATTTAATCGCTTTCACCAAGGCTTCATGATCGCGCTCGGTCTGCTCTGCGTAGGCAATCGCGAATTTTGCGATGGCGCGATCGAACGTATCTTTCTTTCCAGCATATCCTCCAATTTGCGCCGCGTCGCCGGTGCGCGCGTGCGCTCGCGCAAGAACCCATCCGCAAACTTCCACATATTCCTGCCAGCTTGTTTTCGTCATCCGCTCCAGCGGAACGGACATCTTCATGTCGCGAAGCTGGCGAAAGTAATAGTCATGCCCTTGATCGTCGCGCGTCCAGCCCAGAAAAACGTCGCTGGCCGATTGCAGCATGCGTTGACCGGTCACCACGCGCTCGCCCTGATTCAGGTACCGGCTCTTCGCGGCATAAGGCTGAAGCACCGAATTATGCGCCTCTTTGAATTGAAGAAATAAGGGGTCGTTCTTTCCCGCCATCATTAGCACTACAGCACAACGTGTTCCCACGCTACCTACGCCCACCACTTTGCGCGCGACATCGACAATTTTGTAGCGGTCCAGGATCACACGCCGTTCATCGGGCAGTGTCAGCCTATACCTGTGAAACATATCGCGCACATGTTTGCTGGCTTTGCCGTAGTTGGGCGGGTGATACATCAAGGGCGGCTTATCGATGATTCTTATATGGCCTTTTTCCACATCCGTGATTCGCGGAAAAATGTGTTCGGCGGTTTGCAGGCGCGCCTGTTGCTCGATTTGTTCCCAATGTTTTTTGTCGCGCGCTGTCTTTGCTTGATACACAAAAATCTCAGGATCAATGTGCGAGTACCATGCGTCGATTGCGCGCATACGCGCATAGGCCCGCATGTGCCTGCGATAAGAAGCCACCATTTGGCGCGCAGAGCCGGCGCACTGGCGGCTACTCTCACCCCTGTCGCCCCCCGCCAGCACAATGCTCGTTGCCAGACGTTTCAAGTCCCATTCCCAGGGTGCTGGAAGCGTTTCATCGAAGTCATTAATATCGAAAACTAGCCGGCGTTCGGGCGACCCGAATCCTCCAAAATTCAGCACGTGGCAATCACCGCAACCCTGCACGCGAATGCCTGTCATGGGTGTTCGTGCCAGATCAAACGCCATCAGGGCCGCAGCGCCGCGGAAAAATCCAAATGGCGAACACCGCATCCGCGCATAGCGTATTGGTAAAAGCTCCGGCAGCCGTCCCCGGTCCGACTCTTTTAATAGCTCTATAGGATCAGGGCGGTCCGGCGCAGGTTTCCACTTCGCATGCGAAGTTCGCGGAGTGTTTTCGCGCAAGGCCCTGCCTAGCGCCATGCGCTGTTTTACCGACGGACCGAGCGGGCTCGTTTCGGACTTCGCGCTGCTCGCATTCTTTTTTTGTTCGGATTTTATTTCGATGTCGTTACTCTTTTTCACGTGTTTTCTTGGCTGCGGTTTCCGTTCAAGCCCTCCTGAAGAGGCGAGCGCAATTCTCTGCTCGAACACGTAGGCGCGTCAAGGAACGCCGCAATCTCCCCCGTTTGTATGGAAATTAGAAAAGGAGGTTTGGAATTCGAAAAGATCAGAGTGCTAGGAATAAGTGATAGCCGGCAAACCCCAGCGCAGCGCCAATGGCCGAGCCTGCCAGGACATCGCTGAGGAAATGCATGCCCAAGATGATCCGCGATGAGGCGATTAGAAATGCCACGGTTAGCAAAGGGGCTTGTAGGTCAGGATAAAAAAGTCCAATCGACATCGCGACCGCGAACGCGGTGATGGAGTGTCCCGAAGGAAAAGAATATTTGTCTGGCGGCAGGATCGAAGCCCAGCAGTGCGGCTCAATTTCGCAGGGTCGTTGGCGACGGTTGAAACGTTTAATCGTGCGGAAGAGGAAAATTCCCATTGCGGCGGACAATGTTCCGGCGCCGAGAGCCAAGAAACGGCGATCTCCACCGTACAGCAACAGAATCAAAGCCAACGCATACCAAAGCCAGCCATCTCCCATCCGTGTAGTCACAATCATGGAGATGCGAAACCAGCGCGGCGCCCGCCATCGGTGTACTCGGCGCATCAGGCGGTGATCGTTCGATTGAATCTGGTTCCAGACAGCCTTGGCTACGGTCATATAAACTCCTGCGTTGCAGGTTGTGGCGCCGGTAACCAACGAGATTTCTTTTGCACTTCCGATTCGCCGAGAATTTCTTTGGCCCAGTAAAGTCCGAATTTCTTCTCGTGGTGATAGTTCAAGCAGGTGATCGCCGGAATCAGGACACCCAACGGCGCCAGAAGGGCGGTCCATGATTTCTCACGCATCATTTCACCGGCAATCAGGAACACGTCGCGAGTGAGCTTTCGAAAACTGCCGGACTCTCCGGCCACGCGTGCGATCCCGTTGCGCAACCCAGCGAAGAATTCCTCTTTGTCCCGTGCGCCAGGAACCTCTGTGTAGGCTGTTCCAGCAGATGGCAGGGCGTGCGCGTCGCTGCCACCAATTGAAATTTTGTTCCAGCGCTTGGCCAGGCGCGCGGCGTATTGGTTCGCGCTTTTGAGCATCGTGCTGTTCCGCGCTTCCACTGCCGGAAAATATTGCTGGAACCATTCGAAGTCCTCCGCCTCGCGCTTTCCGGTGACGCTCGAAAATACGTGATTGATGCTGAAGAAAATTCTTCGCTCGGTCAGATACATCAGCAGGGAAACCAGATCGCCGCGTCTTCGCAGAAGTTGGTTATGTTGCCGTTCGCTCACGTCGTAAACGCCGATGTGGGCCTCAGTACCGCTGGGCATTTTGCAGGTGAGTTCCGCGCTGACGAAGAAATCCGGCAGGTGGCGGAATTTTTCCGAACCTTCTATGGAGTCATGGTCCGTGAAAGTGAACAAATTCATTCCGCGCCGGCGTAATTGCGCGTACAACTCTGCTGGGTCGCTGTAACACTCTCGGCAGAAATTTTTGACAAAGGGGGTAGTACAGGCTCCGGAAAAGTATGAATGGACGTGAAGATCGCACTTCACAACGACAAGGGTAGAAGATGGACGTTACGGGAATGTGACATTCCTGCTAATCCTATGATAACTAAGCTGTTTAACTCTTTGGACACCCATCACGGAATTTTAACATTACCGTAGCAAAATGCCGCAGATCGGTTGAAACACTGAGCAGATGGAGCGAATTGAGTTCTGCTTTTTCGACGCCGGCGGAGGCCACCGCGCCGCCGCTACCGCACTTGAAATGTCCATCCGATCCCAAGGTCTTTCGTGGGATGTTCGCCTAACCAACCTGCAAGAGCTACTTGATGAACTGGATATCCTGAAGAAGTCCACCGGCATACGTATTCAGGACTGTTACAACAATATGTTACGAACCGGCTGGACGCTCGGTAGTACCCAGCTTATGCGCGTGCTTCAACTTACTATCCGTGCGTATCATTCTGCGACACTGCGCTTGATGGAGCGTCATTGGAAAGAGACCAGCCCAAACATGGTGGTCTCCTTCGTGCCACATTTTAATCGCGCACTGTACCAGAGTTTTCATCGCGCGTATCCGGGACGTCCATTCGTGACGGTAATAACCGACGTAGCCGACTATCCCGAACATTTTTGGATCGAACGTAATCAAGAGCAATATTTGGTGTGCGGGTCCAGGCGAGCCGTCGCGCAGGCACGTGAGCGCGGTCACTCGGATGATCGCATTTTTCGCGCATCCGGAATGATTCTCCATCCGCGATTTTACGAACAGCCTGTCGAAGATCGTATCGAAGGACGCAAGCGTTTGGGGCTGCGTCCTGATCTGCCCACGGGTTTGATTCTCTTCGGCGGCCACGGCTCCAAAGAAATACTGAAAATCGCGGATCGATTGAATCGCGCGGCGCTCCACCTTCAGTTGATTATTATTTGCGGAAAGAATGAAAAACTTGCCGCAGCTTTGCGCGCTGGAAAATTTCGTTTCCCAGTTTTTATCGAAGGCTTCACCAGCCGCGTAAACTACTACATGCAGCTTGCTGACTTTTTTATTGGTAAGCCCGGACCCGGCAGTCTAAGCGAAGCTTTGGCTATGCACCTTCCTGTCATTGTCGAACGAAACGCATGGACGCTACCGCAAGAGCGTTACAACGCGGATTGGGTTCTTGAAAATGAAGTTGGTCTTGTGCTGCCCAATTTCAGAAATATCGATAAAGCCGTTGCGCTCCTGATCGAACCGGAGACCTTGGCTCGTTATCGTAGAAACGCTGCAGCAATGAAAAACCAAGCCGTGTTCGAGATCCCCGATTTTCTCAAGAAAATCGTGGAACAGGACGTCGTGACAGACCAGGCGGGTCGGCCTGCAATTCTGGTAACAGAATAATTCTCAGCCCACTATTATCCTTCCCGGTAAAATAAGAAAACGGGACAGCCGCTCGACCGCCATCGCGCAGTATGGCAACATAGAGACCGGCAGACTAAACGAAGGAGTCGAGACCATGGCCAAGGCCACATTCGCAGCGGGATGTTTTTGGGGTGTCGAGGATGCGTTTCGTCAGGTGCCCGGCGTTACTTCCGTGACTGTCGGCTACACTGGTGGAACCATGAAGAATCCCACTTACAAGGACGTTTGTGGTGGGCGCACTGGCCATGCCGAGGCAGTGGAAGTAGAATTCGATCCCGCTCGGGTCTCTTACCTGGAACTTCTCGCTGTGTTCTGGAAGAGTCACGACCCCACCACTCTTAATCGCCAGGGGCCGGATGTAGGTTCGCAATATCGTTCCGCCATCTTTTTTCATGATCCACAGCAGGAAGCAACTGCACGCGCGTCGAAGGATGTCCTGATCAAGGAAGGCGTGTTTAAGAAGCCGATTGTGACCGAAATTACTCCGGCCGCGGAGTTTTATCGGGCCGAGGAATACCACCAGCAATACTTCGAAAAACAGGGAATTAAATCCTGCCATATTCAGTAAACACGGCTAAATAAAACATAGCCTTCCGAGCCCACATGCTAAGGCTAGTCCTAGAAGATTTGGCCCACCTGGGCGTGCGCTTCGGTGTGGTAGCGATACCGGGACTCGAACCCGGATTTGAGCCTTGAGAGGGCTCCGTCCTAACCTTTAGACGATATCGCCATGGACGGGAATCGTCCGCATTTTCGCATGACTGAACTGCCCGTGCAAGTTAGCGCCGAGCACACGGCATCATGCAATTTTTGATCTCCGCTCCGACCTGGATTTCGTAGGATCCATTCCTTGCGAGAGGGTAAAAATAGCCGGGAAAGTATGTAACCTACAATTAACATTCCTGTTACGGACCATTCAAATAGGACGAATAAGGTTCATCCGCCACTGGGCACCGGTATGGTGGTAAGAACGCCGGGTGTATTTCGGCCGCGACAGCGCGTCTGATAGAGACAGCTATTTTTGCATTTAAGTTCGCCGTGAAGGTGAAGCCAGATCCTACAAGGGAACGGTTTGGCGGGGTTAGGTCAGGACTCAGCCCCCAATTTCTGTAGTCGGATCACCTTTCGGCAATCCAAAAACGGACCGGCAGTCAAAAACCAAGGAGGAAGGGATGCGAGCATTTGTAGCATGGATATTAGCCCTCGGCTTGATTGTATCGCCGACGATGGCAGGAACTGATAAACCGGGAGACGGCAAGGACACGGCTACACCTAAAGCCACCGACACTTCCGCCACTACCGCAAAGGACAAGACTGCGGACGCGACCGCGAACCCAGCGGACGCGTCAAAAACAAACGCGACACCCGCGGCGCCTTCCAGTTTGGAAAATGAAATTCAGCAGCTCCGCGAGCTCATCGAATCTCAATCCAAGCTTTTGCAAGCCCAGAGCGAGCAGCTGAAGGAACAACAGCACAGAATGCAGTTGCTGGAAAGCGAAGTCAGCTCGAGTTCGAATAATTCTTCGGGTACGTATGCTGCCTCCGCGAATGGATACGCGCCGGACAGCCACACGGCCGGTGTTGCTTCCGTGCCGATAGCCGGGGTTCCAAACTCCAGCGGGCGAGCGGAAGGTCAGGCCGGCAGTGAATCGCCGGTCGCCATTCACTTCAAGGGCATTACCATTACTCCCGGCGGATTCCTGGCGGCTGAAACGGTTTTCCGCAATAAGGCGATCGGTGCAGACATCAACACTCCGTTCAACAGCGTGCCGTTCCCGGGCAATTCTGGAAGCCAGACAACGGAATGGAACGCCACCGCGCGTCAGTCTCGACTCAGCATGCTAGCCGAAGGCCGACTTGCCGCCGTGAAGCTCACCGGCTACGTCGAGACTGACTTTCTCGGCGCTGGAATTAGTTCAAATAACAACGAGAGCAACAGCTACGTGCTTCGAATGCGCCAGGGTTGGGGCCAGGCGAAATTCGATGACGGCTGGAGTATCACGGGCGGCCAGATGTGGAGCTTGGTCACCGAAACAAAAAAGGCCGTGGATAACCGCACGGAAGCGGTGCCCCTCACTATCGACCCACAGTACACGGTAGGCTTTAGTTGGGCACGCCAATACGGATTCCGTGTAGCCAAGACCTTTGCAGATAAGTTCACCTTGGCTGCTTCCGTTGAAGAATCAGCAATCACCGCGACGGTTCATGGAAATCCGACGATCACTACCCTCGGCACAACAAACGCTAACGAGGGCGGTGTGACCACGTCAACCTTGACCACGTCAACATTCAACAACTTCCTGATTGGCGCTCCGGGCTTGAGCAGCGGGCTTTACAATCCAACCGGAACTTACGCTTATAACAAGACGCCGGATTTTGTGTTTAAGGCTGTCGCGGATCCAGGCTGGGGACACTACGAACTCTTCGGATTAGTTTCCACTTTCCGAGACCGTATCTTCCCTTGCTACTACGCGAACGGTGGATTCACCTTCCCCACATTGCCAGGAGAAGACCCCACGAATCTTCCAGCTGCGATTCCAGCAACAACGTGCGCGCTTACAGGTTCTACCAACCCCACTTCGGCCGCCTTTAACAACGGACGAACTGGCGGTGGCATTGGCGCAAATGCTCGCGTGCCGCTGTTTAACAAGAAGCTGGACGCCGGTGTCCACTTCCTCGGTGGAAGCGGAATCGGTCGATACGGAACGGCTGGCCTGCCGGATTCAACCGTCCGTCCCGACGGCACTCTTGCGCTGCTTCGAAGCTATCAGGCACTCGGCACGCTTGAGTTTCACCCCACACCGAAGCTGGATATTTACTTGAATGCCGGCGGAGAATACGCCAGCCGCGCATCTTACGCCTACACTAACCTCGTAACGGGCAAGGGTGGTACTGCAGGTTACGGTTCACCGGCATTCAGAAACGATGGCTGCTTCGTCGAAACGCTTCCGATCGCGGCGCCAGGCGGCACCATCAATACAACCAGCGTGCTCGGCTCCAACGGGTTCATCCCTGGCGCGCTCGCGAATTGCGCTGGGGATACCCGGGTTGTCATCGAAGGCACTATGGGCTTCTGGTACCGCGTTTACAGCGGAGAAAAGGGCCGCATCCAGTGGGGGCCACAGTATTCCTATGTGACTCGCAACGCCTGGTCCGGCGCCAGCGGGACCTCCGGAGTTTCCTCCACGCCACACGGAATCGACAATATGATCTTCACGTCCTTCCGTTATTACTTGCCTTAGAGCCAAAAAGCGCGGGGAGGTGCAGGTTCGCCTTCCCGCGCTTTTTGGTATCACGATCGTGTCTTCGATCGCCTCTGTTGTCCAAACTAGCCGTGGCGTTTAAAAAGACGCCCGGAGCTAAGATATTTGCGAAAGTGTGCAAAGTCTTTCTCCTCGCGGGTCGCTTAGACATCGTTTGAAAGGGAGGGTCCGTTTCATTACACCTCAGTGACGACGGTAAGCTTTCCCTATTGATATAGTTAGCGGCAAATCTTTCCTGCGCCTCAAGAAATCATTCCGCTGGCATGTTACGTGCAATATCATCTCGAAAGTCTACTAAACCTATAGACATTATGGGCGTAATGGACTTACTAGGCTTTAACGCCAGGGCACCTATGAACTTCAGGTCAGACTTTGTCGCGCAGCTTGATTTGTCTCGCGAAGAACGGGACCTAATCCACGATTTACTGGAGGCCTTGCGAACGATTCGCTACGGCTCAATTGCTCTAACCATTCACGACGGCAGGCTTATCGAAATTCAAAAGACCGAGAAAATCCGCCGCAAAGTTTGAATAGCAAAAATGTTTTCATCCCGACCCCTTTCCCGGGGAGGTGACGGCTCGATTTAGGCCAACTGACCAGTCTTCTGGAGGTTGCAGCCAAAAAATACAGGAGAATTTTGATGTCAAAAATAAGAACGGCGGCTTCTGCCGCCATGCTGTTGTTTATGTTTTTGGCGTCCCCCAACACTCGATCCGCGTGGGCGGGCGACGACAAAGCAGCAACTGATAAAACTACGGTAACGGGAAACAAAGATAGTGACCCATCCAAAAAAGATGGCGACAAAACACCCTCCACGACGGAGGTTTCGAAAGCAACGCCCGCTCCTGCTTCGGCGGTGGAAGGCGAGATTCAAGAGTTGAGGGAAGCGCTCAGTGAGCAGCAAGCGATTCTTCAAACGCAGCAAGCGAGAATTGTGCAGCTCGAAAATCAATTGCATGTGGGGCAACGACAGCCTGTCGCCTTGGCATCCGGCCCCGCATCCGGCGCCATCTCGATTCCCGGATCAGCTACCGGAACACTCGCTGAGGCATCCTCAAGTTCGGCACAACCCATCTCTGCCGCGATGGCTTCCCCAAATCCACCTCAGTCTGGCGGCACGCAGAAACCCGGCGACCAGCCACCTTCTCCATTGTCCTGGAAAATAGGCGCCGCTGAATTTACCCCGGGGGGCTGGGCGGACATTACCGGCATTTTCCGCAGCACCGATATCGGCAGCGGAACCGGAACGACCTTCGGATCCATTCCATTCAACAATCAAGAGCCGCAAGCGGGGTTGACGGAGTTCCGCGCCACAGCACAAACGTCTCGCTTGAATATGAAAGTTGAGGCAAATATTAACGACTCAACAAGCGTCTTGGGCTATGTGGAATCCGATTTCAACGGTTATCAGCCACCCAATGCGTATACCAGCACAAACAGCGGCACTTTCCGGCTGCGTTTGGCCTTTGCCGACATTAAACATAACAACTGGGAAGTTATTGGAGGCCAGACTTGGTCGCTATTGACTCCGAACCGCCTCGGACTCGCGTCTATGCCGGCGGATGTTTTCACCGGCTATCGCTTAGACACGAACTACGTCGCCGGGCTTGTGTACTCACGGCAGGCCGGTTTCCGGGTCATCTACCATGCGACTGATTGGTGGTCCATTGCCGCTGCTCTCGAAAATCCGCAACAGTACGCACCGACTTCTGTCGTTTTTCCGAGCTCGTTCTTCTCGGGACAGTTCGATAATGGCAGCGGTGCGTCCAATGGAACAGCTGCAGCGTCCAATCCCGCGATTCCCAACCTGCACCCCGACATAATCGTGAAGAGTGCATTCGATTGGAAACTCGGTGAGCATGCGCTGCATCTAGAAGCGGCCGGGCTGATTCGTAGCTTCAAGGTGTTCAACAATCTTGAGACACCCTCCGATACGAATTCGATAACGGAAGGCTCTGGCTCACTCAATGCAAGTTTTGAGGCGTTCCACAACTTTCGCTTGATTGCCAACACCTTTTACGGTGCCGGCAACGGCCGCTATATTGGAGCACTCGGCCCGGATGCTATCGTCAAAACCGACGGCGAGCTTTCACCAATTCATTCCGGGTCCGGAGTCGCTGGTTTCGAGTATCAGATGACGCCTCGCTTCGAGTTTGACGCTTACTACAGCGGTGCGTACTTCCAGCGTAACTTCGGCGGCGCTGTTGCAAGCACGGCGACACCGGCTCCGTCTTGCCTCGGCGTGTCCGGATTCTTCTGCACAGGTTTCGGATTCCCGGGCTCGGCCAACACCAACAACAAATCGTTCCAGGAAGCCACCTTTGGTATTACCAAGACGATCTGGGGAACTCCGAATCACGGGAAGCTGCAATTCATCACGCAGTCTTCCTGGGTGGAGCGGACGCCCTGGTCCGTGTCGGGTTCGGCTCCCAGAAACGCTCACGCATTTCTCCAATATATAGATCTTCGCTACGTCCTTCCCTAAGCGCACGCGGGGAACGCGAATTGAGGAGCGGGACGCCCAGTGCATCGGGCGTCCCGTATTTTTTTGTGGTGTTGCTTTCAATTCCGCGCCCGGACATAATTAGAGAGTAAGCATGTCTTTGCAGGCGGGGATGCTCAGCCGATGAGAAACAGGTTAGTCAAACTCAGCCTCTTAAACATTTCAATCGTCGTGCTGTTATTTGCGGTAGCAGGGCTAACGACGGTTGCAAAAACTGGCCAATATTTTCCGAAATCAAATCCAACACACTACGTAAATATTGCCACCAAGATGAAAGCGGCTCCGTCGTGTGTTGTCGTTCGACGCGATCGCTTATCTCCAATCGCAAAAGTACTGCCGCCAAAATCTGAAGGCGTATATATTAAGGCCGTCAAAGAAGAAGCGGACCTGCCTTTTCCCTCCGTGGGGGTCACGATTTCTATCCAGCATCGTTCTCCTCCATTTTCATTTCCGTTAGAAGAGTAAGTTTGCTTTCTGAACCCAAACTAAATTATTAAGCTATCCCGGGTGCCTTTAGAGCGAGTTTATCGTGGGCTATTCCGCGAGAGGAGTTGCCATGAATCCGGAGCCTCTTTCTCCCGAACTGCTGGGCGAGTTCCGCGAGCTGAGCACGTGTGTGGTTGCAAGCGCGATCGAAACATTCGACGTCCGTTTGCGAAACATCGGGTTTACTAACTCCAGCGTACGTTCAATGTTTCCAGATTTTCCGCCGTTAGTTGGCTACGCGGCCACTGCCAGAATTAGGACGGCTGATCCGCCGATGGAAGGGCACAGTTATTACGCCCGGCCCGACTGGTGGCAATATATCCGCAGCATTCCAGAACCTCGGGTCGTAATCGTTCAAGATACCGATTCCCACCCGGGCTTGGGAGCCTTCGTAGGCGAGGTACACGCGAACATTCTGTCCGCTCTAGGATGCGCTGGTCTCGTAACGAACGGAGCCGTACGCGATCTTCCTGCCGTGCATGCCACTGGATTTCAAATGTTTGCCGGAAACGTTTCGGTGTCACATGGTTACGCCCACGTTTTTGATTTCGGAGGTAGTGTCGAGCTGGGAGGGCTGAAGATCAACCCCGGCGACTTAATTCAAGGAGACCTGCATGGCATTCAAACCATTCCACGTGAGATTGCCGCACGCGTCGCTTCAGCCGCGCGCGACATCTTACTGAAGAGGAAGGCGCTGATCGAACTCTGTCATTCCAAGGATTTCACAGTGGCAAAGCTGATCGAAACGCTACGGAGGATGGAATCTAATTCAACGAAATTCCCAAACAAATGAGACTTCAAATATCTACGAGCGAAGCAATGAAAAAAAACGAAAGACGGTTTTGCGCGGCCGTGCTGGTTGCGGCAGGATTGTTCGGCGTCCTGATATCCGGTTGCGGCGGCGACCGCAAAGCGGAAGCCGAGGATGCCGGGCACGCTCCTGCCGCTCCCGTGGTGAAAGTTGTTCGCCGCGATCTGAGTAATCAACTGGAGATCGCTTCCGAATTTGAACCGCTCCAGGAAATTGAAGTTTATGCAAAAGTTTCCGGTTATATCAAAAAGCTGTATGTGGATTGGGGCACGCACGTCAAGGAAGGCCAAATTCTCGCCGAGCTCGAAATCCCTGAACTACAACAACAGTTGCAACAGGATGAAGCCAGCGCTCGTCGCAGCGATCAGGATTTGTCCCGAGCTCGGGAAGAGCTCAATCGAGCGCAATCCGCTTACAACGTGGCCCACTTGACCTACAACCGGCTTGCCGATGTCCAGAAGTCACGCCCGGAGCTTGTAGCTCAGGAGGAAATCGACACCGCCCAAGGTAAAGATTTGGAAGCCAACGCCGGCGTTTCTTCCGCTAAAGACGCTGTCTCGGCGTCCGAGCAAGGATTGCTGGCGGCTAAAGCTGCCCTTGGAAAAGATCAAGCGATGTTTGCGTACTCACGCATTACCGCGCCGTTCGATGGGGTGGTCACTCAGATTTACGCTTACACCGGCGCCTTGCTTCCCGCAGGCACCTCTTCCAATAAGGGCGACCTCGCTCTGTGCCAGCTTTCGCAGAACAACATTTTGCGTCTCGTGATTCCGTTACCGGAAAGGGCAGTTCCTGATGTTCATGTGGGGGATACCGTAGACATTAACGTGTCCGGTGCCAAAGATACCTTCACTGGGAAAATTGTGCGATTGTCCGGCCAGATCGAGACCCAAACCCGCACGATGCACACGGAGGTTCAGGTCCCCAATCCGGACTATCGGCTGGTTCCAGGAATGTATGCGTCGGTCAAAATTCCGCTTCGGTCCGCCTCACAAGCTCTCAGCATTCCTGTTCAGGCCGTGCAATCCTCGGGGACGGGCGAAGGCACCGTGTTGGTCGTGGATTCTTCGAACCACGTCGAAAAACGCGAAATCAAACTGGGCATCGAAACCGCCACTCAAGCCGAGGTTTTGTCCGGTCTCAAGGAAAATGAAATGGTCATTTTTGGCGAACAAAATCAATACAGGGTGGGCCAACTCGTGTCACCGCAAATTGTCTCTGCTCCCTCAGGAACGGAATAGATACCCATGCCAACATTTTCTCTCCGACATCCATATTTCATTATCGTTCTTTGCCTTTTTGTTTGCGTCCTCGGACTCACTGCTTTAGTTCAGATGCCGGTGGACATGTTTCCACCCATTGACATTCCCGTGGTGTTGGTAGCCACGTTTTATAACGGAATGCCTCCCGAGCAGATCGAAGCCGACATCACGGACACTTTCGAACGCTTCTTCACATTGGGAAGCGGCATCGACCATATGGAATCGCGCTCCATGGCTGGCGTTAGCCTTATCAAAATTTATTTCCAGCCCGGTTCCGATGCCAACGCAGATGTCACTCAAATCTCAAATCTTGCTATGGCCGACCTTCGCCGTCTGCCACAAGGCACTCTCCCGCCGGTGGTTATGAAAGTCGATGCCTCCAGTCTTCCGGTCTGTCTATTGACTGTCGAAGGTCAAGGGTTGAATGAAACGCAGCTTCATGATTATTTGCAATTCAGCATACGAAATCAGATTGCCGGCGTTCCGGGCGCCACCGTGCCCCCCCCTTATGGAGGCCGTTACCGCCAGATCATGGTGGATGTGGACCCGCTCAAGCTCCAAGCCCATCAACTGAGCCCCATGGACGTCGTGCGTGCCATTGACCAATCAAACTTGATTCTTCCCGCGGGTGACGTGCGCCTTGGGCCTCTGGATTACAACATTTATACCAACGCACAGGTCCCCGATGCCGCCGCCATCAATGACATCCCCTTGAAAACCGAAGGCGAGAAATCAGTGTTTGTCTCCGATGTCGGGAAATCCACCGATAGTTCTTTTCTGCAATACAACATTGTGCGCGTGAACGGACAAAAATCCGTGTACGTCCCAATACTTAAGCAAGGTGGCGACACGAACACCATCGCGGTCGTCAATGGCATCCGTGAGGCTATCAAGAATCTTCGCGACATTCCCCCGCAACTAAAAACACATGTCGTTTTCGACCAATCCGTATTCGTCAAAGGTGCTATTTCCACCGTATTGCGGGAAGGCGGCATTGGTGTTGTGCTCACCGCCGTCATGATTTGGATATTTCTGGGGAGCCTTCGTGCCACTGCTGCCGTATTCCTCTCCATTCCCCTTTCTGTAATGATCACTTTTTTCGTACTGCACTCCGCCGACAAGACCGTCAATAGTATGGTCTTGAGCGGACTTGCACTGGCCTTCTCCCGCTTGATCGACGATTCGGTAGTGGTTCTGGAGAACGTTTATCGTCATCTCGAGATGGGCGAAGACCCACGCACGGCCGCGGTGAACGGCGCAAATGAGGTCGCTTTGCCTGTCCTGGCGATTATGTTGGTTGCCATCGTAGTTTTCTTCCCGGTCACTCTTCTTTTCGGCGTGAGCAAATATTTGTTTTCGGCTTTGGCTCTGGCTGTCGTGATCGCATTATTTGCCTCTTATTTTGACGCCGTGACGGTTGTCCCGCTCTTTTGCGCCTATTTTCTGAAGGCTGTTCATGGCCATGGGGAAGAATCTGCGACGTCGCGCAAGTCCTGGAGCGACCGTTTCCATGCGGGGTTTAATGAGAAATTTGAGCGCATGCTCAATGTTTACGAACGCTGGGTGCGCAAAGCTCTCGAACGCCCTCGCGAAGTTCTTTGGGGCTTTGCTATTTTCTTTCTTCTCACTTTTGCTCTAACACCCCTAATCGGGGTGGCATTCTTTCCGCGCACAGATGCGGGCCAGTTCGTCATCAATGTCAAAGCCCCTACCGGAACCCGAATTGAATTGACCAACAATTATGTGAAACAAGTGGAAGACATCATCCGGAAAATCGTCAAGCCCGAGGACCTAAGCACCATCGTTTCCAATATCGGCGTTTTCCCTGACTTGTCCGCCTTGTTCACGCCTAATTCCGGAATGCATACGGCTACAGTGGACGTAGGTCTAAAGGAGGACCACAGCGTCAGCAGCTTCGTTTACATGGGTGAGGTACGCGACCAAATCGCCAAGCAGTTACCTCAGTTGCGAACATATTTTCAATCCGGAGGTTTGGTCGATGCTGTTCTAAACCAGGGAATGCCCGCGCCGATCGATGTTCAAGTCAGCGGGATGGATCTGAAAGCTGGTGATGCCATTGCTCAGAATTTAGCGCGCCAAATCCAAAGACTGCCCAGTGTTTCTGATGTTTACATTCCGCAAGACATGGACTATCCCGGATTGGAATTGAATGTCAATCGCGAGCGTGCCAGCGAACTCGGCCTCACCCCCCAAGAAATCGTGGATAACGTCATCACCGCTCTTACTTCCGATGTGATGATTGCGCCCAGTTATTGGGTCGATCCGAAAACCGGTAACAATTATTTCGTCAGCGTGCAATATCCAGAGAATCAGGTGAAGTCGATTGAAGACCTGAAGGCCATGCCTCTGCGTTCTCCGAATCTGAAAATGCCAACGTATTTGAACCAGGTTGCCAGCGTAACGCAAATTCAAACTCCGACCGAGGTGGACCACTACCAATTGCAGAGAACCTTCGACGTGTATGTGGCTCCCACGGGGGAGGATCTGGGCCGCCCGACGAAAGCGATCTCCGAAATAATCGCCAAGACCAAGTTGCCACCCAATATCCGGGTAGACGTCCGAGGTCTCGTCGTGACCATGGAATCTTCTTTCAAGAGTTTTGGGATAGGTCTTCTGCTGGCGGTCCTGCTGGTGTATTTGATCCTTGTTGCCCAATTTGCTTCTTTTATTGACCCATTCCTGATCGTGTTGGCGGTGCCCACCGGCCTCGTCGGCGTAATGTTCACCCTTGCATTTACGGGGACCACGCTCAACATTCAATCGCTTATGGGAATCGTAATGCTGCAAGGCATGGTTGTGTCCAATAGCATTCTGATCGTTGATTTCGCAAACGTTCTTCGCTCACAGGGACACTCGCTCGTCGAAGCTGTGGCGCATTCCTGTCGCATTCGCCTTCGCCCAATTCTGATGACTTCGCTCGCCACCGTGGTCGGCCTGCTTCCCATGGCCTTCAAATTGGAAACCGGCAGCGAAGCTTACGCTCCACTCGCGCGCGTAATCATCGGCGGATTGATTACTTCTATTATTCTCACCATTTTTGTGGTTCCCGCAGCTTACCTGTTGATTTATCAGCGGCGCGCCGCCCCAAGCATGGCGATTATGCCGGAGGAGGCTCACGAATGACCTCGCGTTTCCTATATTCACTTTTTTTTCTCTTGGCCCTGTGTTCGGTTCCGTGTTTCGCGCAAACTCCCACAAGTCTCACGCTGGCCGACGCCGAAAAAATTGCAATCCAGAATCATCCGCAAATTCAAGCCGCGCAATACACAGCGAATGCCGCTAAGGCGCAAGTCACTCAAGCTCGTTCGGTATACTATCCTCAGGCATTCGGAAGTTTGACCGGAGTTAAATCGGAGACAGACAGCCGCGTGGCTGCCGGTTTCTTGAGCAATTCGATCATTTACGACAGGTATTCGAACGGCATCACCGTAAACCAGCTCGTCACCGACTTCGGACGCACGCACGAGATCGTGAAGAGCGCGAGCCTGCACGCCCGAGCGCAGGAAGAGAATGTCGTAACGTCGCGCGCAGACGTCTTGCTGGCAGTGGATCAAGCCTATTACGGAGCGCTGAAAGCGCAGGCCGTCTTAAGAGTAGCGCAGGAGACGGTCAAGGACCGCCAGCTGGTCTCCGATCAAATAACCGAGTTGGAGAAAAATAAATTGAGGTCGGGGCTGGATGTAAGTTTTGCAAATGTAGATTTGGCCCAAGCGCAACTCCTTCTCATTCAGGCACAAAATAATCTGCAGGTTTCTTACGCGGACTTATCAGTAGCGCTGGGATATTCCGATCAAAAAATCTTTATCCTCTCGGATGAGTCTGTGCCCCCCGCTCCGCCCGCGGACATCACGCAGCTCACTTCCCAAGCTTTGCAAAACCGCCCGGAATTAATCGGTGGGCGCCTGGGTGTCGGCTCGGCGCAGAGTTACGCAACCGCGGAGCGCGACCTTTGGTTTCCCACAATTTCAGCAGTCGGCGTGGCCGGACTGACACCCGTGCGCGAGGAGCCTTTGGGAAGCCGCTATGCCGCGGCTGGCTTCAACGTGAATATTCCTATCTTTAACGGACGGCAATTCAATGCTTTGCACGCCGAAGCCACCGCCGAAGCGCATGCGCAAGAGCAATACCTTCGCGACTTGCAAAATCGCATCACGCGCGACGTTCGGCGAGCCTGGCTTGACGCTAATTCAGCCTTTCAACGGTTGTCCGTAACGCAGCAGCTCCTAAACGAAGCCACCCAAGCTCAAGATCTCGCCCAGCAGCGCTATAAACTCGGACTCAGTTCCATCATCGAGCTTAGCCAGGCGCAATTGAATATGACCCAAGCGGAAATCACGCAAACCAGTGCCAAGTATGATTACGCAGCGGCGATTTCAGCTCTGAAGTTCGAGATCGGCGACATTCATTAACGTGAAGGTCGCTGTCGGAATGAATGTTTCACGCCGGAACTATCCGAAGGGAAGGAACTCTATCTGTCTATCGTGCAACTTGACGTTCAGCGCCCGCTGAGATCATGGATGGTCGTATGCGCCTGAAAAGCCGAACACTGAAAAATCTTTCCCGGCAAGGATCGCAGCGGTAGGCCGGAAATCGCAGCCTTCGCTTCACGCGGAGCAAAGTACCATCCTCCACACGTTCCCGGGAAATGCGCTCCAAGTCGAAATTTCCGCACTTAGGACAGTGAGCATATCGCTCAAAAGCTGCGGCCACCTTCCAGGCATAAAAACGGTTGTCGCAAGTGTGGCAGCGCCAGGGCCGCAGGCCAAATAGGCTTAAGGTGTAATCGAGGGCGCCGTCGCGGTGAGACCGAAAAACATTGGCGCTACGGCACTGCGGACAAATCATTTGGGCCAGTTCGCTCCTGTTTTCGCTCGCAGAATACATAAAAGCTTCTCGCGGAGCAAGGCTCTGAACTGAGCTGTTCAGAAATTCCGCTCCCCGACCGCTGCCCGTGTAGAATATTGTGGGAAAGGATCCTCGATGCGCGATTACACTGCCGTTCATGCCCGTGCTGGGATTGACGCCAAGCTTCCTAAATTGGAAACCTGGCCCAATCATTTTCCGGGTTATGAGATCACGATTCGTTTTCCGGAGTACACCTCTGTCTGCCCCAAGACCGGTCTGCCCGACTACGGCACGATCACCATACAATATGAACCCAAGAAGCTCTGCCTGGAACTGAAGTCGGTTAAAATGTATTTACTGTCCTACCGCGATCTTGGAATTTTTTACGAAAATGCGGTGAACCGCATGCTACGAGATTTCGTGGCTGCCGTGCGTCCTGCGTGGTTTCGAGTCAGTGGGGAATTCACGCCCCGCGGCGGCTTAACGACTTCGGTACAAGCTGACTGGCCTGCGCGAGAAAGAAACAAGCGACCTCGCCGGCCATAGACTTCCGGCACAGCGTCAGCCATAATCCCGTGCCATATGGAGCGGCCGGGGCCGCTCTGATCCAAGGAGGCTCGATGAGTTCGAATCCGAACACGCCGGTTGAAGTAACCCAAGTGAGCGAAGCTGGACTGCCGCGCTGGGTCACGCTGCTGTTCGTTGTCGCTTTCGCGCTGGTTGGTTATTTGCTATACGCGGGATACGCGGCGCGTCAGAATTTTCACAAAGGATTGGACGACGCCGACCGCAAAACTCAAGCGTTAGCCGCCCAAATCGACAAGACAAATTCCCGCGTGGCAGACTTGAAAGGGCAGCTCGATGTCACTTCGCAGAAGCTCGGATTGACTCAAGATGAACTCGCGCGCGCTCGCAGTCTCGCGCAATCCATCAAGAAGGATCAGCAGAAGAGCGATGCCGAACTTCATCAGCAAATCGGCGCGGTGCAAGCCGACACTTCGACTAAATTTGGGCAGGTGGCCACCGAGCTGAGTGGAACTAAGACCGAGGTGGACGCGACCAAGGCGGACCTGGAAAGCACCAAAAGTAAGCTGCAGAGCACCATCGGTGACTTAGGCGTGCAAAGCGGCTTGATCGCACGGAATCATGACGAAGTGGAAGAACTCAAACGCCTCGGTGAGCGCGACATTTTTGAATTTAGCCTCAATAAGAATTCCAAGGCCCCCGAGCACGTTGGACCCATCCAAGTGCTGCTCCGAAAAGTTGATACCAAGCATTTCAAGTACACCCTGAATGTCGTGGCCGATGATAAGAGCATCGAGAAGAAAGACAAGACTGTTGGCGAGCCCATTCAGTTTTACGTTCGCGGCGCCCGCGCGCCCTACGAAATCGTTGTGTTCGATCTCTCGAAGGATCAAGCCAAGGGCTATTTGAGCACGCCCAAGTCAGCGCGATCTGCTCCGCCCGCGGCCACACCAGCAGGTTCATCTTCGAGCGCGCCGCCAGGGAAATAAACGGCGATCGATAAGTCAGAGTCAACCTGCTTCACGGTAATCTAAGCAAATGGGGGATGTTCGCGTGAATGCGAAAAGATTGGGTTCTATGGAAAGGTGGCGCGCCCCTCTAGCGCGTCTTTGTGGGTACTCGATTGGTCGCGCATTCAAGAGCGCATTTCTTCTCAGCGTTTTTGCCGTAAGTCCGTTATTCGCACAAACTCCCGCGATTTCCGAGCGGCTTCCCCAGAGCACGTTGTTTTATATGCAATGGCGCGGCAAGTCATTTCTTGGAGACGCCGATAAGAAAAATCATGTTCTTCAGCTCCTTGAAGATCCCGATTTCGAACCAGTTCGCCAGGCGCTTGCGACAAACTTTCTTCAGTGGGAGCAAAAGAACAGTACTGCCGCCCCCGCGTTGAAACTCGCCGACCTCATCTCGTTATTGGATAACCCTGCGGCATTCGGCTTTATTGCGAGTCCGCAAACTTCAGGTGTAGGGGCCGGTAACCCATCACATCTAGCCAGTCTTTTTTTCGTATATGACGCTACGGGGAAAGCTGATCTAGTCTTGAAGCTGAAAGTGTTGGCGCAAGCAAGTAGCAAGACTAAACCGGCAATTTCCACATATACCTTTGGTGGCAGCACTATCGAAGTCAGAACCGAGAATCCGAACGACGCGGCGAACCCGAACACGACCTACAGCACGAAAGCGGGAAACTATTTTCTGGTCACTTCGCAGAAAGACGCCATACAGGATCTGGTGACTCGCTTCAGCTCTTCGGCAAAACCAAGCTCATCTGTAATGGACCTGCCGGAATACCAAGCTATACGCCCTTACATTGGAAAAGATGCAGCCGTGGAATATTTTGTTCACCTGCCCGATCCTGATAAATGGATCCCGGCGGATCAGAAAGATCAGGCAATGGCAAAGTTCATCCGTAGCGTGCACTTGGAGAAAATTCATGTGGCGGGCGGAGGCATCAGCTTCGCCGGCGACGCTACGCGAGCTCATGGCGCGATCCTGGGAGACACTTCTGCCGGAAGCTTCTTCGATATCGCCGGTGCGAGCACCACGACGTTCCAGACGCAACCAATCGTCGGCACCGGTCCGTATTTCAGTATTTCCAAATTTGACTTTGGAGCGCTATATCAAACGATTCGCACGGGTGCAGTTGCAGCTATGACTCCGCAGCAGTCGGCGGGATTGCTCGGCGCCGAAGCCATGGCTCAAGGTTTCCTTGGAATGTCCGTTTCCGACGCGTTGCAGCTCTTTACTGGCGAGTTCGGCAATCGTATTTCATTCGCGGAAGATGGAGAATCGCAACAACTTTATGCGTTCACCATCCAGAAACCACAGGATGTGCTACGGCTCCTGCGCGCCGCTTTTGCGAAAATGATCGCGGCAGAGGACACTTCGGGGGATACGACTTACTTGGATTTCTCATACCCCTATAAGGATCCTGAGACGGGGCAGCAACGCCGTAGTCTTTATTATGCCGCTGTAACTCCACAACTCATCATTATGGGGCCGCGCAAAACAATGGTGCGTGACGCTGTCGCACGAATTAACAGTAAAACGTCCGGCGGAACATCTTCAACAAATTCTGTTGTTACTGATTCTGAATTTGTACGGCTACGTTCACTTTTTCCGGAGAAGCTTTCCGGTATCGGGGGCGCCGACTTCTCGAGGGTTCCGTGGGATAAAATTATTGCTCGCTTTATTGAACAGATGGAATCAGCCAAACAATCAGATAAGAACAACCCTCCTTCAGTGGAAATGCTTCGCCTCATAAAACCTGGACTGGTTAATCGCCATCTGAAAGCAAGTGCAAACGGATGGTGGAAAGATTCGGGCGGAATTTACTTTGATTATTATATTCAGTAGCCGGCCGTCCTGGCCGCAGATGATTTTTCGATGGGAAAGTTAGATGCGCCGACACGCGTTTTTGATAGTTTTCATCCTCGCCACGATTGGTTTCCCTGCTCAACCCTCGTCTCCGGGCCAATCCCCCGCGCCGAGAGCGCAAGAAAATACGGGCCCAGCGCGGTTCACCTTTGGCGGCAATGCCGCGCAAAACCCCGCCGCCTTCGTCGGCAATCTTATTTTTCTTCCGGTTAGGATAAATCAAGAAAAACCTCTGCTCTTCGAACTGGACTCCAGCGCTAGCATGTCATCGGTTGACTCAGCCTACGCGCCCAACGCGTCAGCTTCCGCTAATCCGGGAGTCGCAGTACCAGGTTGCGTCCTCTCTCTTCCCGGAGTAGAGCTGCCCATGAGCCTGCTTTCTGTGGCTGGCAAAAAGGATTTTGGTTTGCAGATGGGCATGCCGTATTACGGAACTCTTGGCGCAGATTTTTTCGACCGCCTCGTGGTGGTGGTCAATTATCTTCGGCAAACCGTTCAGCTTTACGATCCCGCAACTTTCGCTTACTCCGGCCCGGGAAAAAGTTTCCCGCTAACGTTCGCTGGCACCGCACCGCTGATTCGAGCAAAGTTCGAACTTTCGGGCCATAAATCGCTGGAAGCCAATTTTGAAGTGAACACTGCGCTCGATGCCGCCATCGTATTTTCCGGCGCTTACAACGAATCTCACCGTTTTTCGTCAGTACACTTCAAGACAGTCGCCAGCTCTTATCCAGAGCTCGATGGCGGTGCGAAAATCTTTCTCGGCCGCTTAAAGGTTTTTCAGCTTGGTCCCTACGCGGTCGAAGAACCGGTTGCGGTCTTTTCTCAGTCGAGCCCGGCCAAAGTTAGCGACCCAACTCTTGCAGGCGCTATCGGCTCGGGATTTCTTCGCAGGTTTACTGTGGTTTTCGATTTTCCTCATCAACGCATAATTCTCGAACCCAACCTCGAATTCAATAGATTCGCAGAAGAAGATATGAGCGGCCTCTCTATCGTCGCAAAAGGCACAAACCTCAGGAGCTTCGAAATCGTGCGCGTTGAGCCTGGTAGTCCCGGTGATGTGGCCGGTATCCACAAGGGAGACATCATCGCTGGAATCGATGAAGAGCCCGCCGCTGACATCACGCTAACTGCAATGCGCGATCTATTTCGCCAAGTTGGCCATACATACAAACTGGTAATCGAACGGAACGGAAAAACTCAGGAGGTTGTGATTGAAATGAAGCGTTTGGTCTAGCCCGCGGGATTCAAATTTTAACTTCTATCTAATTGTGAAATTGTCGCGCGGATTTTTCTTCAGTGAAATTTCCGCATCGCATCAGCCATTTCGTGCAACCGGGAATTTACTTTCCCGAATACACTGCCAGGCCCAAATTGTCCGCCGGATTTTCGTTTGCCCGCATCAGTGCCGGTAAGAATTTCGATGCCTTGTTCGACGGTGCCCACCGGATAGATGTGAAACTGACCCTTGGCCACTGCTTCGATTACCTCGTCACGCAACATTAAATCATCCACATTTTCTGCTGGAATCAACACTCCCTGTTTTCCAGTCAAACCTTTCAATTTGCAGACATCATAAAATCCTTCGATTTTCTGATTTACTCCGCCAATAGGCTGAATATCGCCATGCTGATTTACCGAGCCGGTGACCGCTAGCTCTTGTCTGATCGGAAGCTCCGCTAATGCGGACAGCAGAGCATAAATCTCAGCCGAACTCGCGCTGTCGCCGTCCACTCCCGAATAAGATTGCTCGAAGCAAAGGCTCGCCGACAGCGACAGCGGTTTATCCTGAGCGAACGTGCGCCGCAGATAGCCGGAAAGAATCTGAACTCCTTTATCGTGGAAACGCCCGCTCAAATTCGACTCGCGCTCGATATTGACGATCCCCGCTTTACCAAGTGATGCCGTGGCGGTAATCCGTACCGGCTTGCCAAACGGATATCCGCCGATTTCGATCACGCTCAATCCGTTCACTTGGCCCACGCGGGTTCCGGTTGTATCGATAAACAGTAAATTCTGGTCGATCATCTCGCGGATTTTCGTTTCCGTCAGATTATGGCGCTCCACTTTGGCATCCAGGGCTTTGCGTACATGTTCCGCGGTGACGACGGACTGCTTTTCATTTCGTGCTACATAGCAAGCCTCGCGAGCTAAGTCCGCAAGATCGAAAAAGCGCGCCGTAATCTTTCCTCTGCGTCCCGCCAGCCGAACGCCATGCTCCAGAATCGACGCAAACGCGGTGCGGTCGAACGGGCAAAGCCCTTCATCGTTGCAAGTCTTCCGGAGCCTCCCGGCATACTCGCGAATGATTTCGTCGCTCCACGCCATTTCTTCATCGAATTCCACGCGCACTTTGAAAATCTTTCGGAAATCTTCTTCGAAATCGTAAAGCAGCTCGTACATATCGCGGTCGCCAATCAAAATGATCTTTACATGTATGTCGATCGGCTCCGGCTTCAGCGCAGCCGTGCTGAATGGAAAAAATACGTCCACCGGCTGAATTTCGAGTTTCCCATGATTGAGCGTCCGCTTCAGCGTGCGCCAGACGCCCGTCTCCGTTAGCGCGTCAAGCGCGTACATCACCAGATAGCCCCCGTCCGCTCGGAGCAACGAGCCGCCCCGCAAGTCCATGAAGTCAGAACTCCAACCGCCACGCGTGTCGTAACTTCGATGGATAGTGCCAAAGAGATTTGCGTAAGTTGGAATCGTCTCAAAAACTACTGGGCATTTTTCGCTTTCACCGTGAGCAAGAATTACGTTTACGCCGTAAACGCGAAATGGGTCGCGGTCCGTGCGTTCCACGCGAGCTCCACCACCGCCCTCCGAAGGAGGTTGCTCTTCTTCGCCTTCGCGCTCCTTAAAAGGCTCGAGGTTATCCAAAATGTGATGGCGTACTTCCTCCAGATACTCGGAAATCTGCGTGCTCGGATATTTCTCCTTAAGCTCCTCGATCACGCCATCAACCAGGACGGAGGCGGCTTCTTGCTCCAGATAGCTCATTTCGCTGGCGAGTTCGCGCGAAAGCGAAAGGGTCTTGCGATAAACCACCGTAAATTCCTGGCGGAACTGGTCATATTTGCGCTCCAGTTCTTCCGCAGCGGGATTTTCCAGCTTTCCATCCTGCACCAGCTTGGGGATTTCCTCGATGGGCACCATGGCGCCTTCGATCACTGGAAAAATTTCCGGCAGCGCGACCGCGCCAACCTGCATGCGCCCGAGCGCAAACTGCTCCCGTGCAATGCGGCGCGTGAAATCGTCCATCAACTCTTTTTCGCGTAGAGTGAAACGCTCCACAATGCGCGTCTTCTGCCGCTGGAACGGTTCGCCTTCGAAAACCTGCGGAATGCGCCGGCGCAAGAAATCGATGCCGGTTTCCACTTCTTTCTTGAACGCATTGGCTTGTCCTCGCGTCAAGGTAAGCAAACGTGGCCGGTCGTTATTTTTGAAATTGTTTACGTAGCACCGATCCGGAGCGATCTCGCTCTTGGGATGCATATCTTCAATCAGCCGCACGATCATTCCGCCGCGGCTGGTGCCGGACAGCCCGCAGACGAAAAGGTTGTAGCCCGGGGCGGTGAGTTCCACGCCCATGCGCAGCGCGCGCAACGCCCGGTCTTGTCCGGTGTCTCCGGTGGACGGTTCTACTTCCGCCGTCGTCTCAAACGGGATTCGTGCCGGATCGCAGTGCCATCGCAATTTTTCCGGCGGCAAACTTGCGTGTTTTGAACTGGAATTTTTCTTCATCCCGCTTCCGAAGGCCGTTACTCTAACACGCCGTCTGATTTGTTCCCACCCGGTTTGGGTCTTGTGTTTCTAACAACAGCCCCCGGCGCATAGAGGTCCAGCATACTGGCCCCTGCCGCAACCACAATCGGCCCGAGTACCACTCCGAGCATGCCGAAGACGCTGATCCCGCCTAGTACGCTGATAAACACCACCAGGCCGCCCATCTGCGCCCTGCCGCTGATCATCCATGGACGAATAATGTTGTCCACCAGTCCCACAATCACGCTGCAAAAAATCATTAGAACGATTCCCATTCCAATATGCCCATCTACCATCAAGCTGATCGCCGCTGGCACCCATATCAGTGCCGAACCCACCACGGGAACCAGAGAGAAAAACCCCATCATCACGCCCCAGAAAATCGGCGCGTGAATTCCCGTTAATCCGAATGCCAACCCGCCCAGCACTCCGTGAGCCACGGCGGCCACCAAGCTGGACGTCACACTCGCAAAGATTAATTCCCGCGTTTCACTGATCATCCGGTCGCGATGCGCTTTCTCAAACGGAAGCACTTCGCGCAAACGCGCCACAATTGCATCGCCATCCCGAAAGAGATAAAACATCGCCAGGATCACAACGGTCAGATGAAATAAAAACATCGCCGTGTTGCGCAGCACCGTGCCCACTCGCGCAGCCATATAACCAGCGCCGGCGTCCGCATATCGATGGATTGCCGTGGTCAGATCCCCGGAATTCGCGTCGGGGAATCGCGCTTGAATACGAAGCCATAGATCATTCACCCAGGAAAAATGTCCGCCCTGGATTTGCTGTTGTACCAGCTGCACCGCTTCCACTGCCTCTCGGATGAACGCCCCAGTCACCAGCAACGTGGGCACGATTATGATTAACGTCACACCCAGTGTGCTCACCGTAGCAGCCAGCGTGCGCCCCCACTTCTGCGCCAGCCGAAAATACACTGGGTACGCCACCACAACCATAACCATCGCCCATGCCAGAGCAGCGAGAAATGGTTGGAACACAAGAAAAACCAAATACGCCAGCACAATCAGAATTCCGTAGAACAGCGCGGCTCCCAGCCGCTTCTGGGTCATGCTCAGTTCCGCTGTCACTTATTCCTCACTAGATGCCTTTACAGGCAGACTGATAGTGTCAATCCGCCTGTTTGTCAACTCTAGCACCGCCTCTCAAGGAGTCTCTCCTAGTCCTTTCCAATTTGCATGTGCCAATGCGCCTTATTCCCAAAGTTTATCGGTCGGGATGTATAATCGTTTTTGCTTTTCGCGGTATGGTGATGCCAGACCCCGCTTGCCAGCACAAACACACGCAGCTCATCGCTAAAGATGACGAAACGCAGTATGTCGAGTGCCTCGATTGTGGCGAAATCTTCGAAGTGGGCGAACTGAATGACGGCTCGGGCTCCGGCGAATCTCTCTCCGACGCCTGATTTCCTCCATCGCCTTCCTTGCACACCCCAAAAACATCGGCTTTCTTGTTAACGGTTTCAGGGAGTAGAATGCCCGCAATATGTCCTTTTGCAGAAGTTGTAGGAGGTTCCCATGGGAAAAGCTTTGTGTGTTTTGTCGTTGTCGCTCCTGGCCGTTGTCTCTGCCTCTGCGCAAGAATCGAAACCTGCCGCTCCCACCGCTGAATACAAGATTCCACCAGAAGCCGCAAAAATGGCCAATCCCGTTAAACCCACTACTGCCTCGATCGCCCAAGGTAAAAAGATCTATGAGATCGATTGTGAGATGTGCCACGGGAAAGACGGCGATGGTAAAGGCGACCTGGCAGCAGATATGAAGGCTAAGCTGGCCGATTACCGCGATCCTGCGGCGCTGAAAGATCGCACGGATGGCGAACTTTTCTACATCATCAAGAATGGCAAAGGTGAAATGCCTTCTGAAGGTGACCGCGCGAAACCCGACGCCATATGGAATCTGGTGAACTACATCCGCTCGCTTGCCAAAAAAGAACCGTCCACAAAATAAAGCCATTGCCCATCGCAATTCTCGGTATTAGCGGATATTAAGCTTCTCGATGATGCGAGCCACTTCGTTAGCAGGAACATCGTAAAGCGCGTGTTCGTCTTCTTGCTCCAGCCTTCCTCGCAAATACTCAGCCGCAATGTAACTGGCTTCACGGTCGGAAAGATTCCTTCCCGCCCGAGCTCGGAACTCAACGAAGCCCGGATGTGCGAGGCCCAGCACCACGCCACGGCCATCCACTAAAAATTTGCAATCCATAGTGTCTGCATGCCGCGTGGCGATTCCGTTCCAGCAATGTGAAAACCGGCACTTGTAGACGTAGTCCGTTACTTTCGAAGGCACGTCAAACGCGCCGACGAAATCGCTCATCGCGCCGGCATTTGGGATGGTCGGATAGGAAATTTTCGCCACGGAAAATCTTTTGAGCGCTTACTTTCGCGCCCCGACTGCCACCGGTTGCCCAGACGCTTGATAACTCCGAATCGCGGCCGCGACACCTGCTCCAGCCGGAACGCGACGACCTTGATCCAGCAGCACTTTCTCCAAGGCTGCTAGAAATAGCAACACATTCGTATTCTGCGAAGAATAACCCATCAGCCCGATTCGCCAGATTTGTCCTTTGGTCTTGCCGATGCCACCGGCAATCTCTATGTTGAATTCATCCAGAAGCTGCTGGCGCACTTTCCTATCGTCCAGCTCAGCGGGAATTTTCACAGCGGTGACAGTAACCAGCCGGTCGGCAGGATCGGAAACAAAAAGTTCAAGTCCCATCGCCTCGATACCGGCAACCAGCGCCTGCTGATTCCGCTGATGGCGATCCCACCGAGCTTCCAATCCTTCTTCCAGTACGATACGCAGAGCTTCCCGCAGACCGTAGATTAACGACACCGGTGGCGTGTGATGATAATTACGCTCCGTGCCCCACATGGTCATGATCGGTGTGATATCGAAATACCAGCTCTCCACTTTTTTCTTGCGCGCGCGAATCACGTCTTCCACGCGGCTATTAATCGTAATGGGCGCCATACCCGGCGGTGCACTAATGGCTTTTTGCGTGCCGCTAAAGCAAATATCGATCCGTTCGCGATCCACATTGAGCGGAACGCCCGCAAGAGACGCAACCGTATCCACGATCAGCAAAGCCCCGAGTTCGTCAGCAACCTTGCGATAATTTTCCAGCCGTTGCACCACTCCGGTTGAAGTTTCGCCATGCGCCAAACCGACAAATTTAATCTTCTTTCCTTTGCCTGCGCGGCGAATATCTTCAGGATCAACCGTGCGGCCCAACGGCGCTTCCACACGAATGACTTTCGCGGGACTGCGTTCCGCGATTACCGCCATGCGCTCCGAAAACATTCCATTCGCGCATACGATGCACTCATCACCCTCTTCCAGAGGATTCAGCACGGCGGCTTCAATCCCACCTGAGCCTGACGCGGAGACAGGATACGTAATCCGGTTCTCGGTTTGAAATACGCGCCGAAGCAAAACCTGCACGTCGTTCATCATTTCCAAAAACCACGGATCCAGGTGCCCAACCAGAGGCGCGGACATCGCTCGGTAAACTCGCGGGTCCATGCAGGAAGGCCCGGGAGTCATCATCACTCGTGTCGGTGGGAGCAGTTCGCCGATAATTTCTTTCATATTTTTCTTCCTCGCAGCTTTAAGACTAATTCGCGCGCTTTCAAAATCACGCGGGATCGCGATGCGTACCTAGCAGTAAAATGCCCAGTCTGAAGGGGATAGTCTCCCTAAAATGGTAGCCTGCGGTCAACCTCCAATATGGCGCCAAATCGGAACAAAACGGGGTCTTAGCTCGGCGAAAAATGTTGGCCCCGATTCGCTATGCCAGAAGGCCAGTTAACTGATTGGAACAAGTAGGGGTTAGCAGTTTCGCAACTCTTTTGTCGCCGAGTTGAACGGCCTATACCCGTGTGCTAAATTTCCAAATTAGCCCTAATAAACATGATAGACCAAAAAACAGTCGTGTCGGATAAGCCTAAAATCTCACGGGTAGAAGTTTATTGGCATACCGTCACTTACAAGACCATGGCGATTTACGCCTTGCTGATTATTGGCGCGATCCTTGCCGGGGCTTATTTTGCTTTCCCCGATCTTTCGGGCAAAGTTGTGAAGCGTCTTGGAGCGGCGGTGTCCGCACACGATGCAGGCGTAGCCACCATCACCGCCAGGCAAGCGCGCTTCGTAAACCTGGATGGAAAAGTTCAGGTAAAAAAAGTGAATTCCGTCGAGTGGCAGAGCGCTGACTACCAGATTACCCTCGATAAAGGCGATTTGATCCAGACCGGGCCGGAAGGCGTCGCTCGCATGGCCTTTGCCGACGGCACCACATATACCGTGAAGGGCGACACTCTCGTCACCGTGGAAGAAAATATCGTGGAGCAAGATCACGCCTCCCAAGTAGGTGTGCACATCAGTTCTGGACAGGTGGATCTCGCCACCGGCGCGTGGGAAGTTCCGGGTTCGAAAGCTGAAGTTTCTTTTGAAAACGCTGTGGCCTCGTTGCGCGCGAATAGCCGCGCCGCTGTCAGTAGCGACCCCACCACAAAGCAGCAGCAAATCACTATCGCTTCAGGAAGCGCAGAATTGAATCGTGGCGGCGAGCACCTCGATATCGGCCAGTTTCAACGGGTGACGTTCCCAACCGGCGGAGCCATCACGAAAACCGATGTCCTTGCTCCTCCCGAATTAAACACGCCGCTGAACCTGCAGGCTATCACCGTTTCCAATCCAAAGCATGATCCGGTTCATTTTTCCTGGAAGCCGGTGGCGACAGCAAAGTCCTACGAGTTCCAGGCCAGTACCACCGCAATGTTCAGCAAGATTATTATGGCCAAGAAGACAACTTCAGAAGGCGTGGACATCGTTGGACTGGATCCCGGCGATTATTATTGGCGAGTCCGCGCGATCGATGCGAAAAACGCCACCAGCGATCAAAGCGAGCCATACAAGTTCACGCTGGTGATACAAGGTAAAGAGCAGGAAATGCTGCTTGAGGTGGATAATACTGTACTGCAAGGAAACGTGGTCGAGATCGTCGGACGCACCGAGCCGGGAGCGGCCCTGATTATCAACGGTGAACCGGTCGCCAGCATCCAAGCGGATGGGCAGTTCCGCCATTTTCTGCCGCCCATGCCGAAAGGTTCTTACGAAGTTATTATTACCGGCCAAAATCGCCGGGGCGGTACAGCTACTAAGCGCGTGCAAGTTGTAATCCCGTAGCATAAACATGCGCTAGCAGGTTTCGGGGTCCGCCAAGCGCTCGCCGCCGTGGCGCGCAAGCTGAACTCAGGGGGAACGCAAGACGTGACGAAAAACGGCTACAGCATGCGGTCGGTCTTCAGTCTTTTTTCGTCAGACCTGGCCATCGATCTAGGCACCGCCAATACCCTTGTCTTTGCGCGAGGAAAGGGAATTGTCGTAAACGAGCCTTCCATCGTCGCTATCAACAAGAACAGCGGAGAAGTTGTCGCCGTAGGCCGCGAAGCAAAGGAAATGCTGGGAAGGACTCCCGGAAACGTCGTGGCCATCAAGCCCATGAAAGACGGCGTGATCGCCGACTTCAAAGTTACTGAAAAGATGCTCACGTATTTTATTCAGAAGGCCCACAACCGCCGAGTCCTGGTGCACCCTAGAATCGTAATCGGCGTACCGAGCGAAATCACTCCGGTAGAAAAGCGAGCGGTCCAAGACTCCGCCTATCGCGCGCGTGCCAGCGAAGTTTATTTGGTCGAGCAAGCGATGGCTGCGGCCATTGGCGCGGGCCTGCCCATTGAAGAGCCGTCCGGAAACATGGTGGTGGATATCGGCGGCGGCACGACTGACATCGCCGTCATTTCTATGAGCGGTATCGTATATTCGCGCTCCGTCCGCGTTGCCGGAAATGAGATGGACGAAGCCGTAATGCATTACTTGAAGCGCAAGTACAACCTGCTGGTCGGCGAACGCACCGCGGAACAGATCAAAATTGAAATCGGATCAGCCTATCCCCTGGAAAAGCCATTGACTCTGGAAGTAAAGGGCCGCAATTTGATTGAAGGCGTGCCGCGCACCGTCACCATAGACGACAGTGAAATTCGCGAAGCGCTTTCGGAATGTATTTCCACGATCTTGAACGCCATTCGCGTCGCACTCGAACGTACGCCGCCCGAGCTTTCCGCCGACATCAGCGACCGAGGCATCGTCCTCACCGGCGGCGGCGCGCTGATCAAAAATCTCGACAAGCGTATACGCGAAGAAACTGGCCTTCCCGTTTCTATCGCAGACGATCCGTTAGCCTCGGTCGTGCTCGGAACCGGAAAAATGCTCAGCGATTTCCGTCTGTTGCGCTTGGTCTCGATCGACTAGAGGAATTTGTACTTATTTTTTAGCATTGGCATCCCGACCTAAGTGAGGGACCTGCTGTTTGCATCCGCGGAAGAAGCTAACTCGGCACAAGCCAAAGCCCTCGGGCGAACGTTCGAACTGGTTCTAAAGTTATGATCGACACTTTTTCCCGTCACCGTCCGCTGGCTCTTCTTGCGACGGTCGTCCTTGCGCAAGTGCTGCTTCTCGCTTTCCAAATCAAGCGCGAGAACAATGTTCGCCTCATCCGTTATTGGGCCGTTGAATTGATGACACCCCTGGAGCGCGCCGGGACCTGGACTTTTTCTCATGTCGGCGGGATCTGGAGCGGTTATGTCGGCCTGCGCAATACGCGCGCCGAAAATGAACGGCTGCGCAACGATGTGAATACGCTGCGTCTCAGAAATCGCGAGTTGGAAAGTGAGTCCGCGGAAGCCCATCGCCTTGAGACTCTTCTGAATTTTAAGGAAGCGCACATGGAAGCGCCGATGCTTCCCGCACAAGTGATTGGGGCAAGCGCTGACCCCACGTCCCACACGTTATTCATCAATCGCGGCGAACGTGATCGCGTCCGCCGAAACATGGGCGTCATCACACCTGACGGTGTTGTCGGAAAAATCGTGGAGGTTTTTCCCTCCACCGCTCAGGTCCTGCTGATCAACGATAAGGACAGCGGCGTCGGCGCTCTTTTCGCCGCTTCGCGCACGCACGGCGTGGTGAAAGGCAGCGGAGATCCCCAGCCGCACATGGACTACGTCATCAACGAAGAAAAGTTGCAACCCGGAGATGTCATCGTCACCTCCGGCGAAGATCGTATTTTCCCCAAGGATTTGTTGATTGGTACGGTGGATGTGGCAAAACCCGGAAACCCATTCCAAATAATTGCCGTGCAGCCCGCAGCGCGTCTTGATCGTCTCGAAGACGTCATCGTGCTGCTCTCGCAGCAGGAACTCTTGTCTAAGAAGAGTGAAGAAGCATCTGACGCCAGCGACGTTGCCCCTGCGCAGTCCGCGGCGCAACCGGCCACACCGCCTCCGCCGAAAACATCGGGGGTTGTAACCGATCCAAATAAATTTAAACCTGCTGCAGCTGCTCCTGTTCAATCTACGGCGCCGGCAAGCAAAACTCCGGCGCCGAAACCGCGCGCCCCTCAACGATAATGTCCTACATGCTCAATGTCAGTGCGCACTCCGAGCCGAACGTCGAGGTCCACAAATTTTACGGCGGCACGATTGTTGGTACGGTCTTGCTCGCTCTGGTGTTTCAGGCTTTCCTGCATAAGTACGGACGCTGGTCAGAGCTGATCGATCTTCCACTGCTGGTTACTATTTATTTTGGAGTGAGCCGCCGCAACCCTATATCGGGATTATTTCTGGGAGGGGCCATTGGAATCCTGCAGGACGCTCTGAGCCACGATAATCCTATCGGCATGTATGGGATTGCAAAAACGCTTGTGGGCTATCTTGCTTCTTCGGTAGGAGCTAGGATTGATACCGAACATCCGCTAAGCCGTTTTGGCCTGATCTTCTTATTCTTCCATTTCCATCAGGCAATACTAGCGGTGACTCAGCGCGTTCTGCTGAACCACTCTGCCCCGTTCTTCACTTTGCATCTCTTCATTGACTCTCTAGTCACCGCAGCATTCGGCGTGGTTCTCTTCGCTCTTCTCGACCGCCTTCGCCGCAATTCCTAGCTTAGAATTTTCTCGCACCACTTCATTCTGAGCGCAGGGCTTCCATTACATCGATGCGTGCGGCCCTTGCCGCGGGAAGAAAAGACGCCACAATTGCGGCTAGTAAGAGAACCATTGCTGACGCAATTACCGGCGCAACACCGGGCATCCGCACATCCACAATGTAGCTGCTGGCGAGGCGCGCGATGGCGTAACCGCACAGAGCACCGGCGACAATGCCCACCCCTGCCATCACCGCGCCGTCAGCGATCACGCTGGTCAGCAGGTTGCGCGGCCGCGCTCCGAGTGCGAGCCTGATTCCAAACTCGCGGGTCCGCCCACTCACTGAAAACACCAACACACCGGCAACGCCAATCACGGCTATCGCCAGCGCTACCGCAGCGAAACCGCCAAATACCAGCGCATTTAAGCGATCCGGAGTCAGTACTTCCGCGCGAACGTCATCGAGCGTTGCGGCGTGCTCCACCGGTTGATCCACATTTAAATCGCGGATGATTCGCGTAATCGACGGAACGAGCACGTAGGGATCCGATTGCGTGTGAACGAACAACCTTCCTCCGCCGATTTCCTGATCGAGAGGTTGATACACCGTGAGCGTCGGGCCCGGCACCAAGTTTTGGTCGTCCAAATCTGCTGCCACGCCGATGATGCGCCGGGGCTGCGGGCTCACATCAATGAATTTCATTACCGGATCGCTCCACCACAAGTGATGATTCACGGTATCTTGATTCGGGTACATGCGCTGGGCCACGCTCTGGCTCACGATTACGACCGGCTCGCTGTCTTTGCGATCGGCCTCGTTGAAATCGCGTCCGGCGATTATGGGCACGCCGAGAGCCGCGAAAAATCCTGGCGATACAGTACGGAACAATGCTCGAGGATCCTCTTCGCCCGGCCCGCGCAAATGTCCATCCGTGGAAAATTGGAAGCCCGGACCCCAAGATCCTTTGTCACGCCACGGCACGGCGGTGCCCACGGCTACGCGATCGACCCCCGGTAGCGCTCCGATTTGCCGGACCACTTCTCGGTAGAACTCGTGTATCTGGTCCGGTGTGCGCCCTTCGGTAACCGGCGGCACATTTATCGCGAGCACGTTATGCGTGTCGAAACCGGTGCGCACGTTTTGCAGCGATAGAAGCGTTTTAATCAGCATGCCCGCGCCCGCCAACAACATAAATGACGCAGCAATCTGTGTTACAGCAAACATTCGCAATCGGCGCCCAGTGCTGCCTGTGATTCGCACGCCGCCGCTGGTCAAACTCAATCCGTTCGAAGTGTCTGCGGAAGGAAGTCGTGGCACATAGGCCAGAAGCACCGCAGCAATTACCGCGAGCAGTGCACCGACCCACAGCATACTGGAGTCAACCTTGAGATCGAGCGCTCGCACTGAAAATCGCGAAGCGTAACGAGCTAGAATAGTCACCATCGGTCGAGCGCTCAGCACGCCAAGCAGAGCGCCAGTTCCGCAAAGCAATAAGCTGTCAGCTAGCAGCAATCGCCGCAACGAGCCCGCATTTGCGCCAAGCGCTCCACGGATTGCAAGTTCGCTTTCACGCCGCACCGTGCGCGCCAAGATCAGATTCGCTGCGTTCGAGCAGGCGATGATAAAGACCAGTCCGGAAGCCGCGAGCAGCACCCACAACACAGTTTTCGCGCCCGATGTGATCTGGTCGCGCAGCTTTACCGCGCTGATACGAAACTTGGCTGCCTGGGAATAATCTGCGGGATGTTGCGCGATCATTGCTCCATACACGGTGGACAATTCGGCGCGCGCCGTCTCGATATTAGCACCGGGGGCGAGTCTTCCGAAAAGTTCGGTCATGCGATGTACGCGTCCGGTGACCATAGTCGCCGACAAATGGTGCGGACTCGTCACAACATTTGCAATGATTTCGGTCTCGGCGGGATATGGCACCGACGGTTCCAGAACACCAACGATGGTGGCGGAGCGCGCTCCGGACTCGCCCGAATCGAGTTTGACGGTCTTGCCGATTACAGAAGGATCCTTCTTCAACACTGTCGACCAGAAGCGATAGGTCAGCACCACGGCGCCAGCCGCGTTCGGCCCATCGTCATGCGCATCGAGCAACCGCCCCAGCACCGGGTGCAGCCCCATCACATCAAAGTACGTTCCGTCCACCACGCCGGCTCGCACTTCCCGCGGTTCGCCCAATCCCACCATGCTGAAGCCTACCTGGGAGAAGTCCCCGAACTCGCTTACGCTCTTAACTCGTGATTGCAGATCCTGGATTTCGGGAACAGAAAAGGCGGTGTCATCGTCACTAAGTCCAGGCGCACTCTGCCGGATATAAATCAGCCGGTCCTCGTCGCGGTTCACGAGAGGCCGCAACAGTACTCCCCGCACCACACTGAAGATCGCCGCGTTCGCTCCAATGCCCAGGGCGAGCGTTACCACGACGGTGATTGCCAACCCCTTGGTGCGCGCTAGCGAGCGCAGTGCAATTTTCAGATCGCGAACAAGTAAGTCTAGTTTGAGCATGATCGCTCGGCCTCCCTAAATAGGAAACCCGTCAAGATTGTGGTGGTCCCCCCCTTAGTTAATCGAACAAGTTCAGTCTAAATCGACATTTCTGGATATGAATTGTGGACCCGGTTAGAAATTGAGCAGAGTTTTGTTTTCTATAACTTACAGTCAATTCTGTTTGTTGGCCTGTGTCGGTTAGACTGGTCCGGCATTGAAAAGGTTTGCAGAAAAGTTTGTCTTCAATGGCTGCAACTTGACTGCCTGATGCACGGCCCAAAGGCGCCTTTATCGGAGAATTGATTCTCCATAGGAAGCAAGGCGTGCGAGCGGCGCACTCACGCGCAGATTTACACCGGTGGGCCAACTTCACCCGGCCCTCCCGTTCCGCCATGTCGCAAATTCTCATGGCGGCGATCATAGGAAGTTACGAAACCAAATACGAGGGTGCGAGGCGGTAGACGTCTATCCCCTGACACAGCGAACTATCTCGGTGATGGTCGGCAAACTGTCGCGATACCTAGAAGGCCAGGGGGATATACTACGGCTGAACCTATCGTCCGTCTAGAGCCGGAGGTTGTTCTTTTAGTGTGTAGCCACTCGTGCCCGCTTTCATCATCAGCGCTGCGAGATCCAGGATGCGGATCGCAGCTTCTTGCGGACTCAAGCCTCGAGCGTGGATGTTTGAAATTAGGTTTCGATTAGCGTCTGTATATCCAGCACGGGGCTTGTAGGCCATATAGGCGGACAAACTGTCCGCGGTGGTGAGGCCCGGGCGTTCGCCGATGAGCAGCACAACGACACGCGGTCTCAGCAAGTCGCCAATTTCGTTGAGAATGCCTACTCTGCAGCGATGGATCACAACCGTCTTGCCGATTTTCCAGTGGCGTTGATTGGCTCCCTCGCAGAGTAATGGAAGCAACAGAGGAACTTGGGCTGAGACCGCCGGGACTGACAATCCGTCGCCAATGGCGATTTGCAGATCGTTGTTTGCGTCAGAGCGGCTTTGGATGTCTGCGCGAGAATCAGCGTCGAGATGCCGGCCTAAATCCGGGCGCAACAAATATTCATCTTTTGAACGTGCTTTTGTGTGGAGTTCGAATAGTTCCCAACGCTGCACGAACGCGTCATCAAAGACTTCGTCCAGAGTCAACTCCGCGCGGACGGCGTCTCTCGCGGTGGCATGCGCTTCGCGCAAGTCCATTTGCGTGCCAGTGCGATAGGCAGCTCCCGCGCGACCCACTAGCAGGCGGGCCGGTGTCCGCGAGCGAATTTTTCGAACGATCTCCGGTAGATCAGAATTGTTCAATGCCAGGTCCCGCTCGTTTGCCATCAATTGATCCCGTCTAACGACGATTCCAGCCCCTGCATCAGTTGGCGCCGCGCCGGCGCGTCCAGTAAAACCGGCTGGCCGTCCCGATAAATTCCCCTAGCTTGCAGCCAATCCAGAAATTCCGGAGCGGGTTCTAGCTTAAACAGCCTTCTGACCGCAAGCCCATCGTGATAACTGGTGGATTGATAATTCAGCATTACATCGTCGCCGCCCGGAACGCCCATAAAGTAATTGCAGCCCGCCGCGCCCAGCAGAAGTAAGAGGTTGTCGGCCGAATTCTGATCCGCTGCCGCGTGATTTGTGTAGCAGACGTCGCATCCCATCGGCAGGCCCAGAAGTTTCCCCATGAAGTGATCTTCCAGACCCGCGCGAATGATCTGGCGTTCGTCGTAAAGGTATTCGGGGCCGATAAATCCGACAACGCTGTTAACGAGAAAAGGTTCGAACACGCGGGCGACGCCGTACGCTCGTGCTTCCAGCGTCACTTGGTCCAGGCCATGATGAGCTTCGGCGGATAACGCGCTGCCTTGCCCGGTTTCAAAATACATCGCGTTTGAACCTTTCCAATCGATGTCACGCCCACGATGGTGCTCCAGAACTTGCTCGCGGCCCTCTCGTAACGCGGCCAGCGAGATTCCGAAACTGCGATTCGCCGCTTCGGTTCCGGCAATCGACTGGAACAACAAATCCACTGGCGCTCCGCGTTCCATAGCCGCGAGTTGCGCGCTGATGTGGGCGAGGCAGCAAGTTTGGGTAGGCGCTTTATAGATTTCCACCAGACGATTAAGCGCGTGAAGGATAGCGCACACTTTTTCCACGGAATCTGATGCAGGATTCACGCCAATCACGGCGTCGCCGCATCCGTAAAGCAGCCCTTCAAACGCGGCCAGCAGAATTCCGCCGATATCATCGCCCGGATGGTTCGGCTGCACGCGAATTCCGAGAACTCCGCGTTCGCCCATAGTATTTCGGCACCGCGTAACATTCCGGATTTTCGCTGCGGCCAGAACCAGATCTTTGTTGCTCATGATTTTCGCCAGAGCAGCCGCGATTTCCGGGATGATTGCTCGTTGTAGCTCCTTCAAGGCCGCCTCGCTGCTCGCGTCGTCGAGGATGTATTCGCGAAATTCGCCAACAGTAAGGCTTTGGATTGACCGGAAAGCTTTTTGGTCGAATGTATCGAGGATTAGGCGGCTTACTTCGTCCGTATCAGGATCGATAAGCGGCTGCTGCACAATGTCGAAGAGGGTGAGATCGGCAAGCTTGCGCTTGGCCGCTACTCGTTCGCGTTCTGACCGCGCCGCGATGCCCGCCAACTGATCGCCGGACTTCTCTTCGTTGGCTTTGGCAAACAACTCTCGCAGATCCGAGAAAACAAATTGCTCGGGCATAAATTCCAAACGGAATAGATTCGCGATGGGTTCGAATCCCGCCGATCGAAATTAGCATGAATTGCAGACCAAGAGAAGCCACGTGTCCGAGGTACCTCGCAGCGAGGGCTAATTCTTCTTGCGGAAGATGGAGGTGATCGATTTGGTTTTCTTCACAACGCCGCCGACGTTGGCGGTGATGTAGGGATCATCGGGGGTTCCGGTGACGTGTATTGGCACGCCATTCCCGCTGAACCCGGTGATCACACCGATGCCAACCTTGCTCATAGCATTCGCCGACGCAACATTTACCATGAGCTTGAAGTCTAGCTGATTAGCCGGTGAAATCGTGCCACTTCCGGTTAATTGGCCCATTCCCGCAATCACCGCCTCGATCTGGTCCGCGACGACTCCGGAATCGGCAATTCGCACGTTCACCCGCAGCTTGTCGAAACGTGTGGTGTCCCCGGATTTCATGCCGCCCAATGCCGCAATCCCGTGGATCTTTGAACTGATGTCGAATCCAACCAGGGATGTGTTATCCAGCGCGATAGGGCCGGCAATAACGAGTGATTTTGTCGGTCCAGTCACGGCCACGTTCATCGAGAGCGTGCCGCCCTTCAGCGTTGAGTTGTTAGGCAAATGGACGCCGGCCGCGGTCATCAAGGGCTGCAGCTGATCGACCGGCAAACTCTGTCCAGCGACTTTGAAATTTAGGACCACATCTTCCGAGCCGGGCTTGACCGGACGGTACGTTCCGCTCGCGTGGATGTTGACGTTGCCTATTTTTACGGTAGTGTCTTCGATGTGCCCAGAACTGTCTTTCACACTATGGGTTCCACTGAACACGATTTCCAGCGGCTTGGATACCGCGGGCGCTCCCTTGTGCAGCTTGAGATTCTCGATGCGAGCTGTCCCGTTGGTGGTAAGCGTTTGCCCATCAAACTTTGCTTTCATCTCGGCGTCCGCGACGAACGACAAGTCAGACGTGGGATCTAAGAATCCGGCGTCCACCAGATCCACATGTTTTGCGGAAATTTGCGCATCGACCGGGCTGCTCGCTGCGTCGTCACGATTGACCGGCCCCAAATACCCAGTCACGCTGGCGCTGCCGCCGCCGGGCAAATCCGTCTTCAATTCGAACGGGATGCGCGAAGTGGTTGAAAAATCGTGCGCTGTAAGATTCACGTGGTCGTACACCTTGGGGGAGCCCTGCGCAGGTAGGGTTGTGATCGTGGCATGACCGTCTTCGATAGCGACGCTTCCTACAGAAACCTCAGAAATTTGCGACCCCGAGTTTTTTGAATTCTCCGAAGTGGGTTTTGTTGGGAGGCGCCCGATGCTGGAGAAATTCCAGGTACCATTCGCCGCTTTGATCATGGCAATTTGTGGCGACTCTATTTCAAAGCTTCGTATGTTTAACTGGTGTGAAAAGATAAGCGGTCGCATCGATACGCCGATGTGAACTTTCTTCGCTGTAAGAAATGGCGACGAGCTAAAGTTGGGGTCGTCGGCCACGGAAATGTCTTCCGCTACCAGACTGCCGGAGAGCACCCTCAGGGTCAGATCGCCGAGCTTCACCTTGCGGCCAAGAGTATCGGCAATTTGTTTCTCTATGGTTGGACGGAAGGTGTTCGCGTTGACGAAGATCTTGATGCATACGATCACAATGACAACAAAAGCCAAAAACCCTAACAGAATTTTCGTCCAGCGTTTCACAAATACCTCTGCCGCCCGCGTGGCGCGATTGCCTGCACTCAGAATCGAATCCGACTAAATGGGCGACTGCGATGAGGCGGCCGTTTCCGGATATAGGCGCTCAAACTCCGGGTCGCCGTGAAGCAGGGTCAGGTCGGGGTCGCGACGTGTCCACACGGCATCTTTGGAACCAGCTTCCCAGGCTTTGCGCAAAGCGTCCATAGCCTCTGGCTTCTTTTTGAGCAGGCAGTACACGCAAGCCGCGTTATATAGAATAGACGCTTCGTTAGCGCGCAAAGTCACAGCCAGATTGAGTTCACGCAAAGCATCATCCGTACGTCCCAATTCCGCATAGTTGCCGCCCAGCAGAATACGCGCTCGCGCGTCTTCGGGCACCTGTTTCAAGTGACGCTCAAGCGCGAGGCAGAACCTGTCGTTCACTTTCAGTTTAGCTTGTTCTTTTCCCATCGCGCCGAGACAGTTTCTGATCGGAACATAAACGTTATAGTCCTCGCCGCTCGATTCGATGGCAGCTTCGGCCAGGTCCATAACTTCCTGATAGCGTCCCGCGGCGAAAAGCGCGCGACAGTAAAGGTAGTAAGCACCATCGCAATCATGTTTGCGCTCGATCGCTTTCTTCACCATGCGCACGGCTTCGTCATAGAGACCCGCGGCGTAAAGCACCCAGGCTTGGCTCAGGTGCGTCTCGGGCAGGTCCCAACGCAGCGCCACGGCTCGGCCGGAAGCTTCTCGTGCGCGTTCGATCCACACCGCATCGCGGCTGAAGAGCGAGTAGTACATCGCGCATGCGTTGGCACAGGCGGCGTAGGCGAGGGCGAAGCTGGGATCCAATGACACGGCGTTTTCGAACATTTGCAGCGCGAACTCCACATCCTGGCGAGTCAGACGCCGCGCGTAACGCTTGCCGCGCAGATAAAGATCGTACGCTTGCGGATTTTCCGTGGGCTTGTCAGCGAGGGCTTCGAGCTCCTGCGGAGAAAGCGTTACGCGCAGGGCCTCGGCGATTTTGCGCGCCATTTCATCTTGTACTTCGAAGACGTCCTTCATTTCGCGGTCGAAGCGATCCGACCACAGCGGAAAATCTGTGTGCGTGTCCACCAATTGCGCGCTGATGCGCACGCGGGCGCCGGCGCGCCGCAAAGTGCCGGTCAAAACGTAAGCTGCGCCGAGCTGCTGGCCAATCTGCGCCGGAGTGACGGCCTTGTCACGGAAGGCCAGAACTGTGGGGCGCGAAAAGGTGTTCAATCCGCGAATTTTAGAAAGCTCGGTGATAACGTCTTCGGTGATGCCGTCGCGCAAATATTCATCTTCTTTGGCGCCGCTCTGATTTTCGAAATAGAGCACGGCGACCGACTTCTTTGCCGCCGCTGTCCCGGTCGCAGGCGTGTTTGACGTAATGCTCTTTTCGGCTGCGGGGCGGCGGCTCGAATCCAGATCCCGCTTCAGGCGCTTCAAGTCCGCGCGAAGTTCGGCGGCGGTCTGGTACCGCAGGTCGGTGTCTTTCTCCAGCGCCTTGCCGAAAATGTTTTCCATGGCCTCCGGCAGGCGCGGATTTAGTTGTTTCGCCGGAGCCGGCGCGGAGTGCAGGATTCCATCGAAAATAACCGCCGACGTTACGCCGGAGAAGGGGACCGCGCCTGTGGCCATTTCGTAGAGCACTACCCCGAGCGAAAACAAATCCGAACGCGCGTCCAAGTCTTCGCCGCGTGCCTGTTCCGGTGACATGTATGCAACCGTGCCCATGGCACTTCCCGGGCTGGTCAGTTGTTCTTTATCCAGCACGTGTGTTTGCGTGCGCATAAATGCGGAGCCCGCAGATTCGGGTGTGTGCTGATGCACCAGCGTTAACTTCGCCAAACCAAAATCCAGAATTTTCGCCTGGCCGCGCTCTACCAGAAAAATATTTGCGGGCTTGATGTCACGGTGAACGATTCCTTTCGAATGTGCGGCATCGAGCCCGTTGGCGATTTGAATTCCAATTTCCAGAAGTTCCGATATTTCGATGGGCTTTCCGGAGATGCGATGTTTGAGCGTTTGACCTTCCAGCAGTTCCATGGCGATGAATGGGCGGCCTTCGAATTCGCCGATATCGTAGATGGTGCAAATGTTGGCGTGATTTAGCGCGGATGCAGCGCGCGCTTCGCGGCGGAATCGTTCAACGGCTTGGGAGTCATGGGAAATATCGTCAGGGAGAAATTTTAAAGCCACATTGCGGCCCAGACGCGTGTCCTTGGCCTTGTACACGACGCCCATTCCTCCGCCACCCAGCTTTTCCTGGACGCTATAGTGGGAGATGGTGCGGCCAGTGACGGCAGAAGTATCAGGCATGGGATGTGCATTGTACGCCAGCACCTGCACACAGGCAAACGAGCGAGCATTCCAGGACAGTTCTATCCGGCGCTATTCGTACCGTAGCGCCTGAGTTGGCGCGATGTGTGTCGCGCGACGCGCGGGAACATAGGCTGCGAGCATGGTGACCAGGAACATCACCGGCACAACCACGGCATAAGCCAGGACGTCCACTCCGCCGGAATCGAACAGCATGGAATTCATAAGCTGTTCGAGGGCGAAGCCCAGAACCAGTCCGATTGCTGTTCCGACGCCGACGAGCACAAGACCTTTGCCGAGCACCAAACGGAGCACGTCCGAACTTGCCGCTCCGAGGGCGATGCGGATGCCGATCTCGCGTGTTCTGCGGCTCACGTTGTAAGCGACGAGTCCGTACAAACCAGCGACGGCGAGCAGAAGTCCCACCAAACCCATAGTGCCGACCAAGTCGATCGCAATTCGCGGCCCTTTCACGGCTTGATTCACGTAGAAATCCTCGTAAGGCCTGGTCTGCAACATCGGGAGGTTCGTGTCGAGGCTGCGGACAACGTCCTTCACTGGCTGAACCAATTGCAGCGGATCGCCTGTTGAGCGCAACATCAAAACCATTCGCGCCACCGGATGCTGAGCCAACGGCATATAAACGAAGTCCATCGGGCTTTGCGTGTTCTGGTACTTGATGGTCTGCGAGACGCCTACTATTTCTACCGGCGTACCAGCGCTGTTATCGAGGCGGATGTGTTTGCCCAGAGCGTCACCGGACGGCCAATAGTGCCTAGCGAAGTGCTCGTTTACGATAACGACGCGCGGGGAATCCGCGGTATCTGTAGGCAGGAAGGTGCGGCCACGCAGGATCGGAATCCCCATGGTCGCGAAGTACCCTTCATCAACCGTATCCATCACGGAGTTGAAATTAGAGCGATCCGGCGCCATCTGGGAACCGTCTGGCACGAAAGCCACACCGTCGAAGTCGTCATTTCCAAGCGGAATGTTCTGGGTGAGAGCCACGCTCTGAACGCCGGGCGTTTCCCGCATCCGTTCGGCGAGCAGCTTGTAGAACTGCTGTGTCTGAGTTGCATTGTACTGAATGAGACGCGGGTCGAATTTAGTCATCAACAAGTGGTCTTTGGTGAACCCGGTATTCTGCATCAAATCATGTTGGAACCCGCGCGCCATCAGGAAAGACGCGGTCAGCAGCATCAGGGACATCGAAACCTGCGCGATCACTAGCATATTGCGACCCCATAAACGCTTGCGTCCGGGGACGTCCACGTCGGCGGATTTAAGAGCATTCACCAAGTCCACGCGCGTGCTTTGTAGCGCCGGTGCCAATCCGAAAAGTACAGCGCTCAAGACGGACAATCCAACGCAAGCGAGCAGTACGCGCTTGTCCATTTGGAACGGAATCGCCATCGGCAATTCGGTCGCAAAGACGATACTGTCTTTCGAGTGGAACCACTCCACAACGCCGTAGCCGATGGCGATCCCGGCTAATCCACCCAATGTCGCCAGAATCATACTTTCGGTTAGCAGCAAGCGGATGAGCCGGAGGCGTCCGGCGCCAAGCGCCAAACGTACCGCGATTTCGCGCGCTCGAGCGCGGGAACGGCTGAGAAGAAGTCCCGCCACGTTGGTGCAAGCCACCAGCAGAACCGCCAGGGCAAGGATCAAAAAAATCACACCGAACTTCCAATTGTCGTCTTCTGTAGTCCGTGCTTGGAATTGGGTGAATACAACCGCGCCGCGGCCGCGATTGACGTTCGGATACTCATCTTCGAAATTTTTCGCTAGCACGGCGACCTCATTGCGCGCCTGCTCGAGCGAGATGCCCGGTTTCAAACGTCCCTGTACGGTCAATTCGCGATCGTCGCGGTCCTCGAAGAAATTCTTCTGGATGTTGGTGGAAAATACGGGCGCCATGGCCAGCGGCATGTAGAAGTCGGGATGTCCGAACGTCAGCATCCCCGGGAAGCTGTCCGGAGCCACGCCAACTACCGTGAACTTCGCGCCGTTCAGAAGGATGGTTTTACCGAGGACGGACGGGTTGCTGGCGAATTCGTGCCTCCAAAAATCCGGTCCCAGGATGACCACGGGATTACGTCCCGGCACTTGATCTTCATCCTCGCGAAACCCACGCCCAAGGCGCGGTTCCACGCCCAGCACGTGGAAGTAATTGCCGGAAACCATCATGCCGCCCTTGATGCGCGGCGTGGCTCCGGGTTCCGAGCTGAAGCCGACCGCTTCCATATCTGCATTGGCGATGACGCCATCGTAGCTGTTTGTTTTGTCGCGGATATCCAGGTATTCACGATAAGAGAAATCGTCGAAGGGACTATCGTGCGTGGTGCTAACGAGAGTAACAATGGTGCTGGGATGCGGCACGGGGTAGGGCCTGAAAATTAGAGCATCGACCATGCTGAAGGTGGCGGAGGTCATGCCAATTCCCAGCGCGAGGGTAATGATCACAAATGTTGTAAGTCCGGGCGTCCGGCGCAGGCTGCGGAGAGCGAAGCGTACGTCCTGCACTACATTTTCCACGAACGGCAGTCCTCGCCGGGCGCGATAATCTTGTTTGATTGCTTCCACGCCGCCAAACTTCAACATCGCTTGGCGCCGCGCCTCAACGGGCGATAAGCCGGCGCGAATATTTTCGGCCGTTTGCAGCGCGATGTGCTCGTCGATCTCTTCCTTCAACCGTTCATCTTGTCTACGCCTTGTCGTTAAGCTGGCCAGCCGTGCGAAAAATCGCCGAAGGGATTTCATGACAAATCCTCAGCTTTAGCTTCGAAGAACCGCCCGATAATTGCCGCTGTCTGTTCCCAATCCTGAGTCTCGGCCTGCAATTGCTTGCGTCCTTCTTTTGTGAGTTTATAAAAGCGCGCCCGCCGATTGTTTTCCGAGGCACCCCACTCGGACTCGATGGCTCCTTCTTGTTCCAGTTTCAACAACACGGGATACAAAGTGCCCTGATTCACAGACAGCAGATCTCCGCTGATCTGCTCGATGCGTCGGGCGATTCCATAACCATGCAACGTTCCCAAGACGTCGAGAGTCTTTAGGACCATCAGTGCCAGCGTGCCTTGCAGTACGTCCGTTTTTTGCTTCGTCGCCATTTGGGTTTCCAACAGGAAGGATGCCAGACTTCCTTTGGGAAAGCAACAGGTAAATTCTATTCAACCGTAGGATCGTAAAGAAGGGGTTAGCATGCCCGGTCTTAAACTGGACCGTGAAAAAGTCCAGGTAACCTACTAGACATACGCCGCTTGCAGCTTTCCCGCGCAAGGTGATAATTTCATTAGTACCTCGAGATTCGTAGAGGCTCGATTTTTCGCGGGGCGGCAGGGACTAGTACGCCCCGTCACGCAGGAGTTCAATTGCCGTCGTGGAATGTTAACGACCAGAAAATCCCGCAGGGCCGCCTTGCGTTGGTCTCCTATGTTTTTGTGACCATCGTTGTACTGCTCATGGTCGGCTTCTGGAAACTTCAGGTGGTGCAATCCGGTCACTTCGCCGATCTTGCTGAACGCAACCAGGTTCGCTCAATTCCAATTATTGCGCCGCGCGGTCCCATGATTGATCGCGAAGGCCGCGTGCTTGTCGATAGCTATCCGTCCTTCAGCATTCTACTCATGCGCGATGACCCGAAGTCGCTGGAGAAGAGTCTTCCTCAAATTGAAGATGGCCTCGGACTCGATCGCGGCGACTTGCGGCAGGCGCTCGATGCCGCGAAAGCCGAGCCGAAATTTATGCCGGTCATCATCAAGCCGGCGGCCACACAGGCAGACATCGCTTTCGTAGAATCGCATCGCGCTGATATTCCGGTCCTCGAACTCATGATGGTTCAACGCCGAAGGTATCCGCACGATTCCATGCTCGCCAGCGCCATCGGTTATGTCGGTGAAGTTTCCGTGCAGGATATGGATCAGAGCGATGGGCACTACCGTCCGGGCGATCTCGTCGGCAAAGCGGGACTCGAACGGGAATACAACGATCAACTGGAAGGCACGGATGGAATGCGCCGGGTGGTCGTCAATAGCGTGGGCAAAGTGATGCGCACGCTCGACAACGTGGAGGCAATTCCCGGCCGGCCGGTTCAGCTCACCATCGATTACGATCTGCAAGCTATCGCCGAGACGGACATGCAGGGCAAAGAAGGCGCTGTAGTCGCAATGGATGCGCGAACGGGCGAAGTGCTCGCTATGGTGAGCCGCCCTACCTTCGATCCCAACGATTTTTCCGTAAGGGTTCCTAAAGAAGAGTGGCAAGCGCTGAACAGTGACAAGCAAACACCTCTTCTAAATCGAGCTATACAGGCGCAACTGGCTCCCGGCTCGGTATTCAAAATTGTGATGGCCACGGCCATGCTCGAATCAAAAGCTGTTCCGGAAAATTTCACTGCTTACTGCCCGGGTTCCGCCGTTTTTTATGGACGCACGTTTCACTGTTGGAGACCTCAGGGACACGGAACTGTAGGACTTCATGCCGCTATCGTGGATTCTTGCGATGTCTTCTTCTACAACGTCGGCAAACAGCTCGGAATCGACAAGATTTCGTTCTACGCCTCTGGACTGGGGTTTGGTCGTCGCACAGGGATCGATTTGCCTGGCGAAGAACCTGGACTCGTACCATCCGAGGAATGGGTCGAACGCGTCTATCACCATAAATGGTATGCCGGCGAAACGATTTCTGTTTCAGTAGGCCAGGGCGCTGTCACGGTCACGCCGATTCAGTTAGCGCGCATGGCTGCTGCCGTCGCCAGCGGCGGGACTCTCGTCCAGCCGCATTTGTTGAAAAGTTTTTCAAATCCAAAAGTCGATCATTTCGTTCTTTCCGAAAATACCGTCGAACAAGTTACGCAGGGGCTCTACGGCGTGGTGAATGAGGGCGGCGGCACCGGCTATCATCTTCGCTTGGCCAATATTGATTTGTGCGGAAAGTCCGGCACCGCGCAATTGATGAGTTACGATGCTGCAAATCGCCTGGGTAACAAAAAGATGGACGGTTGGTTTGTCGGCTTCGCTCCGCGCCGCAATCCTGAAATTGTTATCGCCGCAATTGTGCAGGACACCATGGAACACGGTGGCGAAGCTGCCGGCCCCGTTGTGCGCGACATCGTGAAAGCCTATTACGACAAGAAAGCTGCTCGCTCGCAACAGCAGGTCACCGCGGATTCACCAGCGGACCCAAATTCGACGAAGCCTTTGGTTGCCACAGTCGGAGTGCAACGTTAATGAAAGATCGGCCGCGCACTCAGGATTTTGATTGGGTTTTGCTCGCTATCGTTGCCGCCATCACCACTCTAGGTGTCCTGGAAATTTATTCTTCCACGCACGCCAGTGCCATGGCCGGTATGCAATGGAAACAATTAATGTGGCTCGGCCTCGGCGTCGCGGGCATGTTCATCATTTCCAGAATTGACTACCACACGTTGATGGACCAAGCCCCAGTGCTCTATATGATCGGCTTGGCCACATTGCTGGTGGTTCTTGCGATTGGCCAATCGCATTTTGGCTCTAAACGCTGGGTCTCGCTGGGAGGCGGCCCCAATTTCCAAGTGTCAGAGTTGATGAAGTTGATTATAATCATAGTGCTGGCCCGGTTTTTCAGCGAAGTGCGCACCGACCGCCTGACGCTTCCCGATTTGGCAAAAGTGGCTGTTCTCACGATTATTCCGGTAGGCCTAATTTTAATGCAGCCGGATCTCGGTACAGCGTTGGTGTTGGTTCCCGTTGCGATCGTCGGCGCATTTCTTGCCGGTATCGAATGGAAACATTTAGCCATCGGTTTCGTTTTAATCGCCCTAATGATTCCACTCGCGTGGAACATGCGAAAGCACCTGAAGCCATACCAGCAGCGGAGGATTGAGACGTTCCTTCATCCCGAGGAAAATCCGCGCAGCGCGGGGTATCAGGTTTTGCAGTCTGAGATTGCAGTGGGCTCCGGGGGTTTTTGGGGCAAGGGATTTGGGAAGGGCAGCCAGAACCAGTTGGGCTTCGTGCCGGTACGGTATTCAGACTTTATTCTGGCGGCGCTGGCCGAGGAGCAAGGATTTATCGGGGTCTGTGTGGTGTTATTGTTGTATCTTGGATTAGTTCTGCGGCTGGTAGATAACGCGCAGAAGGCCAAAGACCGCGCGGGGATGTATATAGTGATGGGCGTGACGGCCATCCTGGGTTTTCATGTTCTCGTCAACGCATCAATGGTGATAGGCTACATGCCGGTAACCGGAATTCCTCTGCCGCTGATGAGTTATGGAGGATCCGCAACGGCCTTTGTATTTTTGGCTTTGGGACTCGTGATGAACGTACGCATGCGTCGTTTCGTCAACTGAGCCCGCGAGCAGTAACAAGAGTAGGCTAAATTTTAGTAAGGATCCGAGCCATGCGATATCGCAAGCCGGAAATTCAATTTTAAGATCAGGTAAGCATCGGTGAGGAAAGCAATCGCACAATCTGATAAGTCTTTCCTGAGCGGCCCGTCGCGCCGAGTCCAAGCTATCGTCTTGCTCCGCGCTGGCGTGTGTGCCGCCGCCGTCCGATGCGCCATGAGGAGTGTAAATGTCGAAGGAAATGGTCATCTCGGCCAACCCGCACGAGACGCGGGTAGCCATTTTGGAAGAAGGACAGCTTTGTGAGTACTACGTTGAACGTGAAAAAGAATTTGCATTAGTTGGGAGCATCTACAAAGGCAAAGTTACGCGCGTGCTGCCAGGCATGCAGTCCGCCTTTGTGGAGATTGGCCTCGATAGCGACGCATTCCTGTACGTGAGCGATTTCCTGGAGGACATTGAGGATTTCGACCACATCGTCACCACCGTCGAGGACAAAGTCCAGAAGATGGAAGCGCAGGGCGGGCAGATCTTTCCTGCGTCCGGAGTTACGGTTCCAGCGCTGGAGCCAACGGATGTGGAGGCTGTACCGTTCGGTGTGACCGAAGAATCAGGTCTGCAACCGGCAGCCGATGCTATTCCACAGGCCCCTCCGATTGTTCGCAGAGAACCGAGCTATGACTCTGCGCCAAGCCGTCCCCGATTCGAAAATCGCGGGCATGGCCATGGCGGTGATCGAGGTGGACGCAACTTCCGAGGGCGCGGCGGACGCGGGCGGAGCAATCGCGGTGGCAGCGGAGGGCGAGGAGGCGACCGTCGATTTGGGCGCGAGCTTCCATCCTCGAAGTATGCTTCACCGCGGACTTTTGAAGATAGCTCTGCAGGTGCGCCAGCGCCAGAAGGGCATGTTTCGATTATTTTGCCGGGGGAGTCTTTGGCAAAATATCGCGACAAGCCGGCAGCATCTGCGCCATCCGGCATTTCCACCGAAAATAGTGCGATAGAAAGTTTGACTGCGGCACCGGTTTACCCGGCGGCGGAATCGTTGCGGCAGCCGACCGTTCAAGAATCACCTGTCGAGGAATTAGAAGAGATGGTGGAGCAAGATCCGGTGGCGCGTATGGCGCCGCCCGCGATTCCCGCGCGCCGGCCGTTCTCTTCCGGATTGGAACCGCTCCCTGGAGAGAAACTCTCCAAGTGGAAAACGCACCAGCACCTGCCGATGGAACCCAAAGATGTGGAAGCGAATGATCAGCTACCCGTTCCCGAAGCGGTTCGCTTCGCGCCGCTCTCACCTTTGTTGCCACTTGAACAAACCGAGACAGAAGATCGCGCCTCTCACGACGCACGTGGAGGGCACGACGAGTCCGAAGAAATCGACTCGCACGCAGAGCATCCTTCGAGCGATGTTCATGATTACCAGTCGCATTCCGACGGTCATGAATCCGAAACCTTGCACGCGGACCATATCCCCGCGGACCTAAGCGAAGAAGAAGTGACTGCGCTTACCGAGCATATTGCCGACGCACAAGACGATGCGGCTGCGCGCATTGCGCAGGATCGAATTTTCGCCGCAGCAGACGCTGCAGCGGACGAACACGGTTCTGAGACCGACGTCGAAGCGGAGGCGGAAGAAATCGATGCCGCAGAGGAAGAGGCGGAAGAAGAAATAGCGCACGGGCACCAGGAAACATCTTCCAACAAAGACGAACTACCGGAAGGCAGCCGTTTGGAAGCGGAAGAAATTGACGCAGCCGACGAAGAAGCGGAAGAACAGATAGCGCAGAGTGCGGATGAACACCAAGCGCACCTGGACGGCGAGCACACCGAGCCTACCGACGGCCAAGGCGAGCATTCCGAAGTAACGCCCGGTGGGGAGGGTTTGGCGGCTTCGGCGGAAAATTCTCAATCGCTGGCACAGAAGCCAGTGCAAGCTCGCGTCCGTAATGATTTTCGTTCGCGTATGCAGCATCCTGCGCGGCGCGGCGGCCAACGCGATCGCGGGCGTCGAGACGACCGCGGACGCCGTCCACAGCACAGCCAGGGACATCACCGGCCGCAGCAGCCCCGGCGCACTCAGTTGATCGCCGACATGCTGAAGCAGGGCCAGGAAATCATCGTACAAATCGCCAAAGAGCCGCTGGGCAAGAAGGGCGCGCGCATCACCAGCCACATCGCACTGCCCGGCCGCTATTTGGTCTACATGCCAACGCTGGATCACACCGGCGTGTCGCGAAAGATCGCTTCGGCGGAAGAGCGCGCTCGTTTGCGCCATCTGGTGAACGATGCCAAGGGCACAGCGGGAGGAGGATTCATCGTTCGCACCGCCGCCGCGAGTGCTGCGCCGGAAGAAGTTCGTGCCGACGTGGAATTCCTAACGCGTACCTGGACCGAAATTAAAACGCGCTCGGAGCAGCGCAAGGCTCCCTCGATTCTGCATCGCGATTTAAATCTTGTGGAACGCATCCTGCGCGATTACATCACCGCCGACTTCGGCGCGATATGGGTGGACACGGAAGAAGAGTACACGAAAGTTGTGGACTTCATGAGCCGGTTCCAGCCGCAGCTTGTGAATCGCGTGAAGCTGTACACCAAGGAAACGCCAGTATTCGAAGAGTTCGGCATCCAGCAGGAAATTGACAAAGGCCTCCGGCCGAAGGTGTGGTTGAAGTCGGGCGGCTACATCGTGATCAACCATACGGAAGCGCTGGTGGCGATTGACGTCAACACCGGGAAATTTGTGGGCAAGGGTTCGAACCGGCTGGAAGACACTATCGTGCGCACGAACCTGGAAGCGGTCAAAGAAATCGTGCGCCAGATGAGACTGCGAGACCTGGGCGGAATCATCGTAATCGATTTCATCGACATGGAAGAGCGGCGCAACCGCGAAAAAGTGATGGCCGCGTTGGAAGATGCGTTGCGCGCGGATCGCGCTCCTTCGAAGGTTTTGCGTTTCAACGAATTCGGATTGGTAGCGATCACGCGCAAACGCACTAAGCAAGCGTTGGAGCGCACACTGTGCCAGCCTTGCCCGTATTGCACCGGCTCCGGCATGGTGAAATCGATTCCGACGCTTTGCTACGAGATTCAGACCGAAGGCCGCAAGATGGCTCCGCAAATCTCGTCAGGCAGTTTAACATTGCGCGTTCACCCGGAAATTGCGAAGGCGTTAAAGACTCGCGAGTCCGAACTGATGGAAGAGCTGGAGAAGTGGGCCAAGAAGAGCATCATCATTCAGGCGGACCCCACGCTGCATTGGGAGCAGTACGACATCTACTAAGGTCGCTGTTTCCAATTGGCTGGAAGTTTCGAACCGGAAGACGCCGCAGGATTAAATTCTGCGGCGTTTCTTTTTGGCGTAGTGCGAAACAAATCAAACATACAGCTGAGCGCCACAAGAATATCCCGGCTTCAGTTCAGTTCGTATAACCGAATCGCGTTCTTCCTCAATACTAATTCGGCGATTTCCTTGGCGCGGTCTAGGGTGATTGTTCCGTCGCGGACCATTTCTGACAGGACTATAGCCAGGGCGCGGCGCGCGTGCTGTGTGCCGATTATGGTGGTCTCTTCCCATTCTAAGCCGGGACCGAAAGGGCCGGCGTCGGTGCCGAACATCACGTGTTCGGGCATGATTTGGAGCCACGGTCTCAAGAGGCGGGCCAATTCTTGCGGCGACCAAAGCAGCTCCAGCACGGACATATCGGTGTATACATTTGGTTTCACGATGAGCATCGATACGTTCCGTTCTCGTGGCGGATTTGCATGCAGCAGGACGAAGTTTGTCTTTCGCAGATCCGGATCGTTAAGGATGGGAGACAGCAACATGGCGTCTGCTCCGGCGTCGTCGAAGAAATCTCCGCATCCGCTGCCGGTATGAAAATGAACCGCCAATCCGAGACTTCCAGCTTCCAAAGCAATTTGCTCAAACAGAAAATCCTGCAGCGTTTTATATTCTGCCGGCGTCGCAAGCCCGCCTGCGGCGTACTTTGCGTAAACGCGCGCGGCTTCGTCCTTTGACGCCGGGGCGAAATCGAGCGGGCGTAAATACGCCGCCTCGAACTTCACAGCCATCGCGCCTGCGTTTTTCTGTTTCTGCAACGTCGGACGAACGACCTTCTCAACGTAGGTATCAAGCGTTGGTGGATTGCGGCTCATTCCAGCGTCTTGCAAATAGGTGTTGAGCAGATCTTCTGCATAGCCATAAAAAATTCTGCGATCGGGGTTCACTGTTTTTTGCCTGCTATTGTCGAGTGGAAAAATCAGGGCGTCTTCGTATGCCACCCATTGGAGCCGCGGAGGCTTCATTTCCGGAGCCATCGCAGTGCGATTGGCGAACACCGTGTCGATGCCGGCTTTTTCCAGCACCCAGGCGTAGAAATCTGCGCCATGCTCGTGGCGAGCGGCGGTTTCCAATTCTGCGATCTTCTTCAGCTCCACTTCGTCACCGGTTTTAGCTTCGAATCCGTAGAGTGTTTTGTAGGCGGCTTGCTGGTCGGGGCCGAAACGCAAGTTCGCCGGTGGAAGGCCGTTCGAAGAGTACAGACCGTCGCAGCGTAGCTGGTCGTAGCCTTTATCGTGCTCGCGATCCAGTGCGGTGACGTGTGCGTGATTGTCGATGGCCTTGATCGAATTTATGTAGCTGACGATTTCCGGGTCCGGCTGCTGCGCCCAGCCTGGCACCGACGCTGCGCAGAATAGAAACACGCCTAGACAAACTCGATTCATCTTTCCTCCACCATCGCTGGCCTCGCCTGCCAGAAGTCACAAGACCATTTGCGATGCGCGATTGTACTGCGGTCGGCATCGCGTCAAATGAAAAAGCTCGGACGCGAATATCAAAGGGATCTAAGGGATGGCGGTTGCCGAAGTGCCATTCAGGCCGAGCTCGGGAGCGACGCCCCGAAGGGCATCGATGCAGAAGGCGATATGATCCTCGAGGGGGACGCCGAGTTCTTCGGCGCCTCTGTAAACGTCATCGCGATTGACGCCGCGAGCGAAGGCTTTGTCCTTCAGTTTCTTCTTTACGCTGGCAGCTTCCACTTCGTGAATGCTCTTGCTGGGCTTGATCAGGGCGCAGGCGGTCAGAAATCCGGCCAGCTCGTCGCAGGCGAAAAGGGCGCGATCGAGTTGCGATTCGCGCGGGACACCGCAATAGTTAGCGTGCCCTAGAATTGCGTGGATCATTTCTTCGGAGTAGCCCCGTTCGCGGAGAATTTTCGAACCTTCGTAGGGATGCTCTTCAGTAGGGTGGTGTTCGGGATTGGGCCAGCGCTCGTAATCGAAATCGTGGAGCAGGCCGGTGAGAGCCCATAGATCTTCGTCAGCGCCGAGCTTTCGGGCATAGGCGCGGGTGCAGGCTTCCACCGCGAGAGCGTGCTTGCGAAGGCTTTCGCTTTGTGTGTATTCGCAAAGAAGGTTCCATGCGTTTTTTCGGGTAGGCATCGTTTTCCTCGACACAATGCTGCTGGATAAGCGAAACGAAAAGCAAGAGCGTTTCGGCCCTTTCGAGAGATGAGAACCTCACCGCAGTGTCCGCCTTCTTGCTTAGTTCTCGTAGGTGAAAACACTTAGACCGAACCTAAGGGCTTATATGTATTCCATAGGCGAGGCGGATATGACCGAATAGAGCTCTGGGCGTCCTATTTCATTCGATGAAAAAACGAATCCTCGTCGCCGACGACAACCCACTGATCAGGAAAATGCTTTGCAAAATTTTCAGCGATCACGAAGCTCTGGAGATTTGCGACGAAGCAGTGAACGGCCAGGACGCGATCGAAAAGGCTGAACAGCATCGACCTGATTTGATTATCCTGGATTTAGCCATGCCGGTTCTTGACGGTTTGAAAGCGTCCGAGTCCATCTGCAAAATTCTTCCGGGTGTTCCGATTATCCTGTTCACTTTGCACGCGCAGACGCTTCGGGATTTCGATTTGAAGAGATCGGGAATCACCAGGGTGGTTCCAAAGACGGAGATGGTTAGTTTAGTAGACCACGCGGAAGAGTTACTGCTTGTTGCTTGAACCACCGAAATTGCTGGGCCATTTGGGCTCCTGAGTTTGGATCTGGGCAGTTCTTCGCAGGCCTTCTGAACAGCCTCCAATTTATCTTCACTGCTGGCTGAGGTGCCGAGTTCCTTCGAACGCAAGAAGGCGGAAATTCGACGCTGGGCTTCCCTACAGACATGACTTAAAGTCAACGCTCCTGTCATGGTGAAGAAGTAAAAATAGACCAATCACATCACGGTTGCTGTCAAATCGAAGCAATATCCTCTCGTCGCGAGTCGTAAGAACCCCATCAGCCCGCGTTCCGTTCAAACCCAATTTGGTGTGCGCGCGTATCGGAATGAGACAGGCGGCGACTGATTGAGACGCTGTTAAGCCCAGAATGAGACAGCGCGAGAAGGCTTTATTGAGTGTGCGGGGCCACGGTACAGGCGAAGAAATTGCGTATCTTGCGATAGAAAAGAAACTTACGGGAAATTTCCAGCACGGTGGGCGAAAGGGCGAAGACGAAAACCTTTTCGGAACCCGAAGTGCAAGAGATGGAAATGTAAGCCAAAAATAGTCACCGAATGACGCAGCCGGACGATGTGTTCAGAGAGATAGCAGACTGTAAGCGTCAGGCGGAAGATTAGAAAAATCTTATCGGGTGATGCGAGCGGGGCAAGCAGCTTTGTTTGTAAGGAGCTAGACGATGGCACTGAAATGGGCAGCTCGGGCAGGCGAAATAGCACTTGACAAGAAATGGCACACTATGGACAATCACTCGCGCGCCGTCCCTGCCTTCCCCCTGTCAAAAGAGTCCTCCCCTTCGCATCGCCGGAATAGTCTGCGAGGAGAACCGGTGGCGGAAAAAGAAAGTTCAGCAACCAGCATGGATTTGGATCGAGAAGTAATTCGTTGTCAGATATGTGGATTGGTTCAATACCGCACACGGACGGATAACTGCCGTCGGTGCTTGCGCATGCTGCCACCCAAGGTGTCATTTGTTATACCGACACCGTCACCCCAAGACTTGCCCGGCGATGACCGGCAACTGTTCGAGAACTGGCCAAACCGCGAGACGGTGGAGAATATTGGCCAGCGAATTCGACAGCTGCGCGAGTCTCGTAGCATGACGCAGAGCCAGCTTCAGGCACGTTCGCGAGTTTCGCGATCGTATCTGTCGCGAATTGAGAGCGGACAGATGACGCCCAGCCTCGGCACGCTCGAGAAGATTGCCGAAGCTTTGGGAGTTGGACTGAACCGTTTCTTCGTGCCCGAAACGAACGGCGAAACGGTACTCGAGGATCCGTTCATCCAGGGACTCCGGCCGTACTTGCGTCAGCTCGATTGGACCCAGTGGCAGGGCATTTTGAAAAGGTTGCAGGCGATCAGCGAGCACGTAAGCACCAATCACAGCGTGCGTCCCCTAGCCCCGCAACCGATGGATCGGCTCCCTCACAACATGCCCCGGCGGCAACAACAGATTGGGCATTCCGCCGCAGGACTGCACCGCTAACCCGCGAAATCCGCGGCACAACGAGATTGATGAACAAACGGCTCGGAAGGTTTGCCATGGGGCGGCCTGCCGGGCCGTTGTTCGTGTAAGCCCGATATTTTGGCCCGAAACGACATCCATCTGATTCTCGTTCCGCATTTGTCAATTTTTTGTAAACACAGCCAATGGAAGTGTGCATTTCGTAGGGCTGTCGCATTATTCGGGAACTATTGTGAAGATTTCACGGAAGTCCATAACGGGGTGGTCAACTTCGCCACGTCTAGGACCTAATACAATCAGAGCTAATATTAGGAAGTAATTTCTTGCTTGAAAAGAGCGACTTTCTGTTGCACGGCGGGTTGAATTCGGCGGAGAGGTTTCGCGCGAGCGTCACGCGCAGCTCAACTGCTGGTGCTGAGTCGATCTTAGCGAGATCGAATTGTTTCGTTTTAGCGCAACTAAAACCACATTTGCGGAATCAAAATTACGATTTGGTCTTAATTTAAATCATGGCAAATACCAATGGGAGGTAACAATGAGTAGAAAGTTGCAAGGTCTGGGGCTTGCAGCCCTGCTGGCCTTGACGTTAAATGCAGGAGCGACACATGCGCAGGCAGCCGCGGAGACGACTAAGTCCGCTGTTCCACCGAGATACGACATCAGCAAGGAAGTGACACTCAATGCCACGGTGGAGAGCTTGCCCTCAAAATATCCGCTTACACAATCTGGACCAAAAACGGGATTCATGTTGCAAACGAATTCCGGATTAGTGGAAGGGGCGTTGACTCCTTTTGTCCTGAATGGAAGCGGAGCAATTTCCATTACCGTCGGCGAGCGCGTTCAGGTCATCGGCGTGATGACGACGATGAAGAATAACAAACAGGTTTTTGTGATTCGCACCATTCAAGTGGGGGGCCGCACTTACGCAGTACGAAACGACCGGGGATTTCCTCTAGAACATCCGGCGCAGAACGCCTCCTCGACGACTGAGTCGAAGGGAGGGCAGCTATGAACCGCAAAGTTCTCTGGGTGTTTCTCCTGGCGCTCGGCATGACGTACGTGAGTGGCTGCGGGAGCAGTTCAAATTCCGTTATAGCGGTGAGCATCAGCCAAACGCCTCCTGGAATATTGGCGCCTGGCGCGACGGCTCAAATCACGGCGACGATTACCGGAACAGGAGAGGGGGTTACGTGGAGTTGTACTCCCGGAAATTCTGCCAGCACCTGCGGATCTTTTAGTCCGTCGACTACCACCACCGGAATCGCGACAACGTACACAGCCCCGCCTACTGCAGTAGGAAGTGTGACCATCACCGCCACATCGTTGAAGAATGCCGCGGCATCGGCGAGCGTGAACGTGACCATTACAACGTCGGGTGGGTTAGCAGCTAATTACTCGTTCTACTTGAGCGGCTGGGATGGCAGCAAATCAAATGTCTACTCCCTTGCAGGATCCGTGGCTGTTGCGGCGAATGGCACCGTTACAGGCGAGCAGGATTTCAATGACGGAAGCGGACTGACCTCCCCAGAACCGGGCGGCGACATGATCACGGCCGGGAATTTGTCGTTCGATCCCACGACCGGCTTGGGAACGTTGACCCTGAATACGAACAATACCCATTTGGGAGTGAATGGGACGGAAACTTTGTCACTAAATTTCGTGAACAGTAATCACGCGCTTATTATCCAAGCAGATGGATTCGCCACATCCAGCGGTAGCTTTGATTTGCAGACGCTTCCAACTACGCCGAGTGGCGCGTATTCCTTTACGCTGTCGGGTGCGGGCAGCACGGGAAACACGACATTCTATGGAGGCGTGTTCAGCCTGTCCGGGACCAGCCTATCGAATGGTATTTTTGATGAGAATCATGCGGGGCATATAGCAACGAACCAGTCCTTTACCGGAACGCTTTCGTCGGCAGATTCCTTCGGTCGCGGCACGCTGACTGGGACGGGGATTGCCGGAACAATCGTGTATTACATTGTTGGTCCGGAAGCGCTACGGCTGATCGATGTGGACACCGCTGGCACGTTGGTAGGCTCAGCGTATGGACAGGGGAGCGGAAATTTCACTGTCAGCTCGCAAAATTCAGTGTTTAGCGTGCAGAGTAACCTTGCCGGCGTTCTTTATTCAGCCGTCGGCGAAATTTTCCCCTCAGGCGCCAACTTTACCGGAGTCGCGGATGTTAGCGAAATTGGTATCGGTTCCGGAGACGCGGTGGCTATCTCTGGTACGTTCGCAGTCGGTACCAACGGGTACGGAAACCTAATGATTACGTCCGGCAACTTTGGAGACGTAACTACTTTCGGAATTTATGCGACCGACCCGAATCTGAATATTAACGATCCCAACAACTCATCCGGTGGTGGAGGGGCTTTGGTGGTTGACCTCGATACTAACGTGGCTGGCTCTGGAGTCATGGTCCCTCAGACCGACAACTCAACGGCTAGCTTTGCGGGCAATTACGGCGTCGGGTTTCAAGACCTTAACATAGAGGGCGAGTTTGATTTCGTTGGTAACGCAACCGCCAGCGGAGCGAATTTCTCGGGAACCGGAACTCTCAGCGATCCAGCAGAGATTCTTGGGGTGGCACAGGTCAATACCGGGACTACGTTCTCAAGCACAATTGCGCCCGATTTAAATAACCAAGGGCGTTATCTATTGAACCCCTTTAGTATGACCGTCGATGAGGGAGGAGCCATCATCCCCTACGACGGAGCCATTGTTTACCAAGCCAGCGGGCAACAGTTGTTCTGGATGGAAAACCAATCTGATGACTTTAACGGTTTGATTGGAGGAAGCGTTTTTTCTGGACAGATCCAACAGCAGGCGTCTCCGGTGGTCTCGCCTGCAAAGGTGGCTGCCGGCAAAGCGCAAAAACAGTAGCTTCACTAACATGGGCGGCACAATCGGAGTACCCCGGTTGTGCCGTCTTTTTTTTATGTTTTGCAACTCGGTCAATCCCTTGGATGCGTCGATGCTAACCATTTTGATCGAGGGGATTAGTTAAGGTTGTGGGTTTGCGCGGGGTTCGGCCATGATTTTTTCTATTTCATCCGGGGAGCGCGGAAGTTTTTCGGTTAGGAGCTGGTTGCCGTCGGCGGTGACTAGAACGTCATCTTCGATGCGCACGCCGATTTTCTCTTCGGGGATGTAGATGCCGGGCTCGTCGGTGATGACCATGTTGGCCTGCAGCGGGCTGGTACGGTCGTTGGCATCGTGGACGTTGAGGCCGAGGTGGTGGCCGACTCCGTGAAAGAAATAGCGGCCGAGAGCGTTGCCATGCAGGTCGTGGCCGTGAGTATTGATGTAATCGTAGGCGGCTTGGTGAACGCTCCTGGGGCCTCCGTAGAGCATGGCGCCGGGTTTGATGGCGGCGAGCGCGGCGTTCTGAGCGCCTAAAACGATTTCGTAGATTTCGCGCTGGCGCGCAGTGTATTTACCGTTCGCAGGGATCGTGCGAGTGATATCTGCAGCATAGCCGCCGTACTCTCCGCCTACGTCAATGACAACCAGGTCGCCGTCTTTGATTTCGTTCTTTAAGTCGTCGTAGTGCAGGACTGTGGAATATAGGCCGGCGCCGACGATGGGCGCGTAGGCCTCGCGCGAGCAACCCTCCATTTCGTGAACTTCCTTCATGCGGGCAGCGATCTGATATTCGTAAAGTCCGGGGCGCATCATTCTCATGGCGGCGAGTTGCGCATCAACGGAGGCATCCACAGCTTTTTGGATCAAGGCGATTTCGCCGGGGGATTTTATCTGGCGCAGACTGGCCAATGCAGGTGCAATGTCGTCAACGGTGGATTGCGGCAAGGCGCTACGGACCCAAGCACTCCAAATGGTGAGGTGCGGGTAGCCGTTTTCCTGCTTGGGAGGAAGCTCGGTGTAGAAAGTGGAGTATGTCTTCGCGAGATTCACCAGGTCCTCGTGGAGACTGGCGAAAGGCTTGACGGCTTGGAATCCGGTTTTTTCCGCGGCGTCGGGATCATCAGGACCCAACTTGGGTCCGCCCCATTTTTCGTCGTTGGGATTGCGGGGAGGAAGATAAAGAATTTCGTGCGGCCCGGTGGAGGACTTGGCGTCGGGCGAATCGGGGATTAGAAGGAGTGCGGCGTCGGGTTCGCTATGACCGGTGAGATAGTAGAAATTTTCTTCCTGGAAGAAGACGGCCACCTCCCCGGTGTCCTGACGGCTGGTGTAGCCGAAGATCACCACGGGACCGCTGATCATGGAACGAAGTTTCGCGCGGCGCGCCTGGTATTCGGCGTTGGGCTGGCGGAAGCGGGCTTGGATGAGCAGCGAAGCGCAGGCGACTGCCAGAACTAGTAGAGCGGAACGCTGAGCGACTTTGCGAAGGTTCATGGTTTTTCGATTACCACCTTAGTCGAGAATTGGTCGAAATTCGTGCGATCGCGGTATGTGGTTGTAGCCCCGGGTAGAAATGTCGGGGTCGTTTGTTTTGGGTAAGTTACGTCGCATTCTATATATTGAGCAGAACCGGGTAGAAGCGGGCGATCAACTTGCAAAAAACGCCTCGTTTTCCACAGCGGGTCCCACCGCAAGAGCACTGTGTTTTGAGACTCAAAAGTAGCGAAATCGTGAGCGATTTTCGTGAAATTTGGCGAAAGTTTAATGTGTGTTCTAGTGCCGGTTAGACAGGGTTTAGTTATTTGTTTTCTGCAACATCTGTTTGTAGGTCTGTGCCGGTTAGAAGTGGGCGCCCACTTGGCCAGAACAGGGTCGTTTTCTTGCGTCAAGGAGCACGTATTTTGAGCGCTGACGATGGTGAAATCTCGTCGCGGGGAGCGGTCCGGCACAGGGTCTGCAATATGGCGATTTGCCCTTGCGAATTCGCGTTCAGAGAAAAGCTTGGTTGCGGGGAGAAGGTGCGGGAGGTATGGCTTCGTTAGGTTTTGTTGAAGGGCCCGATGCTGCTCTATTTGAATCACGCGGAACGGTAGCATTTTGTCCTACGAAATTCAAGGAGTCGTGCGCTGTGGACGCGACAATACTTCGGCGCAATTTTCCCGTTTCGGGAAACGCGAATTGAAAGAACAGATTGCGTCAGGCCGCGGTGTTGCCGGCTCGGTTTGCAGAGGGTGACACGGGTTTGAGTGGCACAGGAGGGCTATAGACGTGCCAGAAATCACCTCCGGTGTTTGCATTGGCGAATTCGACGGCGACTCGTCTGCGACCGCGAGGTTGCGGTTCGACGTAGACTACGCGGCATTGGCGCTCTTCTTCGGTGAAGCTATTGACGATGAGAATCTTTTGGCCGAGTTTTACGCGGGGCTTCATGTCGAGCAGCCCGCCGTATAAGCTGACGGCCATGGTAGCGGTAACATCGCGGAAGGGATGGTTTCGAGGAGTGCGTCCGTAAACCTTGACGGGAATCGTGTAAGGGAAGCGTTTGCAGCGACGGCGCTCGACCATCGGAACCTCCTCAGTGATCCAAGAACTGGCGCTGGTTGAAGGTTAAGGGCGGTCTGGGAGGTAGGGCAATAGTACTTCGTTGCTTAAGTGGATACAGACTGTTGTGGATGATTTCGCGGCCTTAAACGTCAAAACCCGAACCTTTTCGGCATAAACCGCAGAAAAGATTCGGCATCCCGTGAGTTTCAATCGCGTATGGGTTCACTCCGGTGCCGCGCGGAAGGGCTCGCCACCACCAATAGTACTTCGTTGCTTAAGTGGATGCAGGCTGCTTCGGATGATTTTAGGACTAGCACACACAGCTAACGAATGGTATTCACTTGCTTTAATATTTTATATTAAGTAAGGTTAACGAGAGAAAGTGTCAGGCCATTCGAGACAGCTATGTTGCGTTTCACTTTGTCGATATTTGTTTTCGTAGGGTCCGTTCTCTTGGTCTTTCCTGGGTTAACTTTTTCTCAAGGTGAAACCACGAGCGCCATTATCGGTCAAGTAAGCGACGCGACCAACGCAGCCATCCCAGATGCCACCGTCACAATCACGAATCGCGAAAATGGGTTGCAGCGCTCTCTGCAAACCGACAGCGAAGGCCGCTTCGGTTTCCCTCAGCTAATGCCGGGCATTTACTCGGTAAGAGTGGAGAAAGAAGGTTTCGCCACCGAGCAAAGCGACAACGTATTGTCCGGGCTAGGCCAGAAGCAAACGGCGAACTTTATTCTTAAACTGGCGCAATCCAGCCAGAGTGTGGAAGTTCTGAGTGCGCCGCTGCTGATCAATCCCGGGAATGCAAATACTTCGACTAATCTGAATGCACCACAGTTGGAAAACCTCCCGAATCCCGGTGGAGATCTCACTTACCCGTTGCAGTTCGCCCCCGGCGCGCTTATCAATACCGCCGGGAGCGGAAATGATTTTGTGGGAGGGTCGAACGGTTACGGCAATGTGCAGTTCAACGGTCTTCCCGCGCTCTCGAACGGCTACATCGTGGATGGCCTCGAAACCAACGATCCGCTCACGAACTTAAATAGCGGACTTTCCACCAATCTGGTGCTGGGCCTGAATTCAATTTCCGAAGTAACCGTCAACACGCTCTCTTACTCGGTCGATCAGGGAAGATACGGCGCCTCTCAGGTTAACTACGTCACCAAATCCGGCGCCAACCAGTTCCACGGAAATCTTTATGAAATCTGGAACGGCTCGTTATTGAATGCGGCGGATTATTTTACGAACGCCACACCGGGCAATCACAAGCCGCGCTCCACGGTGAATCATTTTGGAGGCAGTCTCGGTGGCCCCATCATTCACAACAAACTATTCTTTTTCTTCGACAGCGAATGGGTGCGTATCGCGCTTCCGATCGTCACACCTACGACCGTGCCGACCGCCGCGTTTCAAAAGTATGTGCTCCAACAACTCCCGCTCGGGGGCCAGGACACGATTACCGGCGCAATTTACGGCGCTGCGCCGCAGATGGTGCCGTTCTATCAAAAAATGTTCTCACTTTACGGAAATTTAAATGGCACACCGCTCGCCGTCCTTGGCTGCCCTTTTAACATCGGCGGCAGCGCCGCATCCGGCACGCCTCCCGACGGGAACGGCTGCGCTAACCGCCAGAGCGTTTCGCATTCCAGCGACGATCACGAACAAGTCCAGACAATCCGCGTGGATTACAACATCGACGCAAATAATACCGCCTGGACCCGTTTTCAGGCCGATACCGGTGTGCAGGCGGCCTATACCGACCCTATCAACCCGATATTCGACTCGGTTTCTCCGCAACCGCTCTATTCATTAGCGGCAGGTTATACGCATGTTTTTTCACCAACGTTGGTGAACTATTTCAATCCGGGATTTTCCTGGTACGAAAGCTTGTTCGCGCCCGGCGATTTTCAGAAAACTCTCGCAGCCTTCCCCATCGTGTTGGAAGGGGGCGGAGCCAATGCGCCTTTCACTACCGTCGGCGGCCTAGACAACACCTGGCTGCAAGGAAGGCGCGCCTCTCGATTCTTCATCAACGACAACCTGGCATGGAGCCGTGGCGCGCACGAATTCAGGTTTGGAACCAATACCAGAATTCTTCGCCTGAATGATTACGATTTTGGCGAAGGCAGCGTTCCTACTGTTATCTACAACACACTGCCGCAATATATTTACGGGGTTGCATCCACTGCGACAAAAACTTTTCCCACGTCGCCCAACGAGCCTTTTAATTTTCTAAATCTGGATTTGTACGCTCAAGATACCTGGAAGCTGACTGCCGAGTTGACCTGGACCATCGGCCTGCGCGACACGCTCAATTCAAATCCCCTCAACCCGCATGACGAAATCGCCCGCTTGCGCGGCTCGTTCGCTTCCATCGCGCACGATGTAAATCAACCGCTTGAGGCCGCAATTCAGACCGGTCTGCGCCATGTCTTCTCCGAAACTCCTCTTGCGCTCTGGCAGCCGAGAACCGCCCTCGCCTGGCAATTTACAGATAATTCCGTGCTTCGAGCCGGCTTCGGTCTTTTCAGCGATATTTTGCCGGGAAGCATCGCCGATGTTGTGGGCGTGAATCCGCCGTACGTACAAACTTTTCAAGGCGGCTTGCTCGGTACCGTCGGCGGCAGCGCTATTGCCCCAGGTGTGCCCAATAGCGCGGTTGACGCTACTATCGCCGCAAATCAAGCCTTCACCGCCGGCTTTCCCCAAGGTCAACTTTCCTGCGCCTCGCCTTCAGCGAATCCATCAGCATGTCTCCCGCCGGTTGCGATCGCTGCCGTCCCAACCGGAAAGCTTCGCGCTCCTTATTTCATGCAGTGGAGTTTGGGAATCGAGCATCAGTTCGGCACTACCGCGAGCGTTCGCGCGCAATACGTCGGCACGAGGGCGCTAAATCAGCCTTACTTAACGCAAGTAAATGGCTACCAGAGAGTCTGTGGAGGATGCTTCGCACCTTTTCCTTACTTGCAGCCAACCGATCCCCGCTTCGGCGCGGTCACGCAGTTTTCCACCGGTGCCAGCAGTCATTACAACGGCCTTCAACTCACCGCCTCGAAGCATTTGAGCCACGGACTGCAAGGCCAAATCAATTACACCTTCAGCAAGTGTATGGACGAGGTTTCCAACGGAGGCTTTCTGCAATTTGCCGCAGGCGCAGTGCTATCGCCTCTGCCAGGAGAGCTAGCGCGAAATTATGGGCCGTGCGATTACGATATCCGCCAGAATCTGACCGCCGAATACGTTTACGAGATTCCTCTAAAAGTGCGCAGTCATGCGCTAGGTTATGCTCTGAACGGTTGGCAAATTTCCGGCACGGCGTTCTGGCATAGCGGGATTCCATTCTCGGTACTGAGCACGCCGTATTCTGCAAACGGAGACGGAATCGTGCAGGGCGGCGGACCGCAATTCGCCAGCGTCGTTCCCGGCGTTTCGGTGTACGAACACAATCCTATTCCTGGTGTCACTCAACCCGGTACGATTCAGTGGCTCAACCCCAATGCTTTCGTCTCTACCGTGGATCCCAGCACCGGGGCTTGTAATGGCGGCGACAACGCGCAAACCTGCCAATTCGGCAATCTAGGCCGCAACTCTTTGCGCGGCCCGCAATTCGTGTGGAGCGACTTCTACCTCACAAAATGGTTTCCGTTGACCGAACGCGTAAAGCTTCGCCTCGAAGCTCAATTCTTCAATCTGTTCAACCACCCGAATTTCGGACTTCCGAGCATGGTGCTTGCAGGCATTCCCGGAAAGCCTTCCACACAAACCGGCTTCGGCGCCCTCACTTACACCACATCTCCGCCCACCGGCTTGCTCGGCGTCGGATTGGGTGGCGATAGCACGCCTCGGATGATCGCGTTTCAGGTGCGGCTTGAATTTTAGAGTTGCCACAAATAGAAGATAAAATTAGGAGAGCTTTTTCTGTGCGAGGCCTCTTCGTTCAGAAGCCGGGGGCTCCGCTGGAGGCGGGGCGGACTTCGCCTGATTCCACGGTGAAGCGCAAGCGCTCGATGTAGGTTTGGGCCAGGGACATGAATCCGGTGTAGAGGTAGCCCCAAACGAAAAGGAAGAGGAAGGGGACGGTGGCATAGTTTTCGTTTTGCAGGGCGTACACCACGGCTAGCGCAAAGTAAATTCCCAGGGCCACTTCTGCGAAGGGCATCAAACCGGCGCTTTTGCGGTAGGTCTTTTTGGCCCAATCGCCGTGGTTGCTTCCGGTTGCGTTAGCTTCGACGCGGTACTTCGGGGTGCGCACGAATTCGGATTTCACGTTGAAGAGAGCTTCGAGAACTCCCCAGGCGTTGCGGACGGATAGGCCGATGCCGACAGCCATTACAAAAGGAAGATAGAGAAAGGTGCGCTTCCAGGTTTTGGGGTAGAGCGCACGTTCGGCGGCGAGATAAAAGGACGAAATGGAACAGGTAGAAGCCAGGAAAAGAGGCAGGTCAATCACTAGAACCTGGAACCAGCCTTGATAAAAGCGGACGATCATGGCGGGAAGCAAGATGATGGACATGACGACCATGAGCGGATAACTGATGTTGGCGGTGAGATGGAAAAAAGCTTCGGCTTTGACCGCGGCGGACTCTTTTGAACGCAGCACGCGTGGAAGGATTTTTTTCGCCGTTTGCATCAAGCCTTTGGCCCAGCGAGCTTGCTGCGATTTGAAAGCGTTCATTTCAACCGGCAGCTCGGAGGGGCATTCGATATTCGGCAAATAGAGGAAATGCCAGCCGCGAAGTTGGGCACGATAAGAAAGATCGGTGTCTTCGGTGAGCGTGTCGTGCTGCCAGCCGCCCGCGTCATCGATAGAAGTGCGGCGCCAAATGCCTGCGGTACCGTTGAAATTAAAGAAGAGGCCACTGCGGGCGCGGGCGGAATGCTCGATGACGAAATGCCCGTCGAGCAGAATGGCTGCGACTTCAGTAAGCGCAGAATAATTGCGATTGATGTAGCTCCAGCGCGTTTGCACCATGGCGAGCTTTTGGTCGGTGAAGTAAGGCACGGTGCGGCGGAGAAAATCGGCGGGCGGAATAAAATCGGCGTCGAAGATGGCAATGAACTCGCCTCTAGCCGATTTCAAACCTTCTTGTAACGCTCCCGCTTTATAGCCTTCGCGATTGTCGCGATGGATGTAAGAAATTGGCAAGCCCAGGGCGCGGTAACGTTCCACGCAGTCGCGAGCGATCCGTTGGGTCTGGTCGGTGGAATCATCGAGGACCTGAATTTCAAGAAGTTCGCGCGGGTAATCGAATTGCGAAACGGCTTCGACCAGGCGATCGATGACGTAGCGTTCGTTGTAGATAGGGAGCTGAACGGTAACTTTGGGCCAAGCTGCAATATCGGGGGGTGGGCCAGGGATGTTCTTGCGGTTTTTGTAATAATTGTAAACCAGAGCGTAGCGATGAATGCCATAGGCGGCCAAGATAATCATCACGAAGAAATACGGGAGCATGATGGCGAGGTCGAAAGAGTTCAGTTGATAGATGCCTCGGAACGGATTGGCGGTCGGGTCCATGTTGCGTCGCCAAATTTCGGCGAGCGGATTGCCGGGGGCGTGCCATGCGGCGGCGGAGAAAAGCAAACTGTGAAGCGCCATCACGATTGCCGAGTTCCTTGAAAAGCTGCGCCCGATAGGCGGTTTAAGCTATTGATTAGCCTGCGATTGCTAGGGAGCCGCGGGGCTCGGAGATGATTATACGGGGGCATGACGGGCTGTCAATGAAGATGGTTTGGCGGCTTCGTAGGTGACTAACGGACCGCCAAGCAGGGTGAAAAGGCAGCGATTGGAGGCTATTTTTTGTTGGCGTAATAGCCCGGGCCGACCCGGAGGTGGTGGTGCCAAGCCAGCGGGAAGGCCCAGAACACGACGGAGCCGAGGATGGCTTGGCCGATGGCGAGAGGGATGATGTTGCGGACGCGTCCGAACATGAAGGCCATGGCGGTTCCGGCGATGAAGGTCAAGGGGATCAGGACGGGGTTGGGCCAGTGGCATGCGGCGAAAATGACGCCAGTCAGGGAGGCAGCGAGCCATTCGTTGCGGACGAGCGAGAGCATGCGGTTGTGAAGCAGGGAATTGAGCGCTACTTGTTGGAGCAGGCAGAAGGCGAAGTAGGTCCACAGGCGATGCCAGGAAATTAGATTGGGCGGAAGATGCGGGCGGGCGCCGAGGGCTAGGCCGATGATGACCAGGCCGACGAGCATTGCGCCGAAATATTTTAAGGCTTGTTTGGTGGCGGGCAACAGATTGTCTGCGCGCCAGCCCAGGGTTTTGGGCGTATCGCGATGAATTAGAAAGCTCGCGACTATCCAGGGGATGAAAATCATCCAGGTCCATCGCGCGGTGAATTGCAATTTCCAGATGAACCAAAGGATGAAGGCGGGGAAGAGCGTTACGTCTGCGATGGAGGACCAGCGCTGGATCCGCGAGATCATTTTCTTCTTCTGATGCGGGATTTGGGCGGCGAGTCGATACTGCTCAGTTTTTTCTGCCGAACAAGTGAGGAATTCGTGACGAGTGTTTTGCGGGTTGGGTTAGAGATGTTAGTTCAGCGAGCTTCTCGCGCGCCTGGACATGCATAGGATTAAATTCGAGGAGCCGGGCATAGACTTCGCCGGCGTGTTCGAGAAGCTGCATTTCCTGCAGCAATCCGGCGAACTGAAGATAGATTTGCTCGCGCCAGGGATCCAACTTGATGGCGGCTTGAAAATGTTCGATGGCTTCCTCGTGGTATTGAGGAATTGTGGAGAGGCTGCGCGCCAATGTGGCGTGGTAAAGCGCGTTGTCCGGCGATAACTGAATACATTTACGCAACCAGACGACAGAGCCGACGAAATTGTTTGCGCGCAGACATTCGTTGGCGCGCTTCAGCCATTCCTGGATGGATTCTTCGGCCGTTGTTTTTTCGCGATGCATGCTGAAACCACCGCGGGCGGCGAGGCGTTTATCGTAGGCCGTGCGTTTTTCCTCGTTCTCGAGAGTTCTGTAGGCTTCTGTGATGATGACCATGAGGTCTCTGACCGGCGCGTCCAACGAGCGATTGCCCACGTGGGCGTCGGGATGGAATTTACGGGCGAGGGCGTGGTAGCTCTTCTTAACCTGGCTGAGGGGAGATTCGGAGGTGACTCCCAACAGTTGGTAGTAAGTTCCTTTGCCGGTGAGTTCTATGAGCTGGTGGAGATCGCGTTCGAAGCGGCGCTGCGCGGCTTCTTCACTGCGAAGCGAGAGGGCGAGATAGGAAGGAGCGGAGTGCACGGAATGTGCGCTCGTGGGCTTCGCGCCGGATGCGCGTGGAATGACTTCGTCAACGATGGGAGAGAGCTGTTGCAGGGATAAATACTTGTTGAGCTTGGCGCGATCTTCGGGACGCATTTGAACAAACTGTATGCCCATGCCTTTATTGGGTTGCAGGCTACGTACGATGGCACGGGCGCGGACTTGTCCGTTGGGCAAATCAAAAATCAGTTCGATACTGGAGCCTTCGGAGGGCGGGGTTGCGGTGTGCAGGAAAAGGCCTCCGAGGCCCATCACTTCTGCTAGCGATGTGCAGGTTTGCTTGGCGGACTTCCAACCGACCCACATGCCTTTGGGCGCACGGACGCGAGGATATTTTCTCGGTATTTTGGGTTCGGATGACATGGGTCAGGGCCTGCTTACTGCCATAAGGAAATTTTATTCGCAGAGAGGCGGGGCACGTTATTTTTCAGCGCGGGTACGCTTCAATTAGTAACGTGATGGAGGCATCAGAGCCTATGGCTGCCTGAGCCGGACTGGAAAATCGGAACTTCAGCGGCTGAAGCCGCTTGGGTTTTGTGAGCTGCTGCTCGTGGCTAAAGGCACGACCCACAAAGATTACAGCAGGCTGCCAGACGCATTGACCGGTGGTAAACGCGCGCCTACAATGCGTGCACGTGAGGGAGAGTGCTAATGGATGGGCATAGGAATAGGTTGTCGTTTGTGACGCTTTTCGTGCTGGGGATCGCGCTTATCGCGGTGCCGGTGTTTTTGAACGCTAAGGTAGCCAGTGTAAACGCTGGCGAACAGGCGGCGTTGGCACAACGGCGCGCGGACGAACCGGCTTTGGCGAAAGCGTACCGGTTCGAGCGCGGGGGTTGGATCTACGTCCACCTGGAGGGTGCGCCACACGACATCGGTTATCAGCATGGCTATCTTTTGGCGCCGGAAATTTCAGACGCGTTCGCGGCGGTGAGTTCGGAGATGACCTATACATCGAAGCGCAATTGGGATTTCTTCCGGCGCGCTGCGCACACGATGATGTGGCCGAAAATTGATGTGGATTACCAGTCGGAGCTGGCGGGAATCGTCGATGGTTTGCGCGCGCGCGGGTACACCAAGCTGGATCAAGACGACATTGTGGCCATGAATGGATTCATGGAGTTGGCAGATTATTACGTGCCGTGGTTGGACAAGCAGACGGCGGCCGTTGGGCCGACGTCAAAGCCGGCAGAGGAACACTGTAGCGCGTTTGTGGCGACGGGAAGTTATACGAAAAACCACCAGATCGTGATGGCGCACAATAATTGGACGAGTTACAACTACGGCGCGCGGTGGAACATTATTTTCGACATCGCTCCGCAACATGGCTACAGCATGTTGATGGACGGATTTCCAGGAGTAATCGCGAGCGACGACGATTTCGGAGTGAACTCAGACGGATTGATGATCACCGAAACAACTATCACCGATTTTCATGGCTGGGACCCGAACGGCAAGCCGGAATTCGTGCGTGCGCGAAAAGCCATGCAGTATGCGGGGTCGATCGATGAATACGTACAGATTATGCTGGATGGAAACAATGGTGGCTACGCGAATGATTGGTTGCTGGCGGACCGCAAGACGGGGGAGATCGCGCGTTTTGAGCTGGGGCTTTTGCACCACCGAGTGTGGCGAACGAAGGATGGGTATTACGTGGGATCAAATTTCGCCAGCGATCCGGCGGTGCTGAAGGACGAAACGACTTTCGATCCGAACAATATGGCGGCTTCTGCAAATGCGCGGCACGCGCGTTGGGATGAATTGATGGCTGCGAATCAGGGGAAAATCGACACCACGCTGGCGGAAGCATTTTTGGCGGACCACTACGATACTTACACGAAGAAAACAGGGCCCAACCGGCGAACGCTTTGCGGACACGGAGATATGGCGACGGAGGGAGATCCGATGTTCGCTAAGGAGCCTTACAATCCGGCGGGCTCAGTGGAAGGAAAAGTGATCGATACGAACATGGCGGAATCGATGACTTTCGTGGCGCACACGGGGCATCCGTGCGGAACAAATTTTAAAGCACGGGAATTTTTGCAAGCGCATCCGGAATACAACTGGCAATCAAACACCCTGATCGATATGGACGCGGGGCCGTGGACGCAATTTCGCGCGCACGAGCATGCTCCGAGCAGCGATACGGAGGAAAACTAGATTACGGACCCTTCTTCTTCGTCTTCTTCGTGGGCTTGGGCTTTAGTGTTTTGATGTATTCGTAGCTGAACTGAAAATGCCGTTGTAGAGTTTTCGTGTCTTTCAGAAGACTGTCCGGCACCGTTGCGTATTCCTTCATTACGGCGCCGTAAGCCACAAAAAGCGCAGCCTTATACTTCTTCAGGAACTTTTCTCGTTTACCCTCGGGGAGCCTAAGGGCCAGAGAACCTGACTGATTCAAATAAGTGAACATGTGACCGTTTAGGGAGGTGTAAGGATTTGCAGCGCCCTTGCGTTCGACCTTTGGATTGGTCTTCACCAGCTTTTCGTAAAAAACCAATTTATCAGGAGAGATGTTGTTCTTTTTTTTGTGGGCTCATGGCGTCTTCTCCGGCATGCCTGGCGCTGGGGGGATGTGCTGCTCCAAGTAGCGGAGCAAGAGGCTGTAGAGATGAAGGGTGGTTCCGGCGCCTTCGTTAATGGCGTGAGTGCGATTGGGGTATTCCATGAAATCGACGGGCTTATCGAGTTCGATCAGGCGATTTAGCAAAAGCTCCGAGCCGGAATAATGGACATTGTCGTCCCCGGAGCCGTGAACCAGAAGCAAACTTCCTCGCAAGGCGTCGGCGAAATTAATGGCAGAGCTGTTGCGATAGCCGTCCACGTTTTGAAGGGGCAATCCCATGTAACGTTCCTGATAAATCGTGTCATAGAGGCGCAAATCGGGTACGGGCGCCACGGCCATGCCGACTTTGTAAAGATCTGGAGCGCGAAACATCATGCTGAGAGTGCTGGTGGCGCCGCCGCTCCATCCCCATATGGCGACGCGTGACGGATCTGCGAAAGTATGCGAGCGCAGGAAAGCTTGAAGGGCAGCGGACTGATCCTTGACGATGACAGGCTGGATCGCGCCATAGACAATTTTGCGCCACTCGCGGCCTTTGGGCGCGGGCGTGCCGCGATTGTCAAAGCTGACCACAATGTAGCCGGCAGCCGCGACAGCGCGATTGAAATAATAATTCCAGGAAGCCCATTCATCGAGCACGGTTTGCGCGGCGGGTTCGCCATACACATAAACGAGGAGCGGGTATTTTTTGGCGGGATCAAAATGCGGAGGCTCCATCATCCAGGCATCGAGTGTGACGCCGTCGCCGATGTCGAGCTTAAAGAATTCGGCGGGAGTCTGGAGAAGGACGGAGGCATTTGCGCGGAGAGCCGAATTATCTTCCAGAACGCGGGCGGAACGGTGAGCGGGAAACTCCACCAGGTCAGTGACGGGCGTAAGGTCGGCTCGCGAATACTGATGGAAGGCCCAGTGAGAGTCCGGAGAGATATCGTAGTAATGCGTGCCGGGAAAGGTGGACGGGGTTACGCGCTCGGGAGTTCCGGAGCCCTCCAAGCGGGCGCGATAGAGGTATTGCTGCGTGGCGTTGTCGGGCGAGGCGTTGAAGTAAAGCCAACCAGACTTTTCGTCGGGTGAGTCCAGGCCGATTACATCGAAATTTCCGCGGGTGATTAGCTGAACTCGTTTGCCGTCGCGGGAAACAAGGTAGGCATGGCGCCAGCCGTCACGTTCGCTCAGCCAAATAAAATCGGCGCCGTTATGCAGCCAGGTGACTTTCGGCATCACGTCAACCCAAGCTGGGTCGCGGTCCTGAAATATCGAGTGGACGGCGCCAGTAGAGGTGTCGGCAAGAAGAACGTCGTTGGTATTTTGCAGACGGTTTAGATGCTCAATGGCTAGGTCGTTGGAATTTGCGGCCCAGTCCATGCGAGCGATGTAGTTGTTACGCGGGTCGCCGGGAACCTGCATCCAGCGCGTGGGGCCACCTGCAACGTCCACGACACCGACGCGCACAGAGGAGTTCGTGCTACCGGGAATGGGATAAGCGATATCGAGAATCGAGGGATAGCGGCCGAGACCGGGATAGGGGAATCCGGTTACGATTTCGCGTGGGGCGCCGAGATTGTAGATTAGGCGAAAGATCTGCACGCCGGTGGTGTCGAATTGCCAGTAGGCGATGTGACGACCGTCAGGACTCCATCGAAATCCGTCCCGAACATCGAGTTCTTCTTCATAAACCCAATCGGAGGTGCCGTTGATCAAGGTGGCAGAACCATCGGTGGTGAGCGGCGCTATTCTGTGAGAGGTGAGGTCTTCCACATAAATATTGTTGGCGCGAACGTAGGCCACCTGGGAGCCGCTGGGTGAGAATTTCGCAAACATCAGGGTAGAAGCGGGAGCATCGCCTCCCAGTTTCTGCAAGGTGCCGGAGCCCAGGTTGAGCACCCAATAATCGCCGCGTGTATTGAGCCTCCAAACTTGGACGGAATTCGTGTAGATGAGCAGACGTGTTTTGTCTTCGGACCAGGTGTAATCTTCAATCACAAGAGGGGATTTTTCGCCGGACGGAATTATTTTGTCGGAGGAGACGAGGACGTCGCGTTTTCCGGTTGCGGTTTCGTAGCGAACGATGTCTTGGGCGTCCTTGTTGGCGGCGGATGTTTCGACGGTGGTGTAGGACTGACCGTCGTTGAGCCAGCGAGCCGGGCCGAAATTTTTGACCTCGAAGTCGGCGGAAGCGAAAAGGCGATGGAGAAGTTTGTCGGATTCAGGAGAAATCGGGGAGGTGAGGGGTACGTTTTGGGCGAACGTCGCGGTGATGCCGGCGCTAGAGAAAGTCCCGAGGAGCCAGAGGAAAAGAAATCGCAGCGAGATCTGAGAGTGAAAATTCCCAAACTTTTTTGAGTTGGATACGTTCATGCATGCTCCCGGCTGTTGCAACGGCGCGGCGTTTACTTTGTGAAATTACTCTCCAGGATTTTTCGGTCATTCGTGGGCTGAGTCGGCCGGGCGTTATCGGGATAGAGCTTCGCGAATGCCGCGATCTGAGCGGGAGAAAGTTCGACCGGAGTTTTCATCACGAACCATTTCACGTCACTGCAGGGAGGAATAGTGAGCGAGCCGTCGAAAGTGTAGTAATTCTGGTCGGCGGGCAGCAGATCGGCGGCGTTGATCACAACTTTTTTGAATTCGACTTCCTTGTCCACTTCCTTGGGGATGTGCGCCCAGATATCGCGAATCAAGGGATTTTCTCCACCGCTCTTCAGCAGAACGGCTATGGCTATGGCGTGGCCGTCCGCACTCACGTGTACCAGGTGAAGGACCATGTCGGATTTCCTGCCGTTTATTTCTTCTTCGCTGGGGTGATGAAAATGAAACTGCACCAGCGGATACTGTTTGCCGTCAACGGTAATGCTGCTGCCGGATTCGTATTTCACGAGGATGGTATGGCCGTTGTTGACGATTTTCATGGGAGAGAGCTTGTAATCAAATTGAATGGGCTTTAGATCGGCCGGCTCCGCGCCTTTGATATCGATGGGGGATTGGCGCTGTCCGGTTTTGCACGCAGCATAGCTGGGGTCGAGATCGCCCCAGTGTTCCGGGCCATCGGCGCCGGAATAACTCCAGTGAGGAGCGTTGCCGCCGTGCTGTTGAGCGAAGGCCGGGATACCGAAAAGCAGGATCGCGGAGAGCGCTGCCAAACCCCACAGTGAAACTGCGATGCGGATTTTCATGGTTGTTCCTTCCGTTGTTATTCCACAATCTCAAAATTCAGCGGCGTGAGACGGGCCATAGCATCCCATTCTGCGGTGAAATCTTCAACATCGTTGCGTATGAAAAGTTGACTCGGCGCGAGGTCTGCAGCAGAGTTGGCGCTGCTCGGAGTTCATTTACGGCGGTATAGAACGCCGGAAAACCTTATAGGAATAGAGAAAGATCGTCCGGGATGATTGCTTGAAAGCCGAGACTCTAGTGATCGTGAATCCGGCGGCAGGCGGGGGGCGCGCTTTGCGAGCTGAAAAGCGCGTTACGAAGCTGCTGGAGATGCGCGGACATGCAGCGGATTTTTCGCGTTCCAAAAGTGCCGCAGACTTGCGCGCACAGGCCGAGTGGGGCGCTCGCGTGGGATATCGCTACGTGGCGGCGCTGGGTGGAGATGGGGCGTTTCATCATCTGGTGGAAGCGGTCTATGGAACGGAGGCAGTGGCGGGATTTTTTCCGGCGGGCAATGGGAATGATATTGCGGCGGACCTGGGGATTCCGGCTGACCCGCTGGATGCGGCGGAGGCGTTCTTGAAGTCGGCACCGAGAGCAATCGATCTGATCCGTGCGCAATTTGGCGATGGCCGCGCGGCCCACTACATTGGCGCAGGCGGGATGGGGTTGGATGCTGAGGCTGCGCATTTGGCGAATACGAAGTTCAAACGGTTGCCCGGCGTGACGCGATATCTCGCAGGAGCGTTGTGGGAATTTTTTCACGGTGGAAGCATCCGGCTGCATGCCGAAATTGACGGCGTTGGGTGGAATGGGCGCGTTCTTTTTGCGGCGGTCGCAAACTCGACGCGGTATGGCTCCGGCATTCGCATCGCGCCGGAAGCAAAAATGGATGATGGATGGATCGACGTTGCGTTGGTGCAAGAAGTTCGATGGACCAGACTGGTGGAAGCGATTCCGATTGTTTTGACGTCTGGAGATTTACGCGGATTTCCGGAAGTGCAGCGATACCGATGCAAACGGATCATGCTGCAGACAGAGCGTCCCGTGAAGGTGCACGGAGACGGCGAGCTGCTTGGCGAAACTCCTGTGGAACTTTCGGTGGTGCCGCAAGCCGTGCGCGTGATGATGCCAAGGGCACGTGGGGATGAGAGCAGATGAAGCCGGTGCTAATCTTTTTTCTTTCTGGTTACTTTGAGGTTCACTTCAATATCGCGGCGTGAATCAAAACTTGAAACGGTGCGGGTGGAAGAGGTGAGATCCTCGTGCTCGGCGTGAATCTCATAGTCCACATTGGGGTCTAGTCCACTGAAGCGATACTGGCCTTTATCGTCGGCAAAAGAAGTTTTCACTGCTTTCGTTTTGACGTTTACAAGATAGACGACGCTGGAAGGGATGGGATTTTCATCTTTATCTCCAACGAGACCGTGGACAACGCGGAGCTGAGCTTCGGCTTTTTTTTCGTCCTTGGTTTGCGCAGCGGAGGGCAAGGCTGCGAGAAGAACTACCAGAACTAGAAGCCCGAAGCGGACGCTGTGGAGAGTTTTCATAAGCGCGAGCCCATATTGGCGCAGAGGCTCATCACTGACCGGAGCGATGCGAGCAGAATATAGGTGGCCAACATAGAGAGGAATATAAAAGTTCGGCGAGTGGTTTGGCATCACCGAAGTTCCGCCATCCGAGGTAAACCGCAGGAGAGAAAAGTGGGAAGAGGGGCGGGGAAAATCATTCTGCTTCTTCTTCCTCTTCTTCTTCCTCGACCACGGCTTCTTCGTCAGAGTCGTCTTCGTCGTCATCTTCTTCCTCATCCTCATCGTCGGAAATGGCGATGAGATGAACCGGATGAGTTTGGGTTACCTCGAGTTCGGCGTCACACTCGTGGCAGCTCAGGATTTCGCCTTCTTCCACTTCGTCTTCGTCGAGATCAATTTCGGCGTCGCATTCGGGACATCGGGTCACGGCTTCCTCTCCTTCCAAGGGCCGGCTTGCGCCGACGAGCGTATTATATAACGCCGGTGTCAAGCTTTCGCGAGGAGGAATGCCAAAAAGTGTCTAGCCGCGAATATCCAGAGCGTCCGCTGGTGGGAGTGGGCGGGGTGGTAATAGCAGAAGATCGAGTGTTGTTGATCCGGCGCGGTGGGCCGCCGCTGGAGGGGGAATGGTCGATTCCAGGGGGAATGCTCGAATTGGGAGAATCTTTGCGTGAGGGAGTTAGGCGCGAGTTGGGAGAAGAAACAGGCTTGGAGGTAAAGGTACAAGATCTGATCGAAGCGTTTGACCGCGTGACGACCGACGCAGACGGCAAATGGCGCTATCATTTTGTGATACTGGATTATTTGTGCGAAGTCGTGAGTGGGGTGGCGCGAGCGGCAAGCGACGTGGTGGATGTGGCTTGGGCGCGCGAGGATGAATTGGCGAGATTTTCGCTTACGCCGACGGCAACGCGCGTGGTCAAGAAAGCGTTTGAGATGGTGCGATCGCGATGACGGGCGAAACGGCGAAGTTCAACGGGGAGGGTTCGGCTTCGACTGGATGCGCAAATTCAAAGTTCAGTTAGCTGGCGGCGGCTTCGGGCAATTTTCCGAAGCGGCGTTCGCGTTTCAGAAAATCTTCAACGGCTTCGGCCAGATCCGCGGCTTCGAATTCCGGCCACATGCGCGGAGTGAAAAAGAGTTCGGCATAAGCGCATTCCCAGAGCATGAAATCGCTCAAGCGGCGGTCGCCTCCGGTGCGAATTAAGAGATCGACATCGAGCGTGGGACCCGAGGTGTGCATTACTTCTCCGAGGCGCTTGGCGAATTCGCGCTGCGATATTTCGAGGCTCGATAGCATCCAGCAGGAGGCGCGAAGGATGGCGTCGCGCGCGGAATAATCTATGGCGATGCGCAATTCGAGAGTGCGGGCGGAAGCGGTGGCGCGTTCGGCGGAGTCGATCGCCTGGGAAAGAGAGAGAGGAATGCGATCGCGGCGGCCAATCACGCGCAGGCGTATGCCTTCGGCGGCGCATCTTCCGGCGTCGTTTCGGAAGAAGGCTTCGAGCAAGGTGAGCAGTGAAGATACTTCGTTTTGGGGACGGCCCCAATTGTCGGAAGAAAAAGCATAGAGCGTGAGGGTGCCGATACCGAGGCCGGGAGCGGCGCGTACGATGCGACGCACAGCTTCTACTCCGGCCCGGTGGCCTTCCGAACGCGGTAAGCCACGGGTGGCGGCCCAGCGGCCATTTCCGTCAAGCAGAATGGCGACATGAAGTCCGCGATTTATTGAGTTCAAAGTACTTTTATTCATAAAGTAACCGTCCAAATTTTTTTACATGATTAACGTTCGCGCGTGGCCTGGATTAGAGCTTCCATATGATTCAAATATTTTTCGAGGGCGCGGCGGCCGGCAGCGGAAAGGCGATATTCCGTTTTGGGCAGGCGTCCGGCGAACGATTTCGTGCAGGTGACGTAGCCCGCTTCTTCGAGTTTGCGGGCATGAACGCTGAGATTGCCATCCGTGGCGCGCACGAGCTGCTTCAGTTCATTGAAGGCCAGAGAAGGATTCACGGCCAGGGCGCTGACGATTGCGAGGCGCGTGCGCTCGTGAATCAGGCGATCGAGATTGGAAGCAGACGGCTCGCTGGAACGCAGACGAGGCGCTATCCGCTTGGGAGATTCTTCGCGCTCCGCGCGATAGGTTGCAGATTTACCCGCCATATTTCCTCGCGATGACCGCGCCAAAAATAATATGAAGCGCTCCGAATCCCGCGGCCAGAAATAGATTGCCCCAGTGCCAAGGGCAGAAAAGCGCAACCGCTCCCAGTACCATGAAACACAGGCCCATCAAAGGAACTACCCGAATCGAAAATGCGCCGCCGGTTACTACACCTGTACCATAGAGCAGCAGCCATTCACCGGGGATAGCGCCGACTATTCCGGTGCGCAATTGAAGCGCGGTAAGCAGCACCCCGACGAGAAGCGGGGGCGCGAAACTGTAAACGAAACGACGGCCGGGTCCGGAGAAAAGGGAAGAACCGGAGGCGCGTGCTTTGGAGTAGGTGGTCCAAGCAGCGATGGCGATGGCCAGAACGGCTTCTGCGATCCAGGTGAGCAGCCAAGCGATTGGAGAGGCTTGCGTAGAGGCGATGGCTGCCGCTCCGAGAGCGGTGATGCCCATGGCCACGCCGCCCCAACCGGGGACCGCGGTGAAGGAGCCAGCTCGCTCCATGGTCTCGCGAATAAAGCGCAGATTATCGCGGGCGTGATCATCCAGCGCGCGTGGCTCGGAAGAGCGCAGTCGGATTGGATCGGGAACAACCATAGCTAAAGGATAGCTTAACACGAGGTGTGTGTAAAGTACTTTGTTTAGCAAAGTTACTGCCTGGGCGACGGAGCATGCAGAAGGTTCTCCAAACCCCTTGTAAGCTTTTAGGCGCGAGATTATTCTCGGTGCGACAGGATACATAGGAGGTGACAATGAAACTGAACAAATTGTTGTGGTTCGGGACACTGCTTGCTTTCATGCCTCTTATTGCGACGGCACAGCAAGCAAGCGCGCCGGAGGCGAATCCGGTATCGAATGCGGTGCGCTACAGCGTGGAGCGGGCGGCCAAAAATATGGTGGCGGCGGCAGATGAGATGCCGGCGGACAAGTACAGTTTCCATCCGACGCCGGCGCAGATGTCGTTCGGAAAGCTGGTCTCGCACATGATCGGCTCCAATTACGGATTGTGCTCGAAAATTTCGGGTATCGCAGCGCCGACCGAGGAAAAACCGAGCGAGACGGATCCGAAAGACAAGCTGGTGAGTTCGTTGAAAGCTTCGTTCGATTTTTGCACACAAAGTTTGGCGAAAGTGGACGATGCCAATCTAGGCGAGCAATTGACCGTATTCGGCGGCCGCAAGCTTTCTCGCGCGGCGGCAATGATCGCGTTGAGCAACGATTTCGCGGATCATTACAGCATGGCGGCGATTTATCTGCGACTGAATGGGTTACTGCCGCCGACGGCCCAACCAAAATAGAAAAGCAGCTAGTTTTTACGCGGCCGCTTGGGGTAACGGCCCAGAAGCCAGTTCCATCGAATGATCAGGAGATCGAAGAACATCATCAAACTGTCGCGCAACATGTGGACTTTGGTGGAGGGGTCATGAGCCCATCGCACGGGGACTTCTGCAGTGCGCAGGCCGTGACGTTTCGCGAGGAAGAGTATCTCGGGGTCGAATCCGAAGCGTTCGATACGCTGTTGTTCAAAGATGACGCGTGAGCGTTCACAGACGAAAGCCTTGAATCCGCACTGAGTGTCGCAGAAAGACAAACCGAGGAAGATTCTTACAAAGCCGTTAAAAATCATTCCAGCAAGCTCGCGCAGGCGGGACTGATGCATGGTGATGAGGGAACGATCGAGAGCACGCGAGCCGATAGCGACATCATCGCCCGCGTCGATGGAAGCAAGAAGCTTTTCGCACTCCTCGATGGGCGAAGACAGATCGGCATCGGTGAAAAGCGCGATGCGGCCCCGTGCTTCCAACATTCCGTGACGAACACTGAAACCCTTTCCGCGATTGTCTCCATTGGAAATCAAGCGGACGGAAGGCATCTCACGCGCGCATTCTTCGGCGACGCGAACGGTATTGTCGCGCGAGCCGTCGTCCACAACCAGAATTTCGATCTGATTTGGTGAAATGTTCTTGCTCGCAAAATAATCGCGGATGCGTGTAAGTGTGCGGGGCAGACGCGACTCTTCGTTATAGGCGGGAATTATAATGGAAAGGTCCGGCCAGGAAGTCATTCCCGCGGTAATCCCTGCGCTATTGGATGCCAGCCGAAGTGACCCAGCAGAGGGACGAAGCGGCAGGCGAAAAGAGACTCCTGAGAGATAGAGCCGTTGCGTTTGACGATGCGAACCAATTCCTGATGATCCGATTTCCCGACGGGAATAACCAGGCGGCCGCCTTCGGCCAATTGTTTGACTAAAGGTGGAGGAATTGTGGGGGCAGCCGCAGCCACGAGAATGGCTTCGTAGAGTGCGACGGTCGAGCCGGGCGAGTTGGTTACCGGTGGCCAGCCCATAGAGCCGTCTCCTACTTCGACTCTGACATTCGTATAGCCGAGGCGCGACAAACGGTCGCGCGCCCGAGAGGCCAATTCGGGTTGCGCTTCAATGGCCGTGACATTGCGCGCCAAAAGCGAGAGGATCGCGGCCTGATATCCCGAGCCGGCGCCCACTTCCAGGACGCGCTCGGTGCCTTGGAGAGAAAGAGCTTCGGACATGGCTGCGACCATGAAGGGTTGCGATATGGTTTGGCCGCTTCCAATGGAAAGCGGCTCGTCAGAATAGGCCGATGCGGCTTGGTCGGATGAAACGAAGAGGTGGCGCGGAACGGATGCCATGGCGTGGAGCACACGCAGCGAAGCAATGCCGCGCGCACGAAGCTGACGCGCAACCATTTCTTGCCGCGCCGCTTCGAACTTGTCTTCGACTCCGGAACTTTGATTAGCAATGCCGCTCATGCTCCGCAAAAGCTACCACAGGCTAGCGTAAGGTTGCTACCAGAAGGGCTTTGCCCGCGCTGCGTATAAATTGCATCTATACGCGGTGTTCGATACGATTCCAGAGGTAGTTGAGCCAGGGCAGTTGCCCGGACCTTAAAACAGGAGAACGAGATGAAACTTCGAAATGCCCTGATCGCCGCCGTGCTATTCACGGCGGGCCCGGCGCTGGCGCAGACGCCTGCGGGTGGCACGCAACAAAAACCGGCAACTGCTGCTCCAGTTCAGCCGGGACAACCTGCGGGGAAACCCGCAGGAACGGACTCAAAAGCGCCGGCCGAAAAACTAGATCCAGCGAAAGAAGCGGCTATTCGGCACTTGTTGGATGTTACCGGCGAGTCGAAAGAGGGTGAAAACATTAATACAGGTATGACCGGGCGGGTCCACGATGTGATGAGCCGCGCGCTTCCGGCGGATCAGTTGCCGAAGTTCATGGATACATTTTCACAACGGTTCACCGCCAGCGCGCCGCCGAGCGCGGTGACTGATGCCGTAGTAAAGATTTATGCCCAGCATTTTTCGTTGGAAGACATTCAGGGAATAACTAAGTTTTACGAATCGCCGGTGGGACAGCGAATGGTGAAAGAAATGCCGGACGTGGTCCGCGACTCGCAGGACGCCGGGATGCAGATGGACCAGAAAGTTGTAATCGCGGTGCTGCGAGCAATGTCAGACGAATATCCGCAGCTAAAGCAGATGCTGCCACCAGATCCGGACCATCCAGCTCCAGCGCCGAATGCTGGCCCTGCTCCTGCTCCAGCCCCCGGAACTCCCACGCCAAATTCCGCTCCGGCTGCCGGTACCAAACCTACTCCGCCGCAGCAATAAACGAATGTAAGTGTACGAAAGGAGCTTGCTGATGCCGCGGATTCCTTGGCGAAACAACCCTGTGCGAAAATTCGGGCATTGGGCGGGAATTGTTTTTCTGATTGCCGCAGCGGGATTGGCGGCGTTTGCGCGACAATCTCCGCCGGCCAAGCAAGCTCCTATCACGGTGTCGGCAGCGATTAGTTTGAAAGATGTGCTCGACCAGCTTGGGCGCGAATACGAACGGGACAATCCCGGGGCGAAAGTTACGTTTAATTATGGCGGGTCGGGGACGTTGCAGCACCAGATCGAGCAGGGCGCGCCGGTGGACATATTTTTTTCGGCGGCGCAGAAGCAGATGGACGCGCTGCAATCCGCGGGGCTGATTCTTGCAGATACGCGGAACAACATCGTGGCGAACGATTTGGTGCTAATTGCGCCTTCTGCTACAGACAATATCCACACGTTTCAGGATTTAGCCAAAAGCGTGGTGAAGACCGTCGCGCTTGGAGAGCCTGCCACGGTGCCAGCAGGGATGTACGCGCAGCAGACATTGGAACATCTGGGGTTGTGGACGGATGTGCAAAAAAAGGCTGTGTATGCGAAGGATGTGCGGCAGGTGGTGACATTCGTGGCCAGCGGTAATGCCGATGCGGGGTTGGTGTATCGCACCGACGCGCAGACTTCACCGAAGATTCGAACGATTTTTACGGCTCCACCTAACTCGCACGATCCGATTGTGTATCCGGCGGCGGTGTTGAAGAATTCCAAAGAACCGGACTCCGCGAAAGCCTTTCTGAGTTTTTTGGAAACACCGCATGCGCTGGAGATTTTCAAGACCTACGGCTTCAACGATCCGAATAATCCGCAAGGAAAAATCTGAAACGGTTACAATCCTGCGGATGGATTGGTCTCCTGTCTGGATATCGCTGGCGACAAGCATAACGGCGACCGCAATTACGTTGGTGGTAGGAGTGGGCGCGGCGGTCTGGCGGGAGCGACATAGCGGCCCGTTGCTTGCGCTACTGGACGGAATTCTCCTACTACCCTTGGTGTTACCTCCTACTGTAGTTGGCTTTTTTCTTCTATTGCTCTTCGGACGACATGGGCCATTGGGTCAGTTGCTGCTTCATTTTGGCGCCACGGTGGTTTTTTCATGGCCTGCTACTGTGATCGCCGCCACTGTTGTTTCGTTTCCGCTAATGTACATAACTGCGCGTGCGGCGCTCGAACAGGTGGAACCTGATCTGCTGCAGGCGGCGCGGACATTGGGAGCCTCGGAGTGGCGTGTGTTTCGAGAAATTGCGCTGCCATTAGCGTGGCCGGGCGTTCTGGCGGGCACTATGCTTTCTTTTGCGCGGGCGCTGGGTGAGTTTGGCGCAACGTTAATGATCGCCGGAAATATTCCGGGTCGAACGGAAACGATTCCGATTGCCATTTATTTTGCAGTGGAAGCGGACAACATCCAGCGCGCGTTGTATTGGTGCGGCGTGGATGTGGTCATTTCGCTGGCGCTTTTGAGCGGGCTCTACTACTGGACGCGCACACAAGGGTTCGGACGCGCGCGCCGATTGGCTCGTTGAGATGGCGCTCGAAGTTCAAATCGAAAAGAAACTCCCAGACTTTGAACTGAACGTTGCATTTACGACTTCCGAAGAACCGCTAAGCATTTTGGGACCCTCCGGCGCGGGCAAAACGATGTTGCTGCGATGCATCGCCGGATTGGAGCGCCCCGATCGGGGTCGCATCGTTTTGAGGGATCGAATCTTATTCGACTCACAGCAAAATATTCTAGTTCCCGCACAACGAAGGCGAATCGGGGTGGTGTTTCAAAATTACGCTCTTTTTCCACACCGGACAGTGGCGGAAAACATCGAGTTTGGATTGTATGGGCTTTCCAGGGAGGAAATAGCGGCACGGGTGACGGCGTTCATCGACCGCACCCATTTGAAAGAGCTGGCCAATCGATACCCACGCGCACTTTCCGGCGGCGAACAGCAACGAACGGCCGTGGCCCGGGCGTTAGCGATCGACCCAGAAGCGCTTCTGCTGGATGAGCCGCTCTCGGCGCTGGACACGCATTTGCGAAGCCAGGTGGAAGCACAGCTTCAGGAAGTATTTTCCGCGTATCAACGGCCCGCGCTTTTGGTTACGCATAACATCGAGGAAGCGTATCGACTGGGCGAGCGGCTTCTGGTGCTCTCGGGTGGGCGGATGGCGGCGTACGGACCGAAAGAAGAAATCTTTCGACACCCTCCATCGCGAGAAGTAGGACAGTTGACCGGCTGCAAGAATTTTTCGCGTGCGAGAATGAACGCGGACGGAAGCGTGGAAGCACTGGATTGGGGTTGCAAGCTTCGCGTGGACCAAGCAATCTCGAATCCGCCGGCGCACGTCGGCATACGAGCACATCACATTAATTTTCTGGAAGCGAGAACGGGGGGTGATGAGCCAGAAAACGTTTTCCCCTGCTGGCTCGTGCGAACTTCGGAAACACCTTTCCGCGAGACGCTCTATTTGCGACTTCAGCCACACGGCGAAGAGGGGGCCTACGATTTACTGGCCGAAGTGTTTAAGGAGAAATGGTTGCGCTTCCGCGATGTCCCCTGCCCGTGGCATGTGAGGCTTTCGCCAGAATCACTCTTCCTGACTTCGGAGTAGATCAAGGTCGGTTAACTAGTTGAAGTGCTTGACGAATTTTATGTCGAGTGCGTAGCTGCCGTTTATATCGCGGAGGAAAATAATGGAGACGTCGCGTTTGAGATGGTACTCCACTTGAATGAGCTGTTCCTGGTCGGATGCGGCGTTCGAAGAGTAGGTGATGGTAAGGTCCCGCGAAACCTGTTCCACGATGGTAACGCGCGCGGCAGCGTTGGATTCTGTCGCGGTGCCTGCGAGAAATGGGTCCACACGAAACTGGCTGATGCCGAAAAGCTTTTCGATGCGCCCCCCGAATCCCGTTGAAATTGCTTCAGATAAAAGGGCGGTGGCTCCGTAGTTTTGACCGGCCGACTGAGAGCGGAGGGCGCTCTCTTGCCCGGTGCTGCCCAGGGCGAGGAGAGCAACGATGTCGGAATCGGGCAGCGGCGGGTCAGAGCGATAGTTGAGCACGAGACGGCTAGCGGGGCCGGTGAAATTTATGGTGACCTGATATTGGCTGATGACCGAAGTGGCTTCGATGTTGAGCACAGGATCCAGGCGGAACGGATTTGCAAAATTAATATCGCCGCGCGTGAGCGCGAAATTATTACCGCGGAATGCCATCTCACCGCCGAGCAAGTGTATGTGACCGAGCAAAACGGGTCGATCCCAGGTCCCGCGGAGATGCAGATCGCCATCAATCTCGACGTGAGCGCCGCCCCATTCGATGCGAGCCCCGGCACTTGTATGCCCGGAAACGTCAAAGGTGAGATTGCGCATGAAAGCGGAGGTGGAAATGGCAACGACTCCGGTTTGGGCGGAGGAAGCGAAGAAGGATGCCAAATCGACGCCTTGAGCAAAAAGCAAACGCTGGACTTGTATGCGTCCGGAAAGAATCGCGGCGTCCTGCGTTCCTGCCAATTGCAGCGAGCCGCCAATCGACCAACTCATTCCGGGGGGATAGCGGACCCGTACCTGCGGTGTCTCTGCGTTGATTTCGTAGCGCATAGGTCCTACGCCATAACTCAAGCTGCCGCTGAGCGTCAATTGTCCGCCGCCGGATTCAGCAGTGACACGATCGAAGAGCAAACGGCTTTGATCGAAGACGAGATTTCCGTTCACGTGGGATAGCCCGACGGGAAAATCGGAGTAGTGAGCCGAAGCGTCGCGGACGTTGGCGCGACCGGTGATGCGCGGTTTCGATATGGTGCCTTCGACGGAAGCGTTGATGTCCGCTTCGCCTTGCGCTTCTAATTCGGGTAAAAGTCCGGTGGCAAAACGCAAATTTATACCGCCCGACAGATTCAAATGAAGGGGGCGATCGCGGTCGAAACGCGCTGAACCGGTTAACTGCATATCCGTATTGGGGCCGTGAATATGCGCTTGCTCGATGCGTACTTCGTTACGGTGATAGACAATCTGGATGGGCCCTTCGTTCTGAAGTTGCACAAACTGATAGTCAAAAGAGATATCGGAAATGTTCACTTTAACTTCGATGGAATCGGGTTTCCGAAGCGCGCCCGAAATCGTAAATACACCGTTCACAACGCTTGGGCGCGTTAAGTCCTTAAGATGAAGACTCGCGGTGATGAGGGCGTCCAGGTCAAATTCTTTTACAGTAAGATTTCCGGAAATTAGCTCGTCTCCTGTGAGACCAACATCGAGCTGGCCCGTTAGTTCTGCTTTGGACATTTCGGAATTAACGGTCACGTGAGCATTCTTTCCATCCGATTCAACCTCGGCGTGGAAATCGCCTTCTTTGTCGGCGCCGACAGTGAGTCCCACCAGACGGATATTTCCCTTTGCAACGGGAGTGCGAATGGGCCCATGTCCGTGCACGGTGAACTGAAGCTGCCCTCCGATGGGCAAGGAGGCTTTCTGCAATACGGCAATTTTTTCGAGGGCGATCCCGGCACCATTGAGATTGAATTCGACGGACTGCTCGGCAGGATGATAAAGCACGTCGCCATTCACATGCCCGGCGTCGCGGCGAAGTTCAGCCTGAGAAAGCTGGATTTCGTCGCGGGTGTAATGTAGCTGGGCACCAAGGAGGTCGATGTGATAACCCTTCGCCACGATATCTTCGAGAATAAAGTTTCCATCCAAGACGGGGAGTGCACTGGTTCCGCTGCCGTGAAAAGTGCCGCTGAGAATTCCTGAAACGGGATAAGTCGTGCCGAGCATGGCTTGTAGGTCAGCGGTGGGACCGTGTTCAACTTTGGCATCGAGGCTCCAATGGCTAGCGGGCACAAAACTCCAGTCGCCATCGAAATCCAAACGCATGTCGAGCGCCGCGGAAAATTGCCCTCGTCGGACCGTGGCATTCGTCAAGCTGAAAAAATCAAGGGAGTATTCGAGATTGCCTTCGATGCTGTCCCAGTAGAGCGCATCGTAATGCGCGTCGGTGGCGCTGAAGTGTCCGACAAATGTGGGGCCAGCGATGGGACCCACGATGCGTCCTCGGAACGCGACGCCGCCAGCTTCACGGGCAGGAACGGCACCGACTCCACGCAGTTTGTTAATGAAATCGTCCCACGGCAATAAATCGTGTGCGTTAAGTTTCAGTTCCAGAGCGGAATCACGTCCACCGAGGTAGCCATCGAACTGGATTTTTGTGGTGGGCGTGGAAATCTCGCTTTGAGTGAATGTAGCGGTTCCGGAGTCATCCGCGTAGTCGTAAGTAATGAATGCCGCGGCCGGCGTAATTCCAGGTGGCATGTAGGACGGAGGAGTCCAGTGAGATTGGCCTTGGGAGCGGAAGTGCGCGAACGCGCCTGTCCAGGTATTAACGGAGACGACGTCCATAACAGAATCCCAATGCAGCGTATTCACGGGGAATTCAGGATTGTCCACGGCTGCGTACGCGTCAGCGAGACTGGCGCCTTGCAAGTGGGTTTCCGTGCGGACGGCCTGAGTGTTCAGATTCATTTCCATGCGGCCATCAACGGTTCCACCAAGCGCGCGTATTCCAAACTTTGGCAACACCAGAAGTTCACGGGACAGATCGTAGTCGCCCCAAGTTTCGATGCCGCTTGCGTGGAACCAAACATAAGGCAGACTGACTTTCTGGGCGGAGTAGTGGCCGCTCGCGGTCCAATCACTTCCGTCGTAACTGGCCTTGCCGGAAAAATCAGCGATGGCATCGGGAACAAGGGGCTGGCGAAGAACCGTACGGAAATCAGCGAGGGAGACGCGTGCGCGATAGCGCAGGTTCCATTTGTGTTGCGAAAAGCTGGGCAGCTCGGCGCGAAGATTGAGTTCGGAGTGCGGTAATTTCCAGACGAACTCGTCGAGTTCGAAAGCGTTACGGCGGAGAGTGAACTTGGCGGAGAGATCGGAGCGGAAGGTGGCATCCTTGCGCTCGGTAATTTCCACCTGTTTCCACTGGAAATTTCCAATGTAGGAGTCGGCGCCATGAGCGGCGGCTTGGTAATTCAATTTGAATTCGAAGTTCTGGCCTTTTGCTGTAAGCGGCACGCGACGGTCGTTGATCAACGCGCTGCCGTCGCGCAGTTCCAGCCATCGGATTTGCAAATCGAAGAGATTCTGCCGCCAGGGCTCAGCGGCGGCGATTTTTGGAGTGGGCAGGTTACTGAGACCGTCTTTATCGAATTGAATTGCAAGCTGCGGGCGCTCAATTACCAATTCGCTCAAGGCAAATCGCCGATGGAACAGCGAGAGAACCGTCACTCCGACGTCGATACGGTCCGCGTGGAATAAAGGGGGCTGGCCGGCAGTTTCCAAGCCATGAAGCGTCAAGTTCTCGCCACGAGCGGTTAAGCGCAAGAATTTTAGATGGAAGGCGCCGAGTTCGACGCGCGCGCCGGTCCGAAGCTGAAGCTGCTGCACGATTTGATCGCGGGCCCAGCGTTCGAGAACGCCACTCTCGTAAAATCCGAACGTGATCAGGAAGACGGCGATCAAGAAACCGAGAAAATATAAGCTCCAGCGAGTGAGACGGCGGGAACTCACGAGGGACTCTTTTCGCTGACGATATCGATCTTCAATCGCTGGCGCGTATCATCCAGCCACTTTTCGGCGCGATCGTTGATGGCGCGTTGAACCAAGACTTCGCGGATGGTGTCTTCCACATCTTCTAGCGAAGGAACGGGCTCATTACGAGCTTTAAGCTGGGGCGCGAATTCTTCGTTGTAATATTTTTCTATTTCTTTGTCGTCAACCTGAGCGGCAGCGCGGAAACGGTAATCGAGGAAATGCGCAAGATACAGTTGCTGGGCCAAGATTCGTTTTACCGCCGCTTCGGTCAAATCCGCGGCGAAAAGCCGTTTGCGGAATTCTTCAGGAGAAGGAAACTGTTTCACGAACTGCTGATAGGCGTTTTCGATTTCGTCGGCAGACGGGAACGGATATCTTGCGGTATTGGCTTCGCCGCGCACGACCCATTGGTCCGCTAGTTCGCGGATAAGCTCGCTTCGAGGCTTGGCTTTGCCATCGGAAAGAATCTGGAAAGCGCCCAATTCGTGGACTTCGCTCTCCAGGATGATGTCATCTTCAATGCGTGCGGCTATTCCATCGATAGGGATAGGCGAGGAAGCTTGTGTAGGCGCGGGTTGTTCGGACGGAGGCGCGGATTGCGCGCGGGCTTGCATCGCTTGAGGTCCGGCGAGCAAAGCTAGGAACCCAAGAATCGGTGTGTTACGTCTGAATGAGCGTCTCATAAGTGAGTCGTCAAAAGACCGGGCCAATGTTGAACGAAAATTCGAAACGCGGAAGACGGAAAAGCTGCGGCACAGTGGACGGCGCAATAGTAGCCTGATATTGAGCCGGGTTAAGTTGGAATCCGAAGTCCACTCGAACAGGGCCGACTGGTGTTGGATATCGCAAGCCAAAGCCTACGGTGTGGGAAAAATAGTTCAGATTGGTAGTAGAAGACGGCTTCCAGGAAAGGTTTATGTGCGTTACGTCGCTAAACACATTGCCGCCGTCGTAAAAGAGTGTGCCACCTAACTTACTGCCGATGTATGGCAACTTCATGGGAAAGCGCAATTCCTGGTTGAAAACCAGGAGGGCCAGACCGCCGATAGGAAATCCGGTACAAGGATCGCGAGGGCCTGCTTCGTTTAGGCCGAAACCGCGCAGCGAGGTCGCGCCGCCGGAAAAGAAACGTTCGGGCAACGGAATGACCTGCTCGTTGACGGGAGGAGCGGTGGAGCTGCAATTCGCTGAGCCACCTTCCGATGGGCCACCTTCGACGGTTTGGCCCAGCGGCTCTTCAATACCAAAACGGGTGGCGCGCGCGAAGACAAAGGCGCGTCCGAAAGGATGAAATGAGGAGTTCTGAAAGAATCCGCGGAAGAAACTGGCGCTGGAGCCTAGCGAGGTTGAAGCGACGCTCAAATCGACGGTGTTAAAATTTCCGCGCGTGGCATCCGCGGGATTATCACGGCGCTCGCGCGCGTAAGTGATGCCGAACCCGGATACAAGGGTAGGCTGGCTGAACAATGGAATTTCGTCTGGAGTAATGCGCAGTTCGGAAGCGGTAACTCGACGGAAAAAGTAGCGATAGAGCAGGGAACTTGAGCGCCCAAGCTTTTCGGCGACCTGAAACGCGCCCTCGTAGCGAACGGACGTAAATGTTTGGACGTCTTGCATCTTATCAGCCAAACCGATGAGTTGAACGCTGATCGTGGGGTGACCACCAAAGTTGTCGGCGGTGTAACTCACGAGCGATCGATATTCGAGGGTGCTTACGCGAGCTCTGAAGCTGAGGGTTTGCGCCAAGCCGAACATATTCGACCGCGAGGCTTCGAAAATCAGGCGGGGACTGGCGGCAATCACGGTGGCGTTGGGATTACAACTGGTTGTATTTTTACTCGAGCTGCTGCAACTAGCACCGATTTGCTGGACTTCAAATCCTCCTCCGTATCCAATGGTATAGCGCTTGCCTTCCTGTAGATCGACGACGACAGTTTTGAGGGGATCGGTCCCGGCAGGATTTTGCGGCTCGATCTGCACGCGATTAAATACACCGAGGTTGTAAAGACGGCGCTGGGTCTCTACTACGTCGCTCTCGCGTAACGGACCGTTCGGCTTGATTTTTACCTGGCGCGAGATCACACCGGGACGAGTGAATTGATAGCCCGTGATCAAAACTCTTGCTACTTCGATGCGCACACCTTCCACGATGTGGTAAGTAAGCCGCACTTCGGTGGCTGAAGCGCCGGGCGTTAATTCCTCCTGGAAGTGAGCTTCAGGGAATCCTTCGTTGTAATACATAGCCAAGATATTATTGCGGTCGCTGGCTACGCTGGTGGCGGAATAGGGCTGGCCCGGCGAGGAGCCGATAACGCCGAGGAGAGCTTCGGTGCTGATGACCTTGTTGCCTTCAATGTGGAGATTGTCTACTAAGGTTTGCGGGCCCTCCACGATGGCGAAAGAGACGAAGAGGTTCCCCTTCTTGTTCTGGTAGTTGTCATCAACCGAAGAGGTAACTTTCACATCCAGGAACCCGTTGGAGAGATATACGCCACGAATGGAGTCGGCGTCGTCATTGACCAATTGTTGGCTAAAGCGGCCATTCGAACCGAAGGAAGCGGGTTGGAGTTGCAATCTGCTTTCCAGCAACTTCTTGTCAAAATATTTGTTACCGGTGAAACCGACGCCAGCGAAACGATATTTGTCTCCGAGGGTTACCTTGTAGCTGATGACTCGCCCTTTATCAGTGGCATTCCCACTAGAAGCGAGCTCGACGTTGGCATTGAAATAGCCTTGGCGTTGAAAGTAATCGCGGAGATTGCGACGGCCTTCCTGCAACAAGTCTTCGTCCACGGCTCCTTCCGAATAAACCGGCAAAACTGTATGAAGCTTGCCTTTGCTCAGGTGCGCTCCGACGATCTCGATGTTTACGCGCGGGCCTGCGTTCACTTCATATTTTAGAGCCACAGTATTAAATTTGGGGTCGTAGGGGCCAGGAGTAATTAGCACTCCGGCACCGAGATAACCCTGGTTCACCAGGTACTTCTTGAGGCGGTCGCTGGCCTTGGTAAGGCGTGCGGTGGTGAGTTGATTTTTTACTTTGATCTTGGAGCGGCGAATCAGCTCGTCATCCGGATAGGAAGTTTTATTTTGAACCACGAAGCTTCCAATGATGGCGCGCGGACCGGGATCCACAGCGATGTTTACGTCCATTTGGCGCGTGTCTTCATGAGGGGCTAACGTCCACGTTACTTTTGCTTGAAAGAGGCCTTCGTTGCGAAGCGTATCTTTCAACCGGTCAATGGCCTCCAGTAGAGCGGTCTGACGGAAAGGTTCCCCCAAACCTAATCGCAACGCCGCTAAAGCAGCAGGCTCACTGGGCGGATCTTTCAAGCCTACAATGCGAATTGCGTTATTGAAGTAATTGCGGCGGACGAGAAAATCCAGCCGGATGCCTTGAGAAGTGGGCACGGCGCTTACCTGTACATCGGAAAAATCGCCGGTGCGATACAGTTCGCGCAAAGTATCGCGTTCCTTGGCAATGTCAAAGGGGTCACCGACATGCAGAGGGAACGATCTTAGATGGGGCGCTATCTCTTTTCCAGATTCATCCAGGATGCGGATTTCGGCCACGGGCTGGCCTTCCAATATCGCTTCCTGAGCTCGTGCGGAGAAGCAGGCGAGAAGGATAAAGGCAAGAACCGCGGCCTGAATGGCTGCGAGGCCCGCGCACCTGCGCAGTGTGTTCGATGTGTTCCAAGACAGTCTCATTCGCCCAGAGGATTAAGAGGAAAGGTTAGCATGCCGCGTTGCCTGAGAGACGCGAAAAGGCGCTATGATGAAGTTCATACTAGGAAACAGGCAATGAACAGCGAACAATCCGAAAAATACTCCCGGCAAATTCTTTTTCCGGGCATCGGTGCGGATGGTCAGGAAAAGATTCTGGCCGGAAGCGCGGTGCTGGTGGGTTGCGGCGCCTTGGGAACGGTAACCGCGAATTTACTGGTGCGTGCGGGGCTGGGACGGCTGCGAATCATAGACCGGGATTTCGTGGAGCTGTCGAATTTGCAAAGGCAAACTCTTTTTGAAGAAGCGGATGCGCGCGAAATGTTGCCCAAAGCGATCGCTGGGGAAAGGCGGCTGCACTCGATTAACTGCAGTGTGCGAATCGAAGGGATGGTCGGAGACCTTGTTTCGGAAAACGCCGAAGAACTGCTTTCGGGCTTTGATGTGATTATCGATGGCACGGACAATTTCGAAACGCGCCTTTTGCTGAACGACGCGGCGTTGTCGTTGAACATTCCATGGATTTATGGAGCCGCGATGGGAAGTTACGGCGTGACATTTACGATCCAGCCGGGGCGGACAGCCTGCCTGGCGTGCTTATTGGAAGACCGGGAGAAATCCAGCGACACCGGGGCCGAAGCTACCTGCGACACAGCCGGGATTCTTAATGCGGCAGCGGGAGTGGTGGGTTCCATCGAAGCAGCCGAAGCGATAAAAATTCTAGCGGGGAAGCCGGAGGCGCTCCACGGGAAGTTACTGTCATGCGACGTTTGGACTGGGAAATTCCAATCCGTTGGGGCGTCTCGCAATCCTGATTGTCGCGCGTGCGGGCGTCGCGAGTTTTCTTATCTGGAAGGAGATGCTCAGCCGCATATAACCATGTGTGGCCGCGATTCTGTGCAGATTCACGAACGGGGTCGCAGATTGGACTTGGGAGCACTTGGACAGCGGCTGAAGGGCGGGTCGGTGTCGGAAGTACGTAACAATAAATTCTTGCTTCGCTTTCAAGTGGCGCCCTATGAGATGACGGTTTTTGCCGACGGCCGGGCCATTGTGAAGGGGACAAAAGATCCTGCAGTAGCACGGTCGCTTTATGCGCGATTTGTGGGAGCCTAGCGAAACTGATTCGTTTCCATTAATGAAGCACTTTGGAACGCCGGGAACTTCTAACCTGAGAAGCGGCGAATCGCTGATTGGCGCATCGCAGCACGATCCATATTTTCTCGGGTGTTCATCAGAGTCAGTAGCGTGCTTAGAACCCGGGCCTTCAGTTCATCTGACATGGGAAATCCGCTGGTGGCAGTGTTGACCAGAATCTCGCCGCGCGCAGAAATTTTCTGCATAAATTCAACCTGGCGTTCGTGCTTAGTGTTTCCTAAAGCGGTTTCGCGGCGCATTTCGGCGCATTCATTTTCGATAAACAGAGTGAAATGAAGGACGCACAAATGCTCTGCAGCGAGCCCTGAAGGCACGCCGACCTTACATCCTTTCGCGCTGCAAATCTCGGCCACAAACACACACCTGTAGGACGCTTTCTGGTTTGTAGCATTTTCTGAGGAGTGAATTCCAGTTTACCTAAACGTGGTGCGCTCAATCAGATAGCAGCAGTTAGGCTAATTTAGGAAGTGCGTGACGAGCTTTTGCGACCGGTTACTCGAGGAAGGAAGACGGCGCGTCGGGCGGCGCGAGTTACGATTGCAGTAGGTTTGCCGTCGTGTTACACACAGACCCGCACTAAATATTCATCTTACAAAGGCTACAGGTCCCCGTGCCGCACCTAACGCAACACGATGTCATGACGATGTTCCTTGCGCTCGCTGTCCTGCTGGGGACAGCTAAGTTCGCAGGCGAATTGATGCACAAGCTTGGCCAGCCGTCGGTGCTGGGCGAAATTCTTGCGGGGATCCTGCTGGGGCCGACGATGTTGGGCCATTTCAGACCCCAGATATACACATTCTTGTTCCCTAGCACGGGAACTATGCCGATAGTGCTGGAAACCGTTACGACGATTGGAGTGGTATTTTTCCTTCTAACTGCTGGACTTGAGATCGATCTGCGAAGTATTTTCCGTCAAGGCAAAAGTGCGCTGCTGGTGAGTTTCTTCGGTGTGGTAATTCCTTTCGCGTTGGGTTTCGCCTCCGCGTTTGCATTCCCGCAGTTTCTGGGAGCGGGAACCGGGGCCAGCAGACTGGTCTTCGCGTTATTTGTGGGCACCGCGCTTTCGATTTCGGCGCTTCCTGTGATCGCAAAGATCCTGATGGATCTGAACCTCTTGCGAACGGAGATGGGGACAGTGGTGATGTCCTCAGCGATGTTCGACGACTTGGTGGGCTGGATTTTGTTCTCCATGGTTCTGGGAATGATGAATGCCGGGCCCGAACATCCCATGAACAGCGTTAAGCGAACGGTCTTGCTGGTCTTCATTTTCGCGGGGCTAGCACTGACGGTCTTGCGCTGGATTATCGACAAAATACTTCCGGTAATACAGGCGCACACAAGTTGGCCGGGTGGTGTATTGGGATTTATTTTTACGCTGACGCTGGCGGGGGCGGCTTTTGCTGAATTTGCGGGAATTCACGCGGTGTTTGGCGCGTTTATTATCGGCATTTCGGTTGGGGAGTCGACGCACTTGAGAAAGCGGACTTCCGAGCATATCCATTCGATCGTGACCAATGTGTTCGCCCCATTTTTTTTCGCGAGCATTGGCTTACGGACAAATTTCGTTACTAAGTTTGACTGGAGGCTCACGCTAACGCTGATCGGCGTGGCCTGTCTGGGAAAGCTGCTAGGGGCGGGTTGGGGAGCACGACTTGGCGGAATGGATCGGCGCACTTCGTGGGGGGTGGGGCTGGCCATGAATGCGCGCGGAGCCATGGAGATGATCCTGGGGTTGCTCGCGTTGCAAGCTGGGCTGATTCGCGAAACTATGTTCGTGGCGCTGGTGGTGATGGCCCTGTTTACCTCCATGATTTCGGCTCCGGCAATACACTTTCTACTTCGGAGGCGGCGGTCCTTAACGTTGAAGGACATCGCAACGAGCAAGCTTTTCTTTCCGAACATAGAGGAACGGACCAAGCAAGAGGTTCTGAAGCATATGTGCGAAGTGGCCGCGGACAGCGTGAACAACGCGCCGGAAAGATTTCTGAGACTAGTGTTGGAGCGCGAGAGGATAGTCCCGAGCGGCTGGGAGAACGGGTTGGCGGTCCCGCATGCGCGAGTGGGCGGGCTTCCTCATCCAATTGTGGTGATTGCCAAATCCGAGCGAGGCGTCGATTTCGACGCACGCGATGGGAAGCTTTCGCGACTGATCATTTTGATTCTTACAGGCGATAACCAATCGCAACACGATTTGCTGGGTGACGCGGGGGAAATGTTCAGTCGCAAGGAAGCTATCGATCAAGTGCTGAGCGCGGGGAACTTTGTGGAACTCGTAGCGGCTTTAAATGCTCCAGTGAAGTAAAGCCTTCAACTCCCATTACGTGCTACACGAGAATTACATCCAAGACCTTAGCCCCGTCGCTGCTCTTAAACAATTCTATTTAAAAGCCTTAGCGCAATTCGTCTGGCAATCCTTCAACTGTCTTGTCGCATCTAAACGGAGTGTGGGCAAAGACAAAATAAGCTTGGCAGGAACGTCGGTTCCCTCCTGTGCTGAGTGGGCGCGGCCATTTCCTTCCCCTGTGGCTGCGCCCACGAGGCGCGAATTCCTCAAGAACGATCTCAAACCATTGGTTGCTAAAATTGTGCGGTCAATCTAAGAGCGTAGCTACGCGAAGGTCCGATTGCGTTACCGGAGAAAAGTCCACCGAAGTCGATGACGTTCAGCACATTGTTAAGATTTTGTCCGTCAACTTGAATCCGCAGATTCAAACGCTCCGACTTGTAAATATCCGCGCCCGCGGAGGCGTTGACCTGGAAGGCAGGATAGATACGGCCGCGAGCGAAATTGATGCGGTTGACGACCTGCTGACCATATTGCGCTAGTGCTTCGGCGTAGGTACCGTCGAAGTCAAACGGAAGGCCGGTGTCGTACTGGAGGCCACTCGCAATCCACAGGCGCGATGAAATTTGATAGCGGAGACGGCCGCGGACGGTGTTGCGTTGATCCTGAGAATCCGGAAAATGACCCGTGGTAGGTATTACGGCGTCGTTGCCCAGGAAGAGGCCGCCGGTGACCGGGAACCACGCATTACCAACAGTGTAAGAATAACTAAGAAAGCCGGAGAAGCGTTTCCAATCAGGCACGGTAATTTTCGCTTCGGCCCCGTAAATAATGGCTTTTCGAAAAGCGATGGGAAAGCTAATGGTGGTGTTCTCTATCTGATCGTCATCCGCATAGTTATTTACGGCCCGGCGGAAATAGTTGGCGTCGAGTCTGAGGTTCTTGAAGAAAGCTTCGGTGAAGCCGGCTTCATAATAATTTCCTTCGGATGGCTGGACGGGCAACTGCAAAGAGATCGGATTGAGCATGGTGGCTGCGGTGGAGCTGGAAAGCAGAATGTTTTCAAATGAGGGGGTTTGGAAGATGCGGTCGTAAGAAAAATGGAGGACAAGATCGGCAGAAGGGAAGTATCGCGAAATTGAGAGGCGCGGACCGACGGCTTGCCGATTGACCACAAGCTGATAATGATCCCAGCGCAGCCCGGCGTTCACCGTCCAATTACCCAAGCGGACCAGGTCCTGCACAAACGCGGATTGTTCGAGGTCCGGGCGGTTTGCGGCGAACTCGAAAGCGGGGGGCGTGCCCGGATCAAATTGAGCAGGGTCGGTAATTGCATAGCGAAAATGCTCGTTCAGGAAGAGATTGTCTGACTCCACGCCAGCTTTGATTTCGTGGCGTCCATGAGTGACGGTGATACTGCTTTTGAAATATCCTTCACGGAACCAATTGTTTTGAAAAACTTCGATGGGGGTGGAATTCGCATTGGAATTGAAGTCATTTGAATTGTCGCGCACCATCCCGTGAAATTCGGCTACGGCATTGGAAGAGAAAATGTGCTGATAAGAAACAATTCCCATGGTTTCAATATTGTCAGCGGTTTGGCGTTGGCCGGCGGCCTGTTGGATAAGCTCGTTAGGAATATCGTAACGCGAGAGCTCATGCCGGATGATCAGGCTGAGGCGGTCCTTAGACGTTAGTTCCCGTTGATAGTGCAGAGAGAAATCGCCCAACGTTCCGGTGTTTGAAAAGTTCTGAGGAACTACGGGATTGAGATAATGGTCGGTCATGTTGCCGCTGACACTGCCACCCAATGTATTTTTCCCCCAAACGTACTGACCTTGGATGAAAGCGCCCGCTGAATCAAAACTGCCGCCGGAAAGAACAGCTTGGCCATGGAAACCAGCCTGGGAGTCTTCCAGAGTATTCACCTCTATGACGCCGCCCATTTTCCTGCCATATTCAGCGGGAATGCCGGCGGTGTATATAGTCATGGACTGAACGTCATCCGCTTCGATTTCGGGACCGAAACTGGGGGAACGGTTGTCAGTGAGAGGAATACCGTCAACTACGAACTGCGTTTGATATTCGGAACCGCGCGGATGAAGCACGGCGTTGCCTTCATAAAGCCAGCCAGGTTGCGAATTGACGAGATCCTGCAAGGAGCGGCCGGGGACAGAACTGAGACGGTCTTGAATCGCTTCCGAGCCGATCTGGTTGACTGCGCCGGCTTGATCGGGATTGATGAGTGTACTGGCGGCGTTCACGGTGACCGATTCGTTTACCGAGGGCAGCTTCAACTGGATTGTATAGGCGGTTGGAATCGAAGATCGGATTTGCACGGAGTCAGATACATCGGCAAAACCAATCTGTTTGATTTCCAGGCGATACACACCGTAGGGCAGGCGTTGCACTGTTAAAGCGCCGCGGTCGTCTGTGACGAAGCTATGCCGGTACTGATTGGCCTCGCTGACGAGCTGCACTGTGCCTTTTACGCCGAGACCGGATGGGTCGGTAACGCTGAGGCGCAACTCACCGTAGTTACTCTGGCCAAATGCGGAACCGGCGATCAAAAAGAAAAGGGCTAACCGCTTCTTCACTCTGTGCGGCCTCGGTGAACAGAATCTCTAATTTGCGAACACAAATCGACTCCGAACGAGCGCAAAGGCTCTGCAGCATTTTAGACTGTGAAATCGATATTATTGCTGTTGCGATTTTATTGGTGTTTAAATGTGCGTGTAGGTTGCGTTCAATCCATTGAAATCAGGTGGATGAGACGCGGAAGATATTGGTGCCGGCTGTGGGACTCGAACCCACGACCTAGGGATTATGAGACCCTCGCTCTACCTCTGAGCTAAACCGGCCACAAGACAATTCTCGATGCTAGGGTGACCTGCGCGAAGTGTCAAGATAGGAGACGCGCTAAGTTTGGCTAGGCAGGCGTAGGCGAATTCGCTATAATCAGGGATTGTGCGTTGTGTGCTGGCCCCACCTGAGCGGGTCTGCCGGAAAATGAGTCATGAAACCGATTATTGCAAAGGCGCAGCAGTCCCAACTCCGCAAGGACCATCCTGCTTTTCGTCCGGGAGACACCATTCGCGTAAACGTGCGGCTGAAGGAAGGCGAAGAAGCGAAAGAGCGCATCCAGCCGTTTGAAGGCGTGGTAATGAGCCGGCGTGGTGAACTGCTGGGTGAGTCGTTCACGGTGCGGCGTGTAAGTTTTGGGATTGGGGTGGAGCGGATTTTTCCGGTGCATTCACCGATGATCAGCTCGATTGACGTGGTGCAGCACGGGCGCGTGCGACGTGCGAAACTGAATTACCTTCGCAAGCGCAAGGGCAAGGCTGCGCGCATCAAGCGGGCAGATCAGTATGAGAAGGCCGCTGTGGCGACTGCGGCAGAGTAACCTCTTTGATTTTTGCCCGCTCCGAGGAATCGGGGCGGGCTTTTTTATTCGGGCTGAGAGTTGCGTGAGCCATTACTTTCGGAAAAAATTAGGGTTTGTGGAAAACGTGGCTTTGGCATGTGCTAAAATTCGTGGCCGATGGGCAGACTTTGTTGTACGCGCTACGAGCGCGACGCACGCCAGCATGGGTGGCAGCGTATCGCAGGACTGGATGAAGCGGGGCGCGGCTCGCTGTTTGGTCCGGTGGTGGCTGCAGCGGTCATCTTGAATCCTCGGCGCCGTATCGTCGGTCTGGATGATTCCAAGAAGCTGACCCCGGAGCGTAGGCACGAATTGGCGCCCCGCATACGCGAGCACGCGCTGGCCTGGGCTGTGGCGGAAATCGAAGCCAGTCGGATCGACGCCTGGAATATATATCAAGCGAGCCGACAAGCGATGATGGCCGCTGTTTCGCAGCTCTTTCCTCTACCCGATTACCTCCTGCTAGACGCTATCGAAATTGATTTGCCTATAGAGCAGAAAGCGCTGATTCATGGTGATGGGCGTTCGGTTTCGATTGCGGCGGCTTCCATTCTGGCGAAGGTGGAGCGCGATAATCGCATGCTGGAATACGACCAACTCTATCCTCAATATGGTTTTGCGCAGAACAAAGGCTACGGCACGCCTGAACATCTGGAGGCCTTGCAGAGGCATGGACCCACGCCCTTGCACCGATTTTCCTACGCTCCAGTGCGGGAAGCAGGATGCTGGGCCGTTGGCGCCGTTCAAGTAACCCTACCTCTTTCGTAAGACCGTACTTCTGGGCCCTAGAACTCCCTATAGTTCTTCCATGATTAAAAACTGTTCGTAGTGTCCATCCGAAGTCAGATAAACGGTGAGAATTAGGCTCTTTTTGTCAAACTGAAGGTTGTACGCCCGAAAAGTCATTCCTCCACGAAACCTTTCGCGCGTGCGAGTGACGGATTTCAAAGAACCGAGGGGCGAAAGCGAAGACTGGATGTCGTGAACAGCAGTAGGGGTTAAATAAAAAATCATATCGCTGGTAAACAGGGCGCGATCTACTTGTCCCTTCTGGAGTCCTTCCAAGATACTGCGAACTTGCTGCAATTCTTCTGCTGAACCTGGTCGGTCCGAATTGGTGTTCTCGAGCTTTAGAACCCAGTTAGCGAGTTCATTGGCTACAGGAGTTATAAGCCCAATGCTGTCTTCGTTGGAACATACTATTACGGCCGCATCTCGGGTTGGAAACACCTGATTGAGAGTAAGGAATCCGGAAACTTCGCCGCCGTGGTAGATGACGGGAATATTCTCGTGCTGCGCAAGCTGAAGACCGAGAGCGTAATGAGTGTAATTGCCGTCTTTTAACAGAACTTCTTTGGTGAATTCAGCATAGGACTGGGCGGAGAGAATTCGCTTGTGGAGGAAGGCTGAATCCCACGTGGCGAGATCGGATGGCGTCATGCAGAGTTCGCCTGCAGCAAAGTACCAACCTGCCCCCTCGCGCAAGGCCGGACGGGCGGGACCGAGAGCGTAGCGCGTGTAGGCCACGGCGTCTTCGGGAGTCTTGTCCACGCTGCAATCCCCGGCTGTGGTCATGCCGAGAGGGTCGAAAAACTTTTCCTTTAGAAATGGCATTAGCCGCCGGCCGGATGCTTTTTCGAAAATGCGTCCGGCGAGAACGTAATTTGTGTTGCTGTATTGCCAGCGTGTACCGGGATCGAAATCCAAAGGCTTTTTTGCCCATTGATCCAGGACCGCCTCGGGAGTGGTGGGTTTTATCCATTCCGGAATCATGTAGTCCTGCGGCGCATAATCTTCGTAGCCGGAGGTGTGCGAGAGAAGTTCGCGAATGGTTATTTCATTGGCGCGGGTTAGATCGGGGAAATATTTTGAAACTTTGTCATCCAGAGAAAGTTTCCCTTGCTCGGCGATTAGAAGGATGGCGGCGGCCGTGAATTGCTTGCTGACGGAACCGACGGCGTAGCGCGTGTGCGCATCGGCAGTGCGATCGGGGTCAAGAGAAGCTTTGCCGAACGCTTTGGCATAGGCGAGTTGTCCGTGGTCGACCACGGCGATTGAAACGCTCGGCACGCCACTATCTGCCAGCAATTTCGCGATCTTTGCTTCCTCGACGGCGTCGAGGCCGGAGGTGGGTGTTTGAGAGAACGCGGGCCGGGGACAAACAAAACGAAGCATTACAAGGAAAAGTAGTAGCCGTCGGTAGACGGCGCGATGCCCAATAGCCATACACACCCCTTTCTTGAATGACGTACCTTGCCGGGAGGTAAGCGTAACCTCAGGGTCTAGGACTTGCAATCCTGTTTCGCATTATTTCGCCGAGCTCGGGAGACGCCGATACCTAAGAAGAAATAAGCCGGGCGGTGGCTATCGAATACCCCCAGACTCTTCCCCAGGGGCCGTAATGCGAGCCTCGGCGCGTAAAAGGCACTGTTGTCGCCTTTGGCACCTTCGCCATCCGGTTCATTGCCCCTTGTTTTTCGTGCGTGCTAACCTTCTCAACTGAGCCGCCATAGTGGCCTAAGTACGTCCCGCCGTAGGGGAAGGCGGAGCAGCGAAATCAACCCATGGCCTTCAACAAAAACAAAGCGCTGGAAAACGCGCTGAAATTTCTGAACCAGGGCAAGGTCGCGCAGGCGATCGCGGAATATCAGCAGATTCTGCGGCACGACCCCAAAGATCAAGCCACGCTGATGACGGTAGGGGACCTCTACGCCCGCCAAGCGGACCTGGCACATGCCATCGAGTATTTTGAACGGCTGGCGCAGGTTTACCTGAACGACGGATTCAACAGCAAAGCCATCGCGATTTACAAGAAAATTGCCAAGCTGGCTCCCAGCGAGCTTCCACCGCTCGAGCGTTTGGCTGACCTTTACGTGCAACAGGGAATACTGAGCGAAGCCAGACCCCTTTTCCTGCAAATCGCTGAATCCCATCTGAAAGCTAATCGAGCGCAGAAAGCTGTAGAGGTATTGCACCGCCTGCTGGAAGTTGAGCCGGAAAATCTGCGGGTGCAAATGCGGCTCGCCGAGCTTTACAACTTGATGGGCCAAAAGAAAGAGGCGGCCCAAACATATCTGGCGTACGCGCAAAGGCTTTTCGAGCGGGGCGAAAAGGAAGAAGCCGAAAAACTGATCGAGCGCTGCCTGGAAGCGGACCCGTCAAATGCCGCGGCCTTATTGCTGAAAGCGAAAGCGCTGAACGCGAATAATAAAACGGCAGAGGCTGTTCCAATTCTGGAAGCACACCCGGAGGCGAACGCGGGTGGCGACGTGACGACTATGCTCGTGGATTACGAACTGCGCGCCGGCCAGACCGATAAAGCCGTGGAACGCGGCCGCAGCATGCTTGCAGTGGGCCACGCGCATTACGGGTTCCTTTATAAAGCGGCTGAGAAGGTGATCGACAGCGAGCAACCGAAAGCTGCCCTGCGGTTGATTCAGGAGTTGCGCGCTCCGATGATCGAAGCGGGCGAGCAGGACAAGTTTCTGAAATTGTTAACCGCGGCAAGCGAGCGGCTGGCAGGTGAAACCGAGCCTCTAGAGATGCTTGCGGATTTTTGCCGAACCACGAGCGATCCGTTCCGTTTAAACGCCACGCTGGGCCAGCTCTCGGACGCATATGCTGCCGCTGGAAATTTTCCGCGCGCTGAGGAGTTGCTGCAAGAGCTGGTGGATCGAAATAAAGATGACGAACGTATCGTTGAGCGGCTAAACGCGCTAAGAGCACGCACCGGCGGAGCTCCTATGCCTGCTGCCGAAGCCGCCCCGCCCGAAACTCAAGAAGAAAAAGACGCTCGACGCGTTCCGCAAGCGGCCGTTACAGCGGCGCCAGTGGCTGAAGAGGCTCTGGATGAAGAAACGCAGCGATACGTGGCGCAGGCGCTGACGGACGTAGATCTCTTCTCTAGCTACGGCTTGACACAGAAGGCCACGCACCTGCTTGAAAATGTACTGCAACGCGCGCCGCGACATACTCCTACGCTGGAAAGGTTGCTGGATCTTTATCTGGGCGCCGGCAACGAACAGCGTACGGCTGAATTAGCCGGACAGCTTGAACAAATACACCGGGATCGCAATGACCAGGTGAACGCGGACCGTTTTGCAGAATTGCGCCAAAGGTTCCAGAAGACAGGAGGCGCTGAAGGGCCGGTTGCTGCGGCAGACACGCTTGCCGCGCCGGAAGTTGCGGCTGTGCCGCCCACCGTAGAAGCTGCGTCGGAAGGCGCTGTACCGGTTGATGAAAATCGTGAGTTGAGCGCGGAGGATATTGCTGCGGAATTCGGAATTCCCCTCGCGACCGCGCCTCCGGTCCCGGTTGTTTCAGCGCCAGTTGTTGAAGAATTCACGGTTGCGCCTGTACCTGTCGAAGAACCGGAAATAGCTCTCGAATCATCGGTACCGGCTACCGCCGAACCGGAGCCTGTAACGGCGGGAGAAGAGCTGGATCTGTCCGATGAATGGGAGGCTATTTCGCAGGATGTAGCGGACGCGGAGAAGAGTGTCGCGGAAGAAGTCCCGCTCGTAGCGGAAGCGCCGAGCGAAACCGCGATTGAGCCTGAAATGGAGGCTACGGTCGAACCGATACTCGAGCTTGAAGCTGAACCGACTTCTGGGGTCACCGCCGAACCCGAGTCCGAGCCGGCATTTGTGTTGGATGATTCCGACGCTACGCCGAGCGTCGAGCCATCGCCAATTGAACTAGAGCATGAGGCCCCGCTGGCGCTCGAAATTGCTCCGGAACCGGAGGAAGTGCGGGCATCCAGCGGCGAAGTAGGCGTGCAGCCGGATGTGTTCGAGATTCAAGAAAGCACGGAAGAGGTTGGCGAGACGCCAGTAGTGGAACTCGTCGAAGAGCCCGCATTCGAATTGCTGCCAGAAGAGCCAGCCGGGGCAACAACTGGAGAATTTGAGCTCGAACTGGCGGGGGAATCCGCCGTAGTTGAAAAGCAACAAGGACCGGCTACCACGGAAGATTTCCTGAGCGAGCTCGCCGCCGAAGTGGAAGACCTGGAAGCGCCGAGTGAGGACAGTGTTCTGGCGTCGATTCCACAGGATGATAAGGAACCGTTGCCGTACGCGGTAGCGAGCTCGGCACCTGCGGCTGCAAGAACCGAAAACGGAAATTCCAAGAGCGCTGCCGGAAAATCTTCGAGCACAGTTTCCGGCGCGCCTCCCGAGATAACCGAGGAAAGTCTGAACGAGCTAGCGGAAGTTTTCCAGGAATTCCGCAGCGAGCTTGGCGAATTGGGTGAAGAGGACGAAGACCTGGAGACTCACTACAACCTGGGAATTGCGTACCGCGAAATGGGCCTGCTGGATGAAGCTATTGGAGAATTCCAGAAAGTGGCGAAAGCAGTACAGAAAGGCAAGCCGTTCCGTTACACCATGAATTGCTCGACGATGCTGGGATTGTCGTTCATGGACAAAGGCGAACCGAACATCGCCGCACTGTGGTATCGCCGCGCGCTGGAAGTACCGGGACTCGAGGACGAGACAGTCCTTGCTCTGCGTTACGATCTTGGGTTGGCGCTCGATGCCGCTGGAGACTCATCCGCGGCGCTCGATTGCTTCCGCCAGGTTTATGCCACCAACATTGAATATCGCGATGTCGCTGACCGCATTTCCACGCTGCAAAGACGGTAGTTCCGCCTCGCCTTACTCACATTTTGTTCCCTCGCTTCGATAGGTGAAGTTGCCGGCCGACTTGGTAAGCTTCTCGAAGCCATGCGACAACTTCGTGATCCAACTCTGGATCCGAATCAAACCGGAAGGAATGGACGTGATTACGAGGAGAGATGGAGTCGATCTTCGTAAAACGAGGATGTTGCAGGCGTCGGGCCAGTACGACGTGGCCAACGATTCGATCCCGCCGCAAGCTTACCGCCGCGAAACTCATTCGGGCCTGAAAGGCGATACGCGTTTTTTCGGGAACAATGCGCACCGGTCCGCAGCGCTTCACGAGCTCCGCGAAGTGCCGGAATAGAGCAATCGCTACAGGGCTTTTCTCCGCAAGATGCTCACGCAAGGTGTAACGAGAACATGAATGTGACTGGTTGCGGTTCGCAAAAGACCTTTCGCACTTTTTACATTTCCACAGCGGTGCGAGAGCCATATCGTATCCAGAGTCTAACGCAGAAATCCGGTATACGCCTCAGTGCTCGGCCCGTTCGAATAAGATCGAGCTGGCTATGGCTTGGTGGCCTGTTTCTTGGATGACGATTTCTTATGATCGCCACCCCCCGTGCCGGTCGGGCTTAATAAAGTCAGCGAGTCTTTCGCATTGAACGGGTATTGGCGCACTGACTGCTGACCCGTGGTGTTGAGTGATATGTCCACACGCCGGTTGTTGGCCAGAACGATTACCTGCAGATTGCTATCGATTCTCTGCCGTTCCTCGTCGCTTAAGTCAGGGTTCTGATCCACAAGCTGTTTCACTTGTTCGGCGTCCAAGTTTTCTTCCTTGCCGAGAGCTCGAGTCTCGATGTTCGCGGCCGGAACACCATTTTCTACAAGAAAGCTCTTGGCGCGTTCCACACGGCGTTCGGTGAGCTCCTTGTTATAGTCAACCGAGCCGCGACGATCCGCGTGTCCCTCAAGGATTAAATGAGCGTCAGGTTTGAATGTCAGGTACCGGTTGAAGTCTTTTGCCAGGGACACCAAGACTTCCTGCTGGCTCTCGACCAAACCGCCGCTGGGATTTGCTACCGTTGGCCGGGCCGTGGGGAAATATATACTGTGAAGGGCGAGCCTGGTTTCAAGTTCCTTGACCTCTGCAGGCTGCTGAACTTCCACATTTACCGTGCATTCGGCCGTTCCACCGCGACCATCGTCTACGTGGCCTGTTATCGAATACGGTCCCGGTGACAACGATGCGGTATGAAATCTGACTGAAGGTCCGGAGCCTTCGAGTCGGCCGCTGCTAGAATTCCAAGAGAACGACAACGGATCATTGTCAGGATCACTGGCGGTGGCATTGATCGCGACCGTCTCGCCGACCGTCACGGCTGCCCGATCCGCGGAGCAACTGATCACCGGCGGGCGATTTGGCCGTGGTTCCACTCGGATGCTCACTGAGCAGTCTGCGGAGCCATTTCGGGCGTTTTCAACGCGGACTCTAACGATATAGGTGCCAGGGCGACGGCCAGACGAATTCCAGCGGGCTTGCGAGCCGGTTCCATCCACAGAGCCTTCACTAGCCGACCAGGAATAATTCAACGAATTGTTATCCGAATTTCTGGTATCCGCACTTACGACCACAAAATCACCAGATCCCGCGTAAACGAATTCCTTATCTGCCGAACACGCGGCCGACATCGGAGCAGCCGGCGGAGGAGGCGGGTTCCCACCGAACCGGAAGACGATTCCTGTAGAAAGCCGAACGTTCTTCTGCCATCCGCGGTCGTTCTCGTCGGTCGAGAAAGGGTCTCTGAAATGGGTTAACAGAAATTCGCCCTGAAAAACTCGCCAAGAAACGTGTCGAGTAATCTTTAAATCGAAACCTGCGCCTAACATGGTGGCGAAGGAATCGTCGGAACCCAGCGGTGTGCAACTGGGGCTTCCCGTGCATCCGGAAATCCTGACCGAACTAGCATGTACCCCTCCAAAGAGGGCTTGCGCAAATGGAGTGATCCTTTCGTATTTTCGGTAAGAGAGGCGCGGTCCGAAAACATAGGTGTAGACGCTCCCAGCAGAATTCACAGTTTCGCTTCCGGCGGGTCCCAGGAGAGTAAGTTTGCTGTTGTCAAAACCGCCGAAATCCGCGACAAGCCCCAGATAGCGATTGAAGTTGTACGCTACGGAAGTGCTTCCACCATGTAGATAGCCCATGCGATTGCTGGATGATGTAGGCATCGCTCGCCAGAAGGAATAGCCGAGGAACCATTCAACTTTGGGGTAGGAGCTTTCCGATTCGTTCGACGTGCGCATCCCCCCTGTCGATTGGGCTCCCAATCCGATTGCGCGGTTGTGGAGAAGGGTATCGGCAGCGTGCCGGAGTTGTCTGTGGCCTCAGAGGTCGCAGTTGACGCAACGGAAGCAGCCGGCTCATCTTTCTGGAGATTTGTTTTTGGTTTTGCCGTGTCGTCCGCAAACAGAGCTGGCACTATCAAAAGAGTACCCGCGATTCCGACGATAAATCTCGCTGCTGATCTCATTGGTGCCTCCTAAATCGCGGCTACATCCCTACAGGCCGGTCTTGTCGCCATCTGGCAGGACCGCCTCGTTTCGTTTTAAGCGCCGTCTTTACGGTGCGGGTACGTTGATTACAGTGTTGACCATGGTTACCGAAGCATTGAGTCCCAACGCTCGGCCGTTGAGAGTTGTGATCGTTACGTTGCCGGCGGTGGAGAATGTGACTCCAGCGGATGCGATGATGGTGCCCACCATGGTGCCGCCGCCTGCTGCGTTAATAGTTGCCGAGCTGCCGACCTGCCAATACACGTTCTTGGCCTGTGCCCCGTTAATCAGAATGACGTTACGAGGTGTTCCGGGATCACCCACTAGAAGTGAGCTGGCCATCTGGAATACCCAGACCGCGTTCATGTCGCCCTGACCATCCAAAGTGAGATCCGCTCCGGTGATCATGAACGAACCACCAGCGGCCTTGTATGTGCCAGGTGTCAAGGTGAGGCCGCCGAGTTGGCCTGCACCTGGATCCGTACCTCCGGGACGCGAGGCGGGTGAGAGATTGATGAAGGCAGCATTCGCGTCGCTTAGCGCCTGAGTTGCGATCGCGAACGTGGTGGCGTTGCCTTCAGAACACGCGCCGTCAGGGGGCGGCGGAGCTGTGTATATGTTGCCGTTGACCATTCCTATATTGAGCGGCGTTTCTGTGTATGTGCACCCCGGCCCAGCATCATGGAATCCTGTCACCACGGTGGAAGCGCCGGTTGTACCGATGTCTCCGTTAATTACGGTTTCGATTCCCTGGTTGGTGATACCTGCGGCGCCGCCGATAGACCCAAACGTCCCGGCTGTTCCGAGATTCGCGCCGGTCGCGCCCATGGCAGTGGCGGTCGTGAAGGTCCACGGGTTTGGTACTGTTCCGGCCACAAGCGGATTTCCAGAGAGGTCTGTCGCGGCGGTTGAAATCGTGGCGGTGTATTGAGTGCTCGCTGTGAGGTTCGCCAACGGTGCGAAGGTTGCGATTTGACTGACGGAATCGTAGGTCACGTTTCCAACAACGGTAGCTCCGCCAACTCCAGCCACCGCTAAAGTGAAAGTGCCTGGCGCCGTGATTGTTAGCGGATTCATCGGCTTGCTGAACGTGGCGCTGACCGCAGCGTTCAACGGAACAGCCATTGCTCCACTGGCGGGACTGGTAAGAGTGATCGTCGGTGAAGTAGTGTCCGGCCCCGTGCCGGTTGTAAAACTCCACACATAATTGGCCGCCAGCGCGTTTCCGGAAAGATCCTCCGCTGCGGTTGAAATCGTGGCGGTGTACTGTGTGCTGGGTGTTAATGCGCTTGACGGCGTAAAGGTTGCTGTTGTTCCAGCGTAGCCGACGGTACCGTTGACGGTGGCGCCGCCTACTCCGGCTACAGCTAACGTGAATGTTCCAGTCGCCGTGATTGTTGCTGAATCCATCACCTCGCTGAACGTCACGCTTACAATTTGATTGGTCGGAACAGCTATCGCCCCTGAAGCAGGGATGGTAGAAATCACGGTGGGTGCTGTCGTGTCAGCCGTCAGGCCCGTTGTAAAGCTCCACGTATAATCAGCGGCAAGGCTGTTGGATGCTGCTGCGCTTTGAGCCGCCGTTGTGATTTTGGCGGTGTATTGAGTGCTGGGCAGCAAGTTCGTTGTGGGCGCAAAGGTTGCAGTATTGCTTGCGGCCACGTAGGAAACACTTCCCGGAACGGTGGCTCCGCCTGCCGTCACTACTAGTGTGAACGTTCCGGCAGCCGTGATTGTTGCGGGGTTCATGGCTTCGCTGAAGGTTGCGATGATCTTTTGGTTTATGGGCACATTAGTTTCGCCGTTCGTTGGATCGGTGGAAGTTACTGAGGGGATAGTTCCGGTGGTGAAGGTCCACATATAATTGCTTGCCAAGCCGAATCCCGCAGGAGTTTGGGCCCCGGTCGTGATAGTTGCCGTATACAACGTGCTCGGAGATAGAAGCGCCAATGGCGTAAATGTCGCTGTTGAGCCGGAGTAAGTGACTGTGCCATTGACCGAAACGCCGCCCGGTGCGGTTACCAGGAAGGTCGATGAATCGATGGTCGCAGCATTCATCGCCTGATTGAAAGTCGCGCTGATGATCTGAGCGACCGGTACGGATGTCGCTCCATTAGCGGGCACGGTGGAAACTACCAAGGGTACAGAAATCTTTGTTTGTTCTCGGCCGCACCCAGTAGCAAAGCCTAGCAATAGAAACGCCACTATCGAAATTGTACGAACCGTTACGCTACGCATCAGAATCTCCTCTTTTATGTCTTGTCGTTGAATGGCGTTGGCTGGCGACCGAATCGATACCGCGCGAAGCGCCAGGATGAATCAGCAACGCGAGCGAAAAACCTCCCGCTTTAGGAACGCAGGGATATGAATCGTAGAAGTTCAACAAATAGTTTTCTGTTCAGTACTGCACAATTTAGGTACTCATTAGACACGTCGCACAATTAGGCGAAAACCAACTTCTGATTTTCGCTCGCGCAATAAAGATAAATTTATGCAAAGCGCTGGCCAAAGGTCAGTCAGGATCTTGAGCTAGGAATTAAGGTCCGCGCGAGGCTAAGACCTTGATTCCAAAGGCGGAGAAAACTTCGACAAGTTTGGACGGGAAGCACAGTTCCACTTCCGGATTCAAATCAGTTCCAAGCGCGGAACCGAAGCCGATTATGGAACATCTTCGGTCGGGCTTTCTTATGGCTTCACGCCAAAGGTAACTGTTCGCAAACAGAGCAACCAACAGGAGGGAAACGGAGACCCGATCTTTAGCGCAGAGTGAAAGACCGGGCCCTCCGAAAGTTACGCTGAGGCTGGTATGGCAGCGCCTTTGAAAAATGCGAGAAGGTCCGCGTTGATTTGATCTGCGTTGGTTGTGGGCATTCCGTGCGGAAAGCCCTTGTAGATTTTCAAGGTTGAATGTTTCAGTAATTTTGCGGACTTGGGCGCTGCAGCAGCGATTGGCACAATCTGATCATCCTCCCCGTGGAGCACTAACATGGGGATTTCGATTTTCTTCAGGTCTTCCGTGAAGTCTGTTTCCGAGAAGGCCTTGATGCAGTCGTAGCCAGCCTTAACGCCTCCCAACATTCCCTGCATCCACCAATGTTTGCGAATGCCTTCCGAGATTTTGGCGCCCGGACGGTTATAACCGTAAAACGGCATGGTGATGTCCCAATAAAACTGCGGCCGGTTGGCCGCGAGTTGTGCACGGAGATCGTCGAAAACAGAAATAGGTGCGCCTTCCGGATTTTTGTCAGTCTTCAACATTAGCGGTGGTACCGAACTGATGAGGACACCTTTCGAGACACGCTTGGAACCGTGACGGCCGAGGTAACGCGCGACTTCGCCGCCGCCAGTCGAGTGCCCGACCATAATCGCGTCGTTGAGATCGAGGTGTTCGAATAGGCCGGCCAGATCGTCCGCATAAGTGTCCATATCATTTCCGTGCCAAGTTTGGCCGGAGCGGCCGTGCCCGCGGCGGTCGTGCGCAATTACACGAAACCCCTTCTGGCCGAAGAACAACATTTGGCCGTCCCAATCGTCCGCGGTTAGTGGCCAGCCGTGGCTGAAGACGATTGGCTGGCCTTTGCCCCAATCCTTGTAGAAAATTTCTGTGCCGTCCTTAGTAGTGATAGTCGCCATGCAATGCTCTCCTTTGCCTGAGTGGAGTTTGGGTGGAGCGAAATTCGCGGAAAAGCGTACTGTGATAAGAAGCAGGATTTTGTACTGCGAACGGGATCATTCTACGCCCAAGTTGGGGATTAGCGGCAATATGAAAATGTTTTTCATGGTGGCGGGGCCGGTTCGCAGTAACGCACTTGCCGGCCTTCCTGGCCGCAGGCGGGGGAGCAGAGTAAGCTTGCGACTGCGAGGTTAATCTTCGATAATCCTTAGCCTGATGATGAACCGGATTCTGCGCGTTGTGTTTCTACTATTGTGGCTCGAGGTGGGATTGGCGCTTATTTTAATTCCATGGTCCGAGTTGTGGGAGATGAATTACTTTCTCTACCGCTATCCGGACCTGGCCTTCTTTGTAAAAAACTCCTTTCTACGCGGCGCTATCTCGGGATTGGGCGTAATGAATGTGGTGTATGTGCTCGAGGCATTTCGCCGCCGGACTACGATCGTTGAAAGCCGCAGCTAGGAAGAACATCGTTTGTTATGTAACCGATCGGAATTCGCTGATTCCGGCGGCCGTCGAAGCCAAAGCCGCGAAAGTATTGGAAAACATTCGCGCGGTCCTGAATGCGGGTGTGGATTGGATTCAGATTCGGGAGAAGGATTTACCAGCTCGAGCGTTGCTGGACCTCGCGCGCCAAGCGGCACAAACGACTGATGCTCGCGACGGAAGGAGTACATCTGCGCGGATAATCGTAAACGACCGGCTGGATGTAGCGCTGGCGGCGGGCGCTCACGGAGTACACCTCGGGCAGGCATCTGTAGTGGCCGGTGATGTAGTGCGCTGGTGCCGCGCAGGGAATGCTCCGGCTGATTTTGCAATTGGAGTTTCTTGCCACAGCCTGGAAGAGGCTCATAACGCCGAAAAGGCCAAAGTTGACTATATTTTTGTCGGGCCGATTTTCGAAACTCCCTCGAAGAAGGAATTCGGTGATCCGCAGGGCATTCAAAAACTTGCCGAAGTTTGTCTAGCCGTGCCAAGCGTCGAGGTGATCGCGATCGGAGGGGTGAACGCCGAAAATGCGGAGAGTTGTATTCGTGCTGGGGCAGCTGGGATTGCCGCGATCCGTATGTTTCAAAAGTTAGGCGAAATCAATGGGGTCAGAGAGGCGGTTGCGTCGATGCACGGAATAGATGCAAAGGAAGAATCGCGATAAGGATGGAGCGAAAGATTAAGCGCTGAGCCAGCGGCCGACGGGCTGCCAACTTTCTTTATGGTCGCAGACGACCTTGATCACCGCCGTGATGGGAATCGCGAGAATCAAGCCCATTGCGCCCCACAGAAATCCCCAGAACAGAAGAGACACGGTCAGCGCCAGTGCGTTGAGCCGCACCATGGAGCCAACAAGCGCTGGGACCAACAAATTCGCGGCAACAAGGTGCAAGAAAGTGAGCACGGCAAAAATTCCGATAAATGGAGTAACCGTGTGAAATTGTTTCAGGCCAATCAACAAAGGAGGCATCCAGGACAGGACAACGCCAAGATACGGAATCAGGTTGCAGGTACCGGAAATTAGGGCAGTGAGGAACGGAAACTCAAGCCCAATCAACAAGAAAAAAAGCCAGCTCAAGACAACTAGAATAACCCCCACCATTGCCGTCCCGACTACGTAGCTGCGGAGGACGAGCGAAATGTCGGTTAGAGTCTCTTTCACCAAGGTGCGTTCGGTGGTTGGGAATAACTGCATGGTGGCGTGCCATACCTGGCGTTTTGCCGCGAGCATAAAAAACAACAAGAACGGTATAAAGGTCGCGCCAAGCACTACTTCGTATAGAGAACTTAGCCGCGAGAGCAAAGCCCCGCGTACGGGATGTGATTCCGCAACGGCTACGATGCGATGTTCGGCTTGTTCGCCAGCCTGGTCTGAAGAGCCAATTTCCGAGACGTGCTCCTCTACCGAGTTCATTTTTTGTTCGACGGCGTTGGCGACTGCATGCAGAGGGGCGCGATAGGTGGGCCAGTCCCTGCTGAACTGGTCAAAGCGTTCGACCAGGGACCATGCTACAAACAGCAAAACGGCAATAGTGAAGAGAACGACGAGGAGCGATCCCAGCGCGCGGGGAATATGCCAATTTTCCATGAAAGTGACCACTGGGTCCAGAAAGTAGGCGAGCAATACCGCCACCAGGACAGTGACGAGGACGGACGACGCCCAGTAGCAGAAAGCGATCACAATTCCGGCCGCGATAATCTTGGCAGGCGTCGAATTGTCAGCAATTATTTTGGTGTCTTCCAGTGGCATGTCCGTAACGATAACACAGGCTGCGCCGCCGGGAACGGGGATGTGTCTGCGCGTGCACCCGTAAAGTGTCTTTCAAAGAAATAGGCAGTAGGAAACGGGTTGGCCCAAGCGGCGCGCGGGACCTATGAGGTGAGGTGATAGAATTGTTTCCCGTTTTGCTGCGGGATGAGAATAGGGGCAAATGGCTAAAGAACTTTTCGGGACTGACGGCATCCGGGGCATTCCCGGCGAATACCCACTGGACGACGCTACGCTCGATCGCGTTGGGCTGGCGCTGGGAAATTATTTGCGCCTGGGAGGAGGCTCACGGGGCGAAAAGCCCAGCGTGTTGATCGGACGCGACACGCGCGAGTCAGGTCCGCACATTGCCGAACGAATTGCGTGTGGATTGGCTGCCGGCGGCGCCAAGCCAGTTTCCGCCGGTGTTCTCACAACGCCGGGGGTCGCCTGGCTAGTGAACCGGGAAGGCTTTGCGGCGGGCGTGGTGATTTCGGCCTCACACAATCCCTACCACGATAATGGAGTGAAGTTAATTTCGTCCACCGGAATGAAATTCCCGGATTCGATCGAGACTGAGCTCGAGAAATTTGTGCTCGCATCCCGGGATGAAGTATCCAGTGAAAAAGCGTTGCATCTTCACGACAACGAGAAAATAGACGACGACTACTTGGCGGGATTGGCCTCAGCGATTTTTCCTGGTGCGAGATTAGCCGGGATGAGGATTGTGTTGGACTGCGCGAACGGCGCAGCGAGCAATCTGGCGCCTCGTTTGTTTCGTTCTCTTGGCGCAGAAGTAATCGCGATAAACAATGTTCCGGACGGCAAAAATATAAACGCAAACTGCGGATCGTTGTATCCGGAAGGCATGCAAAAGCGCGTAGTGGAATCCGGTGCGGCGCTGGGAGTGGCGTTCGATGGAGACGCTGATCGCGCGCTTTTTTCCGGCGCGGCAGGAAAGTTGGTGGATGGTGACGGAGTTTTGCTGGTGGTGGCGCGCTACCTGAAGTCGGCAGGAAAACTGAAAGGCGGTGTGGTAGTAGGTACTACTATGGCGAACCTTGGTCTGGAACGCGCCCTGGAAAGCTCGGGGCTAAAGCTTGCACGCACGGCCGTGGGAGACCGTTACGTGCTGGAAGAGATGCGGCGGATTGGCGCGAATTTCGGCGGCGAACAGTCCGGCCACATATTGTTTCTGGATGACGCCACAACGGGCGACGGAATGCTTACGGCGTTGAAAATCGCTTCGATTATTTCTATTGCCGGGCCGCTCGATTCGCTGGTTTCCGATCTGAAGATTTTCCCGCAAAAAATTGTGAACGTGCGTGTGCGTTCGAAGCCGGCGCTGGATACCTTGTCCGAAGTCTCCAAGGTTCTTCGCGAAGCGGAGAAGGCGCTTGGCAATTCCGGACGCGTGGTACTGCGTTATTCTGGCACCGAGCCTCTTGCGCGCGTAATGGTTGAAGCGGAGCGCAACGAGGATGTGCGCCACTGGTCCGATTCTTTGGCATCAGCTTTGCACTCAGCTATTGGAGCCTAAGTCCCGCGTTATTACATCTGTACCTTCCTTCCGAAAGAAAGCCGCAACTCTGGGAACTTTTTGCGTTCCTTAGACATTACGGATATAGAAGCAGCTAGTTCTAAGAGGACGCGAGGCCCGGGCGTAGCAATTCCCGCTCGTGACGAATGATGACCAGTGATGAGCAACTGATCCTGGAATTAAAACAAGGTTCGGAACCCGCCTTCACCGAGCTTTTCCTGCGTTACCGCGAGCGCGTTTGGGCTTTTTTCCGCCGCCGCATGAACGATGCCGCGCAAGCCGAGGAACTGGCACAGGAGACGTTTCTCGCTGTGCTAAGAGGAGCGCAACGGTACGAGCCGCGAGCGACCTTTCGCGCTTATTTGTTCGGCATCGCCTTCAATATTCTTGCCGCGCACAGGCGCAAGTCAGCTAACGATCCAAAATCCACGAGTGTCGCACCCGACGAAACGGCAGCCCCCGCCGGAACAAACCACGAAGATGCGCTTTGTGTGCGACAAGCAGTGGAGCGATTAGAAAACGGCGAACGAGAAGTTTTGATGCTGCGCGAATTTGAAGAATTGAGCTACGAAGAAATCGCGAAAATGTTGTACGTGCCAGTGAACACAGTCAGGTCGCGTCTGTTTCGCGCGCGCATGGCCTTGCGCGACATTCTGACGGTTACCCCGGGGAGTCTTGGAGGGCGGAAATGAATTCAGCCACTCATCCTTACGAGCAAGAAGAGGTAATGGCGTATCTCGATGGCGAACTTTCGGCAGACCGCGCGGCGGGAGTCGCGGCACATCTGCGGGAATGCGCAGAGTGCGCGAAGTTGGTTGAGCAGATGCGCGGAGTCTCGGCTCATTTGACGAATTGGAGTGTGGAACCAGCGCCTGCCAGCTTGACTGAAGGCCTGAAAACAGCGAGGTCGGCTCCTGCGTTGGCAAAAGAAAATAAGCTGAAGGGAATTACTGCGTGGCTCGATTGGAACTTCGCGCCTCTAAGAGGACGCTGGGTGTTGGGAGTTGGAGGTGCCGTGGCAGTTGCTGTGTTGCTGCTCGTTGTCGGGCGCCCGAATCTGTTAATGCGGGAAAACGCTCGAACTGTAGGGTACATGACCGCAACCGAGTCCAAACAATCGATGGCCCCATCGCCAGAGCCTTCTCCGAACGCATCTCAAATGGCCGAGTCATACAGAGAACGGGCTCAAATTAGCGAGAGTTTGGAGACTAATGCTCAGGCGTTCATCGCCGCTCAGCGGACCCAGCCTATGATCGCCCGAACCGCGTCGGTTTCATTGACCGTAAAGGATTTCGGTCCCGTGGAAGCCACGGTGAAGGCCATCGCGCAACGTCACAATGGATACATCGCCAGCCTGAATACGGCGTCGCCGCAAGACTCTGCGCGTACCTTGTCGGCTACGTTACAGATTCCTTCGGCGCAGCTCGAAGAGGCCGTTACGGAGCTGAAGCAATTGGGACGTGTGGACCAGGAAACTCAGTCCGGCGACGAAGTGACTAAAGAATTCGTAGATCGGGCGGCGCGGTTGAAGAATGCGCGGGCCACCGAGCAGCGATTGTTGGATGTCCTTCGCGAGCATACCGGAAAAGTGAAGGACATTCTCGAAGCAGAACAAGAAATCGCGCGAGTGCGCGGCGAGATCGAACAGATGGAGGCCGACCAGCGGGCGCTGCAAACGCGTGTTGACTTCGCTACTGTGCAACTGTCGGTGCAGGAAGAATACAAGGCAAGTTTACAGGGCGCGCCGTCTTCCACAAGCACCCGGCTGCGCAATGCCGCAATTCAAGGCTATAAAACGGTTGTCGAAAGCGTGATCGGATTTGGGGTTTGGGCGCTTCAATCTTTGCCGGCCTTGGTCTTGTGGGCGTTAATCCTGTTTGTGCCGGCGCGTTGGATGTGGAGACGCTTTCGTCGTACAGCGGTTTCGCAATCCTAGCGAACCGGCTATTGCTGAAGGTCTTCCAAAGTACATAGGAGGAATCAGCGCAACTTTTCAGAAAACGGAGATGTTCGCGCGAACTCGGTGTCAGAAAACGGTCGAGCTCGCGTAAGTCTTGTGCCGCCAAGCAGCACGAACATCGGTTGAAGGCGAAGGGCCCTGGCAATCCGCGTGCAACTGGGAAGGTGGCTGTCTCTTATCCCGGGGTGGGCCGGTTTCGCCGCGCCGAGACCGGAACTAGGGGTAGAGCAAAGGGGGCTCGACGGAGCCCCCTTTTTTATTTCCTGCAGGTTTTGCCGCGCCGATAAAGTGGAATCGTAATCCGCCTTTCTTTCGCGCTACAGCTTGCGGCTAGCGATAGCTAACGGATTTTAGCTGCAGCCGGATGTGCTGCCGCAGTTGGAGCATTTGTAGCAGCTACCGTTTGGAGTCATTAGCATGCCGCATTCGGAGCAAGATGGCGCGTCGTCGATGGCGGCTCGCGGCCTGGTGGAAGCTTCTTGTTCAGGAGCTTTCATCACAGCGACCGGAGTTTGAGTCTTGGCCGAGGGCATAGCAACAGCCGCAGGGCCCGTTTCTTCTCCCGCTCCAACTTCACCATCGAGATAATCGGACGAGATGAATTTGCCGCCCAACCAGCGTCCGATGTAATCCACTACCGATTTGGCGTAGCGGATTCTGGGATTGCCGGTATAGCCCGAGGGTTCAAAGCGCGAATTCACGAATTTATCGACCAAGGCGCGCAGCGGAACGCCATATTGCAGGGCGACGGAAACCGATAACGCGAAGGCGTCCATAATTCCCGAGAGCGTGGATCCTTCCTTCGCCATCTTGATGAAGATTTCGCCCGCGGTCCCGTCGTCATACTTGCCGACGGTGAGATAGCCTTCGTGGCCGCCGATGGAAAACTTGTGGGTGATGGAGCTGCGTTCGTTGGGCAGCTTGCGGCGCTTGGTGCGGTCGAAAAGCTCCTGCTGCTCGTGCGACGGAACTTCCACTTTAGCCAGTGGCGCTTCGACGGCCGCGACCGGCGATGCGGCTGCGCCGGCGGACTTTTCTTCTTTCTTCTTGCCCGAGACGGACAATGGCTGCGAACCTTTCGAACAGCCTTGAGTCCAAATTTCCAAGACTCGATATAGGCTTCCATGATGTCTTCTACCGTGGACTCTTCCGGCATGTTGATGGTCTTGCTGATCGCACCGGAAAGGAAGGGCTGAGCGGCCGCCATCATTTGCAGATGTCCACGCCAGGAAATGGAGCGGCCTCCGGGAGTGGCCAGCGAGCAATCAAACACTGCGAGATGCTCCGGCTTCAGGCCGGGTGCGCCTTCGATAGCGCCGTTCGCGTCAATGAAGTCAACGATTTGCGCCACTTGTTCCGGCGGATAACCGAGATTCATCAGCGACTGCGGAACGGCGTTGTTCACGATTTTGATTACGCCCCCACCCACCAACCGCTTTTGTTTTACCAGCGCGAGATCGGGCTCGATGCCGGTAGTGTC
>JBEKHG010000006.1:0-172448 GCA_050012395.1 Candidatus Acidiferrales bacterium
GCCTATCCCTCCGGCCATCTTGACACCGGATTCCGTAGAGACGCGTCTCGGCACATTGAAGTTTTTCGACGGCTTCCCGGACGACGCGACGGTTCAGAAGGTGTATGACAACCTCGATTTTTTATGCGGAGTTGAAGCGTTTCTGAACGCTATGCCCGGCGCATCGACGGAAGCACTCCACCAGGGTTTTGTAAGCCAAGGCGCGAATAATAATCAGACTGTGCTCATCATGGAAGATCTGATGGACTCGAAGTCTCTATTTCTGACGGCCAACACGGAGAGCGTCTACAACATGATGTGGATAGACACCAAGTCAGGGCCCGTCGTAATCGAGACGCCGCCAAACGTTCTCGGCGTAATCGACGACCACTGGTTCCGGTATGTTGCGGATTTCGGCAGGGCCGGGCAGGACAAGGGAAAAGGCGGCAAGTTTCTGCTGCTGCCTCCGGGCTATAAGGGCGACGTTCCGAGCGGATATTTTGTGCTGCGCTCCAGTACCTACGGCAATATCGTTTTTTGGCGAGGGTTTCTGGACAACGGGAGCACGAAGCCCGCGGTTGAGAGTTCCAAGAAGTTCGCAAAGGTGTATCAGTTATCCGACGCAGCGAATCCGCCGCCGATGAGGTTCATCAATGTGTCGGGAAAAGACTTCAATACCGTTCACGCCAACAACTTTCATTTCTACGAAGAAATCAACGATGTTGTCCAGTACGAACCGAACGAAGCATACAGCCCGGAAATTCTGGGAACGCTTGCGGCGATCGGAATCGAGAAGGGTAAGCCGTTCGCGCCGGACGCACGGATGAAGAGAACTCTCACGGAGGCGGTCGCCGTTGGCAATGCGACGGCTCGGGCCATCGTTTTCAAATCCCGCCAGCCGGGAACGTTTAACTATCCCAACAGCGCATAGTTTACCTGCTTTATCGGAGGTAGTTACGAGTTTCTCTCGCAGCCTGGCGTACGCGACCTTGATGCGCGAGTCCACTTCCTCTATTATGCGACCGGTATCACTCCGGCGATGTCGATTGAAATGGTCGGCGCTGGTTCGCAATACGCCGCTGCAGCTACTGATTCCCAGGGCCAGCCGCTGGATGGTGGCAAGACCTACAAGATTCATCTGCCACCCAATATTCCAGCGAAAGACTTTTGGTCGTTCGTTGCCTATGACAATCAGACGCGATCCATGCTGCAGACCGATCAACAATTCCCGAGTATTGGTAGCCAGAAAAAGGGCATCGTTGTGAACCCGGATACTTCCGTAGATGTGTGGTTCGGCCCTGTTGCGCCGCAGGGGCATGAATCGAACTGGGTGCAGACGATTCCGGGCAAAGGTTGGAGCGTCCTTATCCGACTATATGGCCCGTTGCAGCCGTGGTTCGACAAGACTTGGAAGCCCGGTGAATTTGAACTGGTGAACTGATCAAAGGGCGAGTAACATCCGGCCCGGCGAGGACGGATTGGCGTTCAACCGGAACCGTGCGGTGTAAGGTCTGCGAGACTCGAATCGGAATGAGATGGAATGCCGGCAATTTAAAGTGGAGGAGTTAGACCATGCGGACATGTGCGATCAAGAATACAGATAGAAATTCCGGATACGGAGCCGCGGAGCCGAACTCCGGTGCGCATTCCAATTCAAGATCGAACTTCGTTCGATTTCTGGTAGCTGTTCTTTGCGCATTGCTTATTGCTCCAGGCGACTCGTGGGTGTATGCGCGGCAGGACGCATCATCTCAAGATCAAGCAGATGCCAAGATTCCCAATGACCAATTGGATTCGCTGGTCGCGCCAGTCGCGCTCTACCCCGACCCGCTTCTGGCCCAGGTGCTGGCCGCGTCGACCTATCCTCTGGAAATCGTCCAGCTCCAGCAGTGGCTTGTGAAACACCCGGACTTGAAAGGGCAAGCACTAACCGATGCGGTGGAAAAAGAGAACTGGGATCCCAGCGTGCAGGCCATGTCTGCATTTCCGGACCTGGTGAAACAAATGTTCGATGGCATTAAGTGGACCACCGATCTTGGAAACGCCTTTCTTGCGCAGCAGAGTGATGTGATGGACGCAGTGCAGCGCATGCGCAAAAAGGCGCAGGACGCAGGAAACCTAAAATCCACCGAGCAACAGAAAGTGGAAACAAAAGTGGTGGAGTCGAAGACCGTAGTAGTGATTCAGCAAGCCAATCCGCAGGTCGTCTATGTGCCGTCCTATAATCCCGTGGTGGTTTACGGACCTCCCGTGTATCCATATCCTCCCATCTACTATCCGCCGCCGAGTTATTACGCCGCTGGTGTTGCGATTGCGTTTGGAGTGGGGCTTGCGGTGGGATCCTATTACCGCGGAGGCTGGGGCTATAACTGCGGGTGGGGCCACAGCAACGTCAACATCAATATCAATAACAATTACGTTAAACACTACAACAACACGAACATTAACAGGAACGGAAACCGGGCCAGCACCCTACCTGCTGGCGGCGGCAACAACTGGCAACACAATCCCCAACATCGTGGTGGAACTCCGTACTCGAACCGAGCAACCGCGACTCAATACGGCGGAACAGCTCGCGGCGATTCCGCAGCAACGCGACAAGCAAATGCGCGGCAGAACCAAGCCCGGCAACAGCCCGGCACAATGAACCGCGGCGGAGGTGGCGGAAACGCCTCGACACGCCCGGCGGGCGGGGGTGCAAACGCTTCCACACGACCCGGTGGGGGAGGCGCAAACGCTTCCACACGCCCGGCAGGCGGAGGTGCTGGCAATATGGGCGCGAACCGCGGTGGTACCAATGCAGGCGGCGGTGACCGAGTTGGCAACCGGCAAGTTCCCAATACTCCGGCCGCCACAAATAAGAGCGCATTCGGTGGCGCATCAAGCGGGATGAGCGGCAACGCAGCTCGCACTAGCAATCAGCGAGGGGCTTCCAGTATGGGAGCTTCCCGAGGTGGCGGCAGAAGCGGCGGGCGGAACAAGTGAGCAGACCAATGGACAAGGAGAAAACAATGAGCACAAGATCAAAGAATATCGTTATACGTGTCACTGTTCTTGCCGCCCTCATATTTGCATTGTCTTCCGTCAGCTTGCAATCGCAGCCACGATCAGTTTCAAAATCAGGAGCGGGCGCACCTCCGCAAACCACGCAGACAGGATTTGCAACACCACAAGAAGCGGCTGCGGCGCTAATCAAAGCGGCCGGAGACTATGACCCGCAAGCACTGAACGCAATGTTCGGTCCAGATGGCGAAGACTTCGTCAGCACGGCCGATCCCGTTCAAGACAAAAACCAGGCAGCCGCATTTGCAGAACGGGCACAACAAAAGAATTCCGTGGTGGTAGATCCGAAGAACCCGAACCAAGCCACAATCCTGGTAGGCGAGGAAGAGTGGCCGTTCCCGGTTCCGTTGGTCAGGAAGGGCGCGAAATGGTATTTCGATTCGAAGACTGGTCACGATCAGATCGTTTACGAGCGCATAGGAGCCAACGAACTGGACGCCATTCAGGTGTGCCGAGGCTTTGTGGAAGCCCAAGAGCAATATGCCTCAGAGGTCCACGATGATTCAGGAATCAATCAGTACGCCCAGCGAACGATCAGTACGGACGGAAAGCAGGATGGCTTGGCTTGGAAAAATCCGGATGGAACCTGGGCGGGACCGGTCAGCGAGACGGTTGCAAAAGCAATCGAACAGGGATACACGACCAGCGGCCAACCCTTCCATGGTTATTATTTCAAGGTTCTGAAAGGGCAAGGCCCCGCGGCGCCGAACGGAGAACTCGACTACGTAATTAACGGCGTGATGATCGGCGGATTTGCGCTAGTGGCTTGGCCCGCTGAGTACAAGGTGACTGGGGTCCAAACTTTCATCGTCAGCTATAGCGGAATCGTCTATCAGAAAGACCTCGGGCCTGACACCGCGAAAATCGCAGCTGCAATGGAGCGCTACAACCCGGACAAGACTTGGCATCCCACCGACGACAACTGGTGATGGAGGCCGATGAACATTATTTTCGGGGGCAACTTGAGGAGGAAGCATGAATAGTTACAAGCTTCTAAGCGCTTGGCTTGTTGTAATGGTTGCGCTGGGATTGAAGGCTGCCAGCGTCCATTCGCAGGAGAAAGCAAGCTCTCCCTCCACCGTCCAAGTCCACATGGTTATCACGGACGAGGCAGTTCGCGACAATGGGGAAGTTCCAGTCCTTCGCCCGGAAAATGTGCAGGTAAAACAGGGAAAGAATCTGCTCAATATCAACGCGATAATTCCTGCTCGGGGAGATAATGCCGCGCTTCAGTTCTTCATCTTAATCGACGACACGTGTGACTCAAGTATCGGAAACAGTCTTAACGACCTCCGCGACTTCATTAATGCGCAGCCCCCAACGACGGCTATCGGTGTCGGCTATATGTCCAACGCTACGATCCAAATCGCGCAGAACTTTACCGCCGACCACGCACTGGCGGGCAAAGCGCTCCGTTTGCCTCGCGGTAATTTATCCGCTATGGACAGTCCGTACCTATCACTCGTTAGCTTAATCAAGGGCTGGCCTGAACAGAAAGTGCGTCGCGAAGTCCTTATGGTCAGTGACGGTATCGACCGGCTACGAGGCGACAGAACTTCCAGTTACCCATCCAGCTACTCAGGCGGTTACGCACGCAGCTCCCGCAATCCCATGCCTACATTGTCAACCGGCATGACAAGCATGAGTCCGGATGTTGACACCGCAAGTACGGCGGGACAGCGCTATGGCGTGATTGTTCACGGAATTTACGCCACCGGTGTCGGTCGAGCAGGAAGGAATGCTTGGGAAGCACAACTGGGTCAGGGTGGCGTGGCCAAGATTACCGAGGAAACTGGGGGAGAATATTTCTCACTCGGCACTCAGAACCTCGTCAGCTTCAAGCCATACCTCGACCGGCTGCAGAAAGTCCTCGACAATCAGTATTACTTGGTATTCCAGGCTGTCCCGAAGAATAAGCCGGGGCTGCAACGCGTCAACATTTCGACTCAAATCGCTGATGTCGAGATTGCGGCGGCTGACAGCGTCTGGGTTCCCGTTCCGAGTCAGGCCGGCGCCGAAAAGAACTAGCGCACCGGTAAAGCTCAATCCGGCACCCAGACCGATTAGGTGGGACAAAATCAAAGAGCCAGGCCAGTCAAGCCAAGGGCAAGACCTGAACCACGAAGCGCGGAGCCGAAAGCAAGGCACGGAGCGAACTCAAAATTTTGAACGGCAAACTAAAACGACCGGTTCACTACAACGCCGCGGCCGATGCCGTAGCCCAGCGCTTTCACAGTGGGGAGGCAGACGAAGGGGATGGTGAATAACGCCGATCGCTCGTTCGATATTTATTTAGCGCCGAAGGCGCCAGGCAAAGCGAACAACTGGCTGCAGACGCTTCAACAAGACCTGGCGCCCGAGTGAGATTGAGTTGGCTAAATGATCATAGCGCGGTTACTAATACGCGTCGGCTAAGTAATGCTCGTGAGGTGAGAAGAAAATTTCGAACGGCGGCCGGACCTTCCCCGAACTGACCCGCGAAATAAGCAGTTGATCCGTCAATCAGGAGGAAATCGATGTTATTCAGGCAACGAGTTGTCGCCGGACTATTTTTGCCTTGTTGCCTCCATCTAATCTGCGCAGCGGCATGCTTCGGGAAGGTCAAGCGCCATGACATGATCATCATGAAGAACGGTGACCGGTTCACCGGTGAGGTAAAGAAGTTGGAACAGGGAATTCTTTACATCGAGACGGATTATTTTTCCGGGTCCGTAGGCATCGATTGGATACAAGTGGAAAAAGTAGAGAGCAAAGCGACTTTTCAGGTTGTCTTGAGCGATGGGAAGCGACTGACAGGATCGATTTCAAAAGTAGAGGCGGCGGCCGGTGGTGGCCGGGATTTCACGGTGTATGCGGCAGATGCCGAAGTGCCGGTCCCCGGCGTGGACGTTGTTCAAATCGAATCGCAAAAGCAAAATTTTTGGAGGCAGTTAAAAGGAAGTATCGATTTCGGATACAACTTCACGAGCGGCAATAACCAGTCCTCCCTCAGTGCATCGGCATCGGTAGCGTATGTGGCGGAGCGCTGGGGTGTTGGAACTGCGTATAGCGCTTCCTTCAGCGGCCAAAGCGGAGGGACGACGACCAACCTATTCGAGTCGCAAACGTTTGCAGATCGATTTTTGAATCGAAATTCATTCGTGATTGGATTGGGAGACTTTCTGCACAGTTCACAACAAGATCTGACCTTGCGGACGACGTTAGGCGGAGGATACGGGCGATATCTGAAGCGCACCAATCAAAACTCGCTGCGGTGGCTTGCTGGCGTCGACTATACGAAGGCCAATTATCAAGCCGGGTTGAGCCAACCAACACAGAACAATGTGGAATTACTTCTAGGCGCGGAATACCAGCTCTTTCACTTTGATCGCTACACTGCGCAATCCCAATTCTTATTGTTTCCGGGCTTGTCTGATTTTGGGCGCGTCCGGTTCACCACCAACGACACGTTGAGCGTGAAACTGTCGAACAACTTTTATCTAAACTTCACTTTTTGGGACAACTTCGACAGCCATCCGCCCCTCAGCGCAAAGAAGAACGCAACAGGCTTGAGCACGGGTCTGGGATGGTCATTTTGATCGCAACATCTCTGACTCGCCCACCTAGGACCCGATCAGTCGGATAACTGGACAAGTGCCCAAAAACATGGGTTTGTGGGAAATCGAAATCGATAATCTCAGGGGCGTGGAATCAAGAATTTACCAGATCGAAAGAGTCTGGGTTTTTGGGCAAACCTCGACGGGAGTCTCAGATTGGAGGAAAATTTGCGGACTTCAAGGCCAAAATGGTGTACGGGGCTCCGGTGTATCCGAAGGTCCTCTGCCGGTTGCTTTTATCGAATTGAATCGCTGTACGGGTTCCCGACCCTCCACAATCCGCGATAGAGGAAGCCGTCGCCTATAGGTTCTCTCTCACGAAATCCTGCTGAGGTCGTGCCGAAATGCTTTGCATCCTCGGATCGGTCAGGCGATCGCAGCATACCCTGAGAGCTCGACGACTTCACGCTCCAGCGCGTGCAGCCTTGCAAGTGCTGCTTCGATAGCGGGGGTTCCTGCGGCCCGTGCGGCTCGGGCTCGCGTCAATGCGCTATCCACGATGCCCGACGCGTCGCGCAGAATCGCTCTTATTTCTATTTCCAGTTTTTTGCGGCTTTCGCGCACCCGTTCATCAACATCGCTTTGCACTCTTGAACTGTTTACTCCGAGGAGTTGATCGACAAATTCCTTTGCATCGTTGACGATGCCACCACGCAATCCTATGCCGCCGAACAATAAATCGAAGATAAACACGAACGGAGATGCCGGCGCAGCTACTCGCTCGATTACGTGGAAATGGAATTGTGACCTTGCACTTAGCCGCTGATCGGAATCAAGGTCTTCGGGGAGTTCTTCCAAGCCCGGCACGCCGGTTTCTCGTAAGCGATGCAAGAATTCATTTGCCAACGCGACAAAACGTTTGGCCGTCTTGCGGAATTCCTCTTCCGCAAACTTCGCTTCACCTTCCAGCCAGGGTGTGAGTCTTGCGCGAACGATTTCCTGCGCCGCGTGATTCACGGTTCGACGATAGGCAGGTCCATTGCGGCTGGCCGGCAGCGAAGACGCATGAGCGGTCAATTCATTACGGGCGTTGACTTGCTCCTGCTTCACAAAAGCATTCCTTCGTTCTACAAAGACGCCGGATAGACGTTGCTGCTCTGCGTTCAACAAAGCTGCTAGATCCCGCATGGCACCTTCTGACTCTGCCAGAGTTTTCCGTAGTCTTGCGATACGCCTCTCTGAATCCTCCAGAGGACGTTCGAGTGTGTTTCGTTCTTCCTTGATCACAGCAAGCAGTTGACTCGCGGCACTCCGAATGCACCGTTCCTTCGCTGCGCGAACTAACGAGCTGCCCGAGTGCCGTACCAAATCCTGAAGCGCGTGAATCAACCGTGGCCAATCCCGTTCGGGACCTTTTTGCTCCAAATGATCTAGAGCGCTGACCTCAAGAACCACCGGCAATGTGCGCTTCAGGCGCGTTTCCAGGATACGACGGGCGAACTCCATGGCTGCGCAGCGGTCCGATGTGTTTGTCCGGTCTGCCTTATTCAAAACAAATACAAGATCATGGACTTCCTGGGAGAGAGTTTCTACAAGTTCAAGTTCATCGCCCGACAACGGCGGATCCGCCCCAATGACGAAGATGGCGGCATCAATGTGGGGAATGAATGCATGGGTCGCCCCTGTGTTCCCAGCAAACACCGACCCTAGTCCAGGCGTATCCACCAGACACATCCCCGTCGCCAGCAACGGACTTGGAACAAAGATTTCCACGCTCGCCACGCCCTTCGCATTCTCCGGATTCTTATCCTCAGACACGAAGTCTTCGATGGTGCTAACCGGTATGTCCGTCCAGGTCCCGGTCTGAAGCCGAAGACGCGCCGCAAGGTGCTCACCGTACCGAATGATCGTTGGTATGGCAGTCACCGGTACAACAGCGGTAGGGAGAACGGAATGCCCAATCAGTGCATTGAGCAGGGTCGATTTGCCGCGTTTGAACTGACCTACACACGCTACATAGAATCGCCCCTGGGAAACTCTCTCGGCGATACTGCGGGTCGTGAAAGCTAGATGCTCTGCTCCGAACTCAGTCGCTAACGCTGCCAGTCGGTGTAGGGCAGTTTCACCGGAGAGGCTTTGCAACACAGTTTGGCGATTCTCAAAGCCCTGTGTCATTGGAGGAACGCAGGTGCCCGGCTAACGGAAGAAGGATTTGACCGTAATAAGTAATCGACGTGCACGAGTTTCATTTTGACCTGATCTCGATAGTGATATCTCGAATTCCCTGCCAGCTCGCACATCTTCACGATGCCGCCTGGCAGATTTCCACTTAGTCGAAGGACCTCTTCGCGGAAGCCCGCCAGATCTAGTGAAGTTAGCCCAAACCTCCCTATGCAAGCTTCCAGCAGTTCTCTCGAAGCTCGTTCGCTCAAAGGCCCCAAATGGATGCGCAGTTTATCGTTCCAGTACAGACTCCAGGCATATCCGATTTCATCTTGCGAATAACTTCGCGCAACGAGGTAAATCGGCGTCTTGTATCTGTAGAGAATTTCTTTCATCAGGCGAACCATGGTGTGCGTTGGCGGAGGAAAATGATCCACGAAGAATCTGTAGTCGCTATGTTCCAAAGCGGTGAATAGAATTCCACGAAGACGAAGGCTCGTTTGTTTATGAAGCCACCGGTTCAACGTTATCGCCGTTCCCCCATCCGTATGTACCTTCTTTCGCACAAAGGAATCGTCTAGTTCGTAGAGCTGGCCGACGAAGTGAGATAGCAATTGCTTCCTACTTGCAGCTCCTGTCCAATAAATACAGGCATGCCGTTCTGCCTCCGTGAGTGCCGCGATGGCTGCCTTGATGAGAGAGGTCTTTCCTACATCCATCGGCCCCCAAATCAAAAGACTTTTGCGTTTGCGAATCGCCGCAAGCACGTGCTGCAATTCTTCCTTACGTCCGACTAGAGTCTCGCGTTCAGCGCTTTCCATCATTTCGGCTTGCCGACTGCAGAATCCGCCGTTGCTCCATTACGAACGTGTCCCCTCCTGATGCACGTACTTAATTACTTCGACTTCGGACATCGCAATTAAGCCCTCATCCACCATCTCATCGAGAAACGGAATCAATTCTTGGACCTTGTCCTCGGAATCGATCACGCTGACCATGATCGGCGCGTCGGAAGAGAAAGAAAGAAGATGAGAGCGATGTATCAGCGTGCTGGCACCGTATCCTTCAATGCCCCTGAAAACCGTGGCCCCGGCAATGTCCAGCTCCCGGCACTTCTCGACAATCGCGCGGTAGAGAGGTTTATCTCTCCATTTGTCATCCTCGCCAAAATGAATGCGCAACATCTTAGCTTTGCCCGCGAGTTTCATTGCCGTGCCTCCTTCCTTCTCTCTTCCTCATGGAAATTATGTGTGTACTTAATGACATCTACATCGGACAAGACCACTAGTCCCTGTTGCACCATGTCATCAAGTACCGACAGGAAGGCGCGGAGTCTCTCCTCGTTGTCCACCACGGACAACATGATCGGTCGGTCGTGCGAGAGATGGAGCGCCGAATCCTTGTGAATCCTCCGATTGGCTCCGTAGCCCAGGATGCCTTGGTACACCGTCACACCGGCTATGCCGTTCGTACGCATGCATTCAATCAATGCTTTGTGGAGCGGTTTCCCGTTCCATTTATCGTTTTCGCCGATGAAGATCCGCATCAATTTGGCTTTTCCCGCGCTTTTCAATGGAGGTGAGGATTCCTGGCGCAACGCCTGCTTTGAGCTCTCAGAGGGTTTAACAATGATCGTGTCCTGAATTTCAATCAATCCCGTCCCCACCATTTCATGCAGCTTCGGTAGAAGTTCTTCAACCTTCTCGGGGGTCTCAATGAATTCCACTTTCATCGGAAGATTCTCTGTTAACACGAGGATTCTATCCGTGTGCATGTGGTGATCCGCACCAAACCCGGCGATTCCGCGAGTGACACTGGCTCCTGACACTTTGTGATAGAAAAGAAATTCTAGAATGGCCGCGTAGACAGATTCTCCGTGATACTGGTGGTCCTGACCAACATAGATGCTCACTTTTTTGGCGGGTCCGGCCTGCATCATGTTCCCTCCTAGTTCTCAATCCCACGTTGTGCGACTAATAACTCGGCGGCGCGTCCCAGAATGCCGCCACCGGTATGACTTCCTTCCTTTACCTGTTGTAGAAAATCCGCCAGCATTTCGGCCATCTCGACGCTGTTTTTTGCCATGAGTTGCTGGATGCTCGTTTGCAACTCTTTCGGCAACTTCGCCATGAGATCCCGGCCGTGTCGAGAGCAAATCATCCCGTAATCGTGCAACCAAGAGCGGAGCTTCGGATCCCGTAGTTGCTCCGCTATTTCATTTAGTCGTAGTTCCTTATCCTCATGCATTTTCTTGCAAACATCACATTGGTCCTGCACCGCAGCAGCCGGTCTCCATTCAGGGCTTGTGATTGCCTTTAGGAAGATAGCCGCGACGCACTCCGCGGGCCCCGAATTGGCAACCACCCAGGCATGCGTGTTGCAAAACTGCTTGCAATCATCCGGTTTCAGATTCTTGACGAGATCGTTTTGAAACTCTCGCAACGCCGCGCATACAGGGCAGGAACCCCGAGCGACGATGCTAGTGATGGGGAGTCGGGCACTATGTGTTTCTCGTTTCATGCAATCGTTCTCCCAGTGATCACACCCAACCAAACAGAGACGAAACCTACAACCACGCTGAGGACCACATTCAGTCCGGCAATTAGGAGCTCGCCTTCCTGGAACACGCGAAAGGTTTCATATTCGAACGTCGAAAATGTACTGTACCCACCGATGAACCCGATGGGGATCAAGTACCTCCAATTCGGGCTCCAGCTCGTCTTTTCCGTCAAAATCGTGATGACAAAACCAATTAGAAAGCACGCTGTCATGTTGATGATGAACGTGCCGGCAAGAAAACGGGTATTTAGCCGGTTGCTCACATGGCTCCCTACCCAAAAGCGCAAAACAGACCCAACTGCTCCGCCAATCGCTACCATCAAGTATTTGGTCATAAGTGCGAGCCATTCTCTCCTTCGAATCCCTCAGACAATGTTCGAGCTAGCTTCGGATACGTACGATGTATCGGCTTGCGCAGAATTCGCAACATCGGTTCCCGCCGTGGCACCCGCGTCCAGTTGCAGAAGATTTGCCTGGATCGCGGAAAGTTCATCCGGGTTGAAAGCTCGTCGGCAAAGAAGCTGCTCGGCTTGCGCCCGGTAGCTTTCAGCGTAAGTCTCAAAGCTCTCCTTCAGCTGACGTATTATTGAATCTGACCATTCCTTCAACAACCTCCAATGGACATCGAGGCCCGCCTGAAAAGATTGTCCGAGTTGCCGTTTGATTTGTCTTGTCAACTGCCATTTCGCAAAGCGCCACCCGACAAGGCGAGAAAATGAAGGCCGCGGTAACGCAATGACACATGGTTGTGGATCAAATACTGGCGTCCCTCGAATCACGGATTGAAATTCTTCGTAACTCGGACCGTGCGCTAGGCCAAGATCGAAGGCGCATTGTTGTAGGTCATGTTGCAGTTGAGCTGCAAATGTTGAGAGATTGTCTTGTAGCTTCTTTACCTGCTGTTGAACGAAATGGGCGATGACATCGCGAGCCATCTGGCCCGGAGCTACAGGGCCTCCGTCATTTCGCGACCATGAACCGATTAGCCGGTTGGCAGCTTCCTGGATAGCATCCGGGATTTCCGCAGAAGCTCCCACGATTTCGCGCTCGCAAACTGCGCTCATCTCCTCGATCTGTCCTGTCGCCCTTCGCAAGACCGCCTCGATAGCGCGAGCTTGCTCTAGTGAATTCGCGGAGAAGTGATGGTCCCGGCTCATCTTTGCTCTTAGTGCTGCTACGACAGATTCGCGCAAGGCCCCGATCTTCCTTCGCAGGGACTGCGCTCTCAATTGTTGCGAATGTTCGTACAACGGAACGATCTCGCACTCGAACCATCGATCGGCCATTTCCCGGAACGAGGGCAGAATGCTCACGGGACGAACTGGCAAGTCTAGTTTGCATTCCGATGCAATATGCTCCTTGACGTATTGAATGATCCGAAACCTGTCTTCGGCGGAAAGAAGATCGGCCTTGCTTAGCAGAACATTCACAGGCACCGCTGATTCCTGAAGAGCCTGAATCGTCTGGAGATCGTCGGTGGTAAGTGTCGAGCCCGCATCGATCAAAACCACCCCGAGATCGCACTTCGGAAGGTAGGCGAGCGTTTCCACAGCTCCGCTTGTGGCCAGCGAGCCCAAACCGGGCGTATCGACAAAAGCTACCCCGCCACGAAGCCGGGGCGACGGAAGGGAGATGACAATCCGTGTTACATGTTTGAAGTTTCCCGGATTCTGCTGTTCAGTGGCAAATTCCGAAACTCGGGATATTTCGAAAGTCTTCGTAGGAGCTTCCGAAAACCAGACCGCGAGTGAGGGGTCGGCAGCGTGCAAAACGCGAGTGGCTACTGCTGTTATCGGCGTCACGCCAACCGGCAACACATCTGTCTCCAGGATTGCGTTCAACAGCGAGGATTTGCCCGCGCTCACACGCCCGAAGACCGCGATTTCAAAAGTCTTGTCTTCGACACGGCCAAGAATGGCAGCAATTGCCGAACGGAATTCTACCAAGCCTCGTTCTCTTACGATCTGTTCGATCTTTTCAAGAAGGCTCAGGTCGTTGCCCGCTTGCCCCAGGCGCTCAAGCCGGACTTTGAGATCCTGGCCCGCCGCTTGCGAGAGATAGCGGTCGAGACGTGAAACCAGTCCGCTCAGTTCACCTACTATCCCGTTGAGTTCCGTCGCAACCGAATCAGGGACTTCCCCATATCCGCGCATATATTTAGGCTTCAACTCTTCGACCGCAATATCAACCGCTCCGAGCATTACGTGGACGGAGCGCGAAGCAGGGATTTGCGGTTTTTCCTTTGGGATACCCTGGCCCTCCAGGACACGTACCAATTGCGCCCGAACTCTGCCAATGTAATCTTCGATTGTTCGACGCTGGGCAGGGGAAATGTCCGATGAATATCGGGGAAAGGCTGCCTTGGAAGCAGTCGCATTCAGAACACTTTCGACATCGCTGAGAAGTTTGTCGATGTATTGACAGGTGACACGCAACCGTCGCGCCTGAGATTCATTCAAGCTAGGGACAGTCGATGACGAATTGGAATTAGCTTCGGTCATCTCACAACCATTACCGGACAGTGAGCGTATCGAAGGACCTTTTCCGACGTGGACCCCACGATCATTTTTTCGAACCTTGACATACCGCGCCGCCCAAGCACGATCAAATCAACGTGATCGGTTTCGGCTCGATGAACAATCTGCTCGACCGGATGCCCCACAGCGATGTCGGTTTCCAACTCCACTTCCCGGTCCTTCGCTCGCTGAATTATTTCCTTGAACTTGCCTTCAAAGTGCTCTAGCGCATCATCGAGCATGGCGCTCAGTTCGACCATTGTTGCCGGCTCGGGCGGGCGTGCAACGGCAAATAAGAGCACTTTCGAATCGAGCGACTGCGCGAGAGAGAGACCGATCTCCGTCGCCTTTTCCGATTGAGTCGAACCGTCGAAGCCGATAAGGATCTTCTTAAATTGGGAATGTCTGCGGCCCATTTATACCCCTCCTCAATTTGAGGTGACGGCGCCCACTTCCTTGGCAGATGCTTCCTCATCCGCCTTTGGTAGCAGATGTCGCGGCATAAACCACGCATTGGCGAACATTGTTGGAATGACCGCACTCGCAATCACCGTCGCTACAAGATGCGAATACTGCGCTTGATCAATAATTCCATGGCCAAGACCGAAAAGTGCCGAGATGGTGCCAAAAGTCAGGCCGGTCGACATCATGAGTGTGTAATAAAGACCTTCCTCGCGCTGATACTTGAAGGCTTTCACAGTCGGAAGTAGACCCGTGATTTTAGATATCATCTTTGAGGCGAAGAGGATTGCAAATACGAATGGTGCGGCAATCAGAACACGAACTGAAACAAATGATCCGGCTCGGATGAAATAAAATGGCGTCAGCAGACCAAAGGTGAGTGTCCGGAGACGGCGGATGAGTATGTGGTCTTTTCCAACAGTGCCCGCCAACACCATTCCGATCACATAGGCCGGCAATACCGCCTCGCTGCCAGCCCAAACGGCCAGGCCACCCATTGCAAACAGCAGAAAAAGTATATATTTCGCTTCGAGTTCGGAGACGCGTCCGCCGTAAAGCTGGAAGAATCTCGGCGTCATGAAAGGCAGCACAAAGAACACAACTACGCTCACAACCACGAAGATTAGCGTGCGAATCGTAAAAGGTGAAAAGATAAGTCCTAACGCGATGACCGTGCCCAAATCGTTGACGAAACAGGCCGCCAGAATGGCTTTTCCGAAGTCCGTCTTGTTAAGTCCAAGTTCTAACATGACGGCGTAAACAACCGCGACAGAGGTGGTGGAAAGCGCAACACCGGCTAACCAACTCGATTTTGTCGTCCAGTGCAGAACGTAATGCGCGATGGCAGTACAACCGAGGAAGGGTCCGAAAAAGCCTACGAGTCCCACTACCATCGCTTCTTTCCACTTCGTACGGAAAATGATTGGATCGAGTTCTGCTCCGGCTAGAAATGTCAGAACGATTGCACCTGTGCCCGCAAGAAACGTAATCCACTCGGACTTCGCACCAAGGCCGACCGTCCCAACTAGAGCACCGATGACCAATTGTGCGACCGTCCCAACAACGATTTCCGTCAAGGCCGTAGAGATTTTGAACCAGATCGCCAGGAGCGTAGCGATGAGCGCCAGTCCGACCCACAGGGAAGCTAGTGCCCAGACATTCTGCATGTCAGTCCTCACTTCTATCTGTTGTGGAATCGTCGCCGGGGACATGACTCCGCGACAAGGATTCCTTGTCAGGAGTCATCATCTGTCCCGGCATTGAAGGGACAGCGGTTAAAGGGGCAACTCCTTGCCCTCTCGATACAGCATAGCAAGACCTATTTCGCTGTCAACTGCGCAGTGAATGCGTTGCTCCCATCTGGCAATTCTGCGTAGCGTTTCGCGCGGGCTCATGATCAAACTTGGTTGGCCGGACTTAAACACATGGCCTGATACGGCCAAAACTTTGAGAATTCGGCGCCAAGTTTTCTACGGCTTGCAGACCCCGAGCGAATGGCCCTTTGATACACGCAATGCTCGCGAGGTTCCGCGGTTAACCTATTTCCCCGTTCCGGTTAGTTTTACAGTCTGAGGCGAGTTCGTTGCCGCGTCTGTGATTGTGAGCGTGCCGGTAAGGGCGCCCGTCGCGGTCGGAGTAAACGTCACCATAACCGTACAACTTGCCGGCGACGGTCCCAACGTGCCGGTGCAAGTCCCGCCGGCAGCTTCCGCAAAATCCCCAGTTGTCCCAAACGAAAGCGAGGTAGTCCCTGTGCCGGTGTTTTTTATTGTGACGGTCTTGGCCGCACTCGTGGTTCCCACCGTCTGTGCGGCGAACGTTTCGCTCGTCGGCGTAGCGGTGACCACCACGGTGGCAGCTTTCCCCGTTCCGCTTAGCGTCACCATTTGCGGCGAGTTCGTTGCGTTGTCGGTAACGGAGAGCGTTCCGGTCAGGGTGCCCGTTGTGGTCGGACTAAATGTCACAGAAATTGTACAACTCGCGCTGCTGCCCGCCAGCGTCGTGCCGCACGGGGTTGTTCCGCCGGCCGCCGCGGCGAAGTCTCCGCTGGCCGCAAACGAAAGCGGCGTACTAGCTGTGCCGGTATTTTTCACCGTTACAACTTTCGCTGCGCTGGTGGTTCCCGCTGTCTGTGCGGAAAACGTTTCTGTCGTCGGCGAAACCGTCACCACAACGCTAGCGGTCCCGGTGCCTGTCAATTTAACCATCTGAGGCGAGTTCGTTGCGGTATCGGTGATCGAGATTGAGCCGGTCAGTGTACCTGCGGCTTCGGGAGTAAAAGTGACGCTAATCGTGCAACTCGCGGGAGAAGCGCCGAGTGTGTTTCCGCAAGTATTCGTTTGCGCGAAGTCCCCGCTCGCGGAGATCGTGATTGGCGTAGATGCCGTGCCGGTATTTTTCACCGTGACGACTTTAGCTGCGCTCGTTGTTCCGATTGATTGTGACGTGAATGTTTCGGTCGTGGGCGTAGCCGTCACCACAACGGTGCCGGCCTTCCCGGTCCCGGTCAGGCTTACCGTCTGAGGCGAGTTCGTTGCGTTGTCGGTGATCGAGATCGATCCGGTCAGCGTGCCTGCGGCTTCGGGAGTAAAAGTGACGCTAATCGTACAACTCGCGGGAGAAGGACCCAGTGTCGTCCCGCAAGTGTTGGTTTGAGCATAGTCGCCGCTTGCAGGTGAAATCGTAATCGGCGTAGATCCAGTGCCGGTATTTTTCACCGTGACGACTTTGGCCGCGCTCGTGGTTCCGACCGTCTGCGCGGCAAAAGTCTCGCTTGTAGGCGTCGCTGTGACGACAACAGTGGCAGGCTTGCCGGTGCCTGTCAGCGACACCTTCTGCGGCGAGTTTGTTGCGCTGTCAGTAACTGAAAGAGTTCCCGTAAGTGTGCCTGTCGTGGTCGGACTAAATGTCACGGATACGGTGCAACTCGCGCTGCTACCCGCCAGCGTCGTGCCGCAGGGCGTCGTTCCGCCGGCAACCGCGGTGAAGTCCCCGCTCGCCGCGAACGAAAGCGACGTACTAGCGGTGCCGGTATTTTTAACGGTCACAATTTTCGCTGCGCTTGTCGTGCCGACTGTCTGAGCGGCAAAAGTCTCGCTCGTAGGTGTGGCCGTCACTATAACGGTACCGGCGCTCGTCCCAGTGCCGGACAAAGACACCGTCTGCGGCGAGTTTGTCGCATAGTCAGTGATTGTAATGGTGCCGGGCAGGCTACCGGTCGTGCTCGGCGAAAATGTGACCGAAATTGTGCACGTTAAGCCGCCAGACAAGGTAGTCCCGCAAGTATTCGTCTGGCCGTAATTCATGCTTGCGGCAACAGAAATCGTAGTGGAATAGGTGCCCGTATTCTTCACGGTGACAGGTTGGCTGGCGCTGGTGGTTCCAACGGTCTGAGTGCCGAATGAGAGGCTGGACGGCATCACCGTCATAGTCGTGATGCCTGTTCCGGAGAGAGCTACCGTCTGCGGCGAGTTAGATGCCTGGTCGGTGATCGAAAGGCTGCCTGAGAAGGGTCCGGTCGCACCAGTCGGGGTGAACGTCGCGTTGATCGTGCAAGACGCACCGGCATCCAATTGGTTCCCGCAGTTATTAACCTGAGCAAAGTTACCGGTGATGGAGATGGCGATGGATGTATAAGCAGAGCCCGTATTCTGCACGGTAAAAGTCTGGAAATTACTTGTGGTTCCCACAGCTTGACTACCAAAATTGTAGCTTGTTGGCATTACCGTGACCGTGGTGGTCGCGGGCGTCGCCGTCCCTGAGAGAGTGACGATTTGAGGCGAATTTGTTGCGCTGTCAAATATCGATATATTGCCCGAGAGACTTCCCACGGTATTTGGAGTGAATGTCGGAGTAATAGTGCAAGTCGCACCGGCCGCGAGTGTAGACGGAGCGACCGGGCAGTTATTCGTCTGGCCAAAATTGGAGCTCGCCGAGATCGAAACGGTAGTCGCCGCGCTGCCTCCTGTGTTTTTTACGGCAATAGTTGAACCCGTGCTGGTTGCATTCAAAACCGTTGAGGGAAAGGTAACGCTGATAGGGGTTGCTGTAACGGTGGTCGCTCCGCTCCCTGCTCCCTGAGACACGTAGAACGGCTGATGAGCAAAGACCGCGCAGCCACTCCAGGGACTGGACGGATAGTTTTCAACAAAGAGTAGGAACGTCCCGGGGGTGGCAGTGTTTGCAGCGGGCACCGTCACCTTTAGTTGCGTTGAACTTACAAATGTAATCGGAGTAAAGAATGGTCCTTCGAAGAAATTGAAACCAACGTTCTCAATCGGATTTCCAGTTCCGTTTTGAGTGAACCCGGTACCATTTATCGTAAGGGTGAGATCCGGACCGCCTGAAGCAACCGATGCGGGGTTCAGGCTTGTGATCGTGAGGGGTGCTGTGGTGGTGTTGAAATTGGCGTATACGAGTGACTCGTCAGTGGGCGACAACATTTCCGACGGCGTCGTGCCAGAAAGATCGTAGCCCCAACCCGTAAATATCCAGGATGAACCGCCCGAGTTCGCAGACGGTGTTTCGGTATAAGTCAAAGTAGTCCCGGATGGATAGAATCCGCCCATTGTGGATGCGGGAGTAATCGCGCCGGTACCACCGCACGGATTGAAATTCGTTGCCGGAACATATTCAGGGGTGAGAGTGGCGATGTAACTCTGGCTGGTAGCAGGCAGCGTGACCGTCAGAGGGTTGGTGGCGCCTCCGGGTGTCCAAGTTGTAAAAATAAATTCAGTGTTGACGTCGAAAGGTTCGAGGCCCGAGTTAAAATCCAAAGTATGGTTTGAGTTCGCGGTCCAGCCCGAATCCCAATACGAAGAGAAGTTCTTCGGGACATATGTGAAATTGCCGTCAACGTACACACTTAGGTTTGAACTGAAATAGTTTGGCGTTACATCCACGGTGTAAACAGGCGTGTTCGTAAATTCTGCGGTCGTATTAAGTGTGAGTCCGGTTTCCGGAACATAGAAAGTCTTTGGATTCGAGCTCAGCCCGCCGGGCAACCAATAGGGGCCGTTGTTGAATTCGTAGAAGCTGTAGCCGCTAGTTGCTGATGCGGTAAGCGTAGCTTGTTGCCTCGCCACCACGTACGTCCCCGGAACTCCATCGACAGTAAGATTCTGCGGTGCCGGCGTACCGGTCAAAGTCACGGTTCCGCTCGAAGCGGGGTATACGGTCGGGGTGTAAGGGACTAGCTGAATGAAGTTAGCTGAGTAGGTTGCCACTTGGGGGGCTGTCGATGGAAAACCTGCGTCGCCGTTTCCCGGAGTCACCGTAATCGAGTGGCTTTGTGTTCCGCCGTCGTTCCAGACGCCATAGGTGTAGTAAAAAGTTGTCGGCTGAATCGGATCGCTGCTATCGACGATAATTCCGTTCAACGTTTGCACGCCGGTGGCAACGGCCAGTGTGTGGTTGGAATTCAGCGCCCAACTGTAGGTCATTGGCGTGGTGACGGGCGAGCTATCGACTAACACTTGCAGACCGGGAGGATTCGACGTGACGGTCACCTGGGTGGGGGCCACGCCGTATAGGCGCATGATGCCTTCAACGTCGGCCGCGGAGTAACCAACCCCGTTGGAGAGTGGCATGCCTGGCGGAATCGATTCGAGCGGGGGACCTCCGTTGCGCGAGAAAGAAAAAGCTGGATATTCCATCACGGAGGCGAAATCGTAGGGAGTCAAGTTCTGCTGATCGTTGTCCACGGCGGGAAGGAAATTTCCGATGGAGCCTTTGATCACATTTGCGTAGTTAAACGTCACATAGTTGCCTGCATCGGTGCGCGACTGCTCGTGCCATACGCCTGTAACGTGTCCAAACTCGTGGAGAATCGTCGCGATCGTGCAATTCGACGCTCCGGTCACGAACTGCTCGCCCACCCCTGCATCGCCTTCGGTCGCTTCGCAGACTCCATTCGTACTGCCGCTAAGATTGATGTCGATGTAGTTTGCTTGCCCACTGTAGGGCACCAGCTGGATTACTCCGGCAAATGTGGAGTTGTAGGTGCTGATAGCACTATTGAGATTGTCGAGATCGTCCGACGCGCTATCGATCACGTAGGGGATTTGGGCAACGCCGTTAACTTTCGGCCAAAGATAGTTTGAGTTTACGAGGCCGACGGAATCTGAATGTACTCCACCGCTTTGGCCGGCCTTGGGCATAGGCTGCACGTTTTCAAGGATGATATCGCCCTCGTAGATATTTCGGCCATTGATGACCTGGTAGGTGACCGGGCGTCCGCGCCACATGCCCATGCGCGTTTCGGAGGAGGTGGGGGTCGGCTGCGAGATCTGACCGGGGGCTGGTCGTCCTTGGGGCGGTTGATCCTGCGCAAAGCTCGCGCCACCAACCGCGCAAAACGCGAAAACACACAGAATGGACACAGCAATACGCGAGAAAGCTCTAAGCACAAATCCTCCGGGGTTGGGGACGAAGCAATTGACCTTCTACCGAACGCAGCCAGGAGCAGACGATGGGTGTAGGTGCACTTCTCTTTTAGAGTGGGCGGAGAAATCTGTCAAGACCCGAAAGCCATGGGCCGTGAGTAACGGTACCGGCAAACCTGATGAAGCGCGCCTCGGCAATGCCAACAGCAGATAGCCACCGAGCGCATTGCGGCATTTGGAACCGCGGCTTGTTCGATTTCGCACCATCTGAGGCACTACCTGGCGAACGGTTGTGGCCAATGCGGAATTCCTGCACGAAGCGGAGAAGCTGAAGGTTAATCGAGATGAATCTACGACGAGATCAAAACGGCGTCGAATTCGCTGCGTGAATTGGCGCGTACCGGCGGTTCGATTGTCCCGGCGCCGGCTTTCCTGGATCAGAGTGTGCGGCGAGCCATCGATTCTCGCGCACGACCTGAATAGCGGAGCTGTGCCGGCTTCCATCCGCGGGACGCTATTCAATCCCTTTGTAAGTTCGGGAAAATCGAATGGCACGGGCCTCGGGGTCGCTATCGTAAGTAAGGTGATTCACGACCACGGCGGGACGTAAACGTAGAACGCACCTCATGTGCCGGAACGATCTTCCCGGTCACATTGCCGCGTGCTGTGAATGGACGAGTGATGCCGACCGCACAACTGCCTCGTCTGTGAGCTGATGTCAATTTGAACTAATCGAGCATCTCTGTTCCTCTTTGGCGCTGACAGAGTTACCAGCCGCCACGAATGCAACCCCTAAATTACGGCCCTGCCTGTATTTGCGTGTGTCGTGCCACTAACCCTTAGTGAATGCATACATTAAAGACCCTATTTCGCGAGCACTGTTTGGCAGCCAACATGTAGGCGGAGGATGGAGTTATGCCAGATGTTCGAATCCTTATTGTGGATGATAAACAGCTCGTAAGAAGCGGTCTGCGTTTGTTCCTGGAATTACACGAAGGGATGAAAGTTTGTGGCGAAGCTTCTGACGGTCTCGAGGGCATCAAAAAGGCTTTCGAGCTTAAACCCGACGTGATTCTGTTGGATTTGAGCATGCCAACTCTCGATGGCCTGAAGGCCGCGCAGCTTTTACGTGAAGGCTCACCACGGGCGGAAATTCTGATCGTTACCAGCCATCACTCCCTGGAAGCGGCGCGCTTAGCGGCAGAAGTGGGGGCAAGCGGTTACGTGACGAAGTCTTTGGTTACGACGGATCTGGTGCCGGCTATCGAAGAAGCTGTAAGAAGGCGCGCTGCTTAATTTGGAGAGTTCGACTCTAATCCAATCGGGGGTGAAATGGCCTCTCAATCACCAGAGGAATTTCAAAAAGAATTCAATACGGTTCGCAACAAGCAGGTGGAAATATTCGACCGCCTGGGCCAAATGGAAAGTCAGATAAGGCAGCTCACCGAAAACATCCGAAAACTGGAAGACATCGTCAATAAGTTAGACAACAGCTCGCAGCGCAAGAATCCGTATCAACGATAATTGCTCTCGTTTTGGTACGGTTGTTGATGGCGTACCGAGCCTTAGAAGGCCAGCTTTAATCCAAACTCAATCGTTCGCGGCGCGCCAAGCGCGAAAACACCTGTGCCTACGCCGACGCGCACTGAATTAGCGCTTGCATAGTTTGTGCCGTTCAGCGAACCGGCGCCACCAGTAAGGATTCCGCTCAGAACGTTGCCGGGAATATTGAAGTTCGCAAAATTGAACAAGTTGTAGAAACTCGCGCTAGGCTGAATCGACAATTCTCTCTCTTTGATCGTTACCTTGCCCATCCATGTGAGACTCATATCAAATGTCTTCAACCAGGTGAGTCCAACCTCGCCGGGGACGACCGGAGAGATTAGGGGAGCCACGGCGCAAGCCGCTCCCGCAGAAACACCGGCGGGATTGTTTACGCAGAGTTGGTTGCCCACTCCGAGTTGTTGCGGTGTAAACAATCCTTGAGAGACAAGTAGCTGCCCTGCGGGCGTAAGGTTGTCGGCAACGGTGTCGTTGTAATTATTTACGACGTTTGGCAAATCGCCGAGAGAGACACTGCGCATAAACGAACCTTGTTTAGTTCCCGGGATTGGATCACCCACCGTGCCGTCACCGGTGAAATCAGTCCGGAAGATTTCCCCCGGCCCAATGCCTGTGGTGGGAACAGCGAGCGCGCTGGCCAGCGGGCTATCGAAGTGGAAAATCGTTCCCAGGCGGAAGTGGGCTGGAAGGTCTGCGTAGCCACCGAACGAAAACTGGTGAGTGCGATCGAGTGCCGAAGGACCGCTGAAGCCGCAAGGATTATTGTTGTCGATTGTGGGGTTGACGAAGTCCTGATCCGCCGCGGCGGGGGACGTGCCTGCGGCGGTGGTCAAAGCAGCGCCGCAATTGGTGAACCGAGAAAGAGCATATGCGAATTGGAAATTTAAATACTTTACGCCACGGAAAGGGGTTTTTACATTGTCCACCAACTTGATGTCCATGGCGTTGTACACAGAACGACCGACTGGATAGAGAAAGATAGCTGGCCCCACATTTGGGTTTTTACCTTGGAACGCGCACGAAAAGCCGAGCGCTACAGAGCAGCCTCCGACGCCCAGGTCAGCCGCGGAATCGAGTCCATTGTTAGCGTAGCTGGCAATAGAAGCTCCCGGAAGGCCGGTAAATTGGTCCACCACCGGCGAGTTCAGAGCGCAGTTCGTTGCCGCAGCACTAAAGGAAAAAGGACATCCGAATTGTGAGTTCGTTGTGGCGATGGCTCTCTGAGCCGCTCCAAGATTGAAATACTTCGGATTCACGTCACCGCTGTGATTGGCATCAATCCCGATCAGGTAGTGCAAGTTTACGTTACGGAGATAATCGACGCTCAGCACCATGCCGGGCATTATCTCTCGCTGTATTCCGGCATTCATTTGAACCGAGTAAGGAGTCCTATAATTTGGCGCTAACGCTCCGAGTGGAATTTCAGAACCGGTTGCGATCAGATTAGGAAGATAGTTTGGATTAGCCGCTTTGCTGCCCACGGCCGCGGAGGCCTGCTGATAAGTTGTCTGAAAAGTTGCGACGCACTGTGCTGCGGTCACCCCATTGCAGTTATCCGGATTGGCTGTGTCAGCGATTGTTGCTCCGATTAAAGAACCGCAGATGAAGTTAGCCGCGCCTTGGTTGCCGCCGATGAACTGGGCAGAAGGATTGTTGGGAAAAGGAACGCCCGAACCGGTCCCGTTGAAGCAAGGAGTGGGGTTCGCAAGAAAGGCTCCTGTGGCAAGCCGTTCCGGACGATCGAACTCAGCGTTATTCCAAATCGCATTCTCATAGAACACGCCTATGCCAGCTCGGATTACAGTCTTGGAGTCTTTGCGCGGGTCCCAAGCAATGCCCAACTGTGGTCCAAAATTTTTATTGGGTTGGCGCACGCTTTTGGTGAGACCCGGCTGAATCAGGTTTAGTTGTTGAGCTGGAAGGGCTGGGAGGTCACTGTCCGACCGTCCCGTGTCGCGAACGTAGCGAACTCCATATGTTACATTGAGATTGGGCTTAATTTTCCAGCTATCTCCCACATATAGGCCGAGACGATTGTCGGGAGGGGTGCCGCTGCACGGCGCATTGAACGCTGGGATTTCGGTATCGCACTCTTCACCATTGCCAAGGGTCACGTTATCCAGCGGGTAATTGAGCGGGCAAGATGCTCCGGTGATGCCGCCGGGACATGCGAACGGCCCGTTCATGGCATTGTTGATCTCCATAGTGCTTCCAATCGGGGTGACGTTCGCGGTAATTGCGCTGAACGAGAACAACCCGCCGCCACGTAATCGATTGTATGAAACGCCATAGCGTAAAATGTGTGCGCCGAGCAATTTGCTGCCGTCATATTTGATTTGGCGATCCGTCTGATAGGTCTGTTGAGGCGCCAGGAAATTAGGGCCGGTCAGGAAGCCGAAGCTTGTGAAGTTCAGGCTGACCGGAAAATTTGCGAACGGCAAGCTGGAACCAAGGACTGTATCTCCCAGGTTATTTATGAACTTTAAATATTCAAATCGGAAACTGTGCGTGTACCCGCCCTTGGTAGTGAAATCCGCACCAACCACGTTCGTACGCGTGTAGTTCTTGTCCTCGAAAGGCTGATAGCCGATTGTTCCGCCGGTGGCAACCGCCAAGCTATCAAAGTAACTGAAGCGATAAAACATGCGGACGTTTTTCCAGAATTGCCAATCGAGCCTCGCGTCGTAGTCGGTCTCCCGGAAAGGAGTACCGGTATTCCCCGTATAGACATCGAATGGCGGAGCCGGAACGATAGGCGCCAAGAGATTTTGATTGGTGTGTTCCGCATCAAGGAAAAAGAAAAGCTTGTCTTTCAGAATGGGGCCCCCGAAATTGCCACCGTCCTGGTTTCGCTGATAAGGCGCGGGTGGCCCGGGAAGAGCAGCCGAAAAATCGCTATCGCGAAAGAGAGCGAATCCCTCGCCGTGATACGCATTGGTTCCCGAGCGTGTGGTGACGTTTACTGCTCCCGAAGAGGTCAATTCGTTCGACAGGTCCAATGTTGATTGGCTGATTTGAAATTCGTCGATTGCGCTGGCGGGAATATTTTCGGTCGTGGTACCAACGGTTTCATCGCTCACGTCCACGCCATCGACTTCAATGCGCGCGGTGCGTCCAAAGCGGCCCCCCACTGATATGGAAGAGAAACCGACTTTTGTGGGATCGAAGTCGGCGCCATCTTGGATTTGTACGCCCGGCTCGAGCTGCGCGAGATCAAGAAAGTTTCGGCCATTTACCGGCAAGTTCTCGATCTGCTCCCTGTTCAAAACGCCCTGAACGCTGGCCTGCTCGGTGTTGACGGCTACGGCCTGTTCGGCCACCTCAACCACCGTGGTGGTAGAGCCAACCTGAAGACTGAAATTGACGCCCGATACGACACCTACCTTAACTATTACGCCCTGTTCCACCGTCTTGAACCCGGCAGCTTCGGCGCGAACGGAGTAGTTACCGGGAACGAGCGTGCCGGAGTTATACGCCCCGGCCGATGAACTGGTGACAGTCATGGATTGGCCGGTATCTTTATTAGTGATGGTGACTTTCGCACCTTCCACCACCGCGCCGCTCGGGTCGGTCAAGGTACCCTGAATGTTTCCAGTCGCGATCGTGCTCTGCGCTCGCGCTGCGGTCGTTGCCAATAAAACGTAGGCGAGCAATATGAAGAACCGGATTCGTTTGGAGTGATTAGTGGTACGGAGCGAAATCATGTAACACCCCCAGTGGCGTCATCTGATTGCTGTGTTGCGATTTATATTCTCGCCGGCAACAAGTCAAGAAAAATCCGCAGGCTAAGCTGCAAGTGCGGTGCCAGAACCAACGACAATTCCGCAAGAACTTTGGGCTGCATTGAACGTGGAATCTGTTTCGGAGGGAGCAAGAGAATCGAGGACGGAGGGCGACGGAATCTGACGGGAAACTAATCCTGGGCACCGCCGGCGAGTTCACGCACGATGGCGCCTACGAAAGCTTTGGCGTCTCCGAAAAGCATCAGCGTCTGATCGAGGTAGTAAAGTGGGTTATCGATTCCCGCGAAGCCCGGACTCATCCCACGTTTGATTACCATCACGGCGCGCGCTTTATCAACGTCCAGAATCGGCATGCCGTAGATCGGACTACCGGGATCGCTTCGCGCCGCGGGATTTGTTACGTCGTTTGCGCCAATCACCAACGCCACATCTGTCTGAGGAAAATCGCCGTTGATTTCATCGAGGTCGAGGAGCTTGTCGTAGGGAATATCCGCTTCGGCTAACAGAACGTTCATGTGCCCGGGCATCCGGCCCGCTACCGGATGAATGCCGAATTTCACGTCCACGCCACGCTTGGTTAACGCGTCATAAAGCTCCCGCACTTTGTGCTGCGCCTGCGCGACAGCGAGCCCATATCCAGGAACGATTACAACTTTGCTCGCTGCAGAAAGAATCGCGGCAGCTTCTTCGGCAGTGGCACTTCGCACGTTACGAATCTCTTGAGCCCCGGCACTCGTCGTTTGTTCCTGTCCAAATGCGCCAAACAGCACGTTCGTAAAAGAACGGTTCATCGCTTTCGACATGTTCAAAGACAGAATGAAACCAGAGGCGCCATCCAGCGCCCCGGCCACGATCAACAGTTTGCTATCGAGGACAAAGCCCATGGCTGCTGCTGAAAGTCCGGCATAGGAGTTCAGCAAGGAAATTACGGTTGGCATGTCGGCCCCGCCGATGGGAACGATCATGAGCACTCCAAACAAAAGCGGAATTCCAACGATGAAAAGGAAAACATGCGGATGGCCAGGATGAATTACAACGTAAGCTGCCAATCCAACGGCAACAGCGAGCACACTGAGATTGACGATGTTCTGTCCTTTAAAGGTGATCGGCCGCTGTGGCAGCACTTCCTGTAATTTACCCGCAGCCATTAGGCTGCCGGTAAATGTGAGAGAACCCAGAATCACTTCCATACAGAGAACCGACAGGGTGAATCGCGAAACTTCCGTACCGCGAAGATAGAATTCGGAGGTGCCGACTAAGGTCACGCAAAGCGCTCCAAACGCGTGACTGAGCGCAGTTCGCTGCGGCACTGCCGTCATCTGCACCATACCTAGCGGGACGCCGATGATGCTCCCAAGCACCAGAGCTATGGCGATCCACTTGTAATCAACGATGCCGTGATTAAGAAGCGTTCCGGCAATCGCCAAAACCATGCCTATTTCGCCGGCCCACACGCCGTGGCGGGCAGTTGTCGGCGCGCTCATCAATTTCAGCGAGAGAATGAAGAGAGCAGTCGCAGCCAGATAAGTGAGTTCGATGATGTATTGGGGAACGTGCATCCAGTTCACGGTTTTTGCGGGCGGCTGGATTTGAACATCTTGAGCATGCGGTCGGTGATTAGAAAACCGCCTACAACGTTGCTGGTAGCTGCAACAATCGCGATCGTGCCGAGCACGGTAGATAGCGTGCTTTTATGAGCGCCCACCAAAAGAATGGCGCCCACAACTGCGATTGCGTCCAGCGCATTCGTCAGTGACATCAGCGGAGTATGCAGCAATGGAGAAATACGCCGAATCACTTCGAATCCAATAAAAGCCGCAAGCATGAAGACGTACAGATCAGTCATCAAATCGAGTTTCATGAGTCTAATTTCCTCCCTGCGTTGTCCCGAGCGCCGGCAATTTGTAAAACTCGCGAACTCGTGGGTTGACTATTTCACCGTTCCTAGTCACCAGCGTGCTGCGGATAATTTCGTCTTCGAGGTTTAGCTGCAGTTTTCCATCTTTGACCAGGTGCAGCAAAAACGCACTGATGTTGCGCGCGTACATTTGGCTCGCATGATATGGCACGCGACTGGCCAGGTTGATCCAACCGATAATGGTGACCCCGTGCTCGACTACAACTTCACCCGGCCTAGTAAGCTCGCAGTTTCCACCACGCTCTGAAGCTAAATCGACGATTACGGAACCGGGCGCCATGCGCGCGACCATCTCTCGCGTCACCAGCACGGGCGATTTTTGTCCTGGAATTACGGCAGCAGTTATTACCACATCGCTTTCGGCCACCACGCGGCCGAGCAATTCGCGCTGGCGGCTATAGAAATCTTCACTTTGCGCTCGCGCGTAACCTCCGGCATCCTGCGCGTCCGTAGCTTCGATGGGAAGCTCCACAAATCGACCGCCCAAGCTCTGCACCTGTTCCTTGGCGGCAGGCCGCATGTCGTAAGCAGAAGTGACGGCTCCAAGTCGGCGGGCGGTAGCAATGGCTTGAAGTCCGGCGACGCCGGCGCCGATCACGAAAACGCGCCCTGGAGTGATGGTGCCGGCAGCGGTTGTCAACATGGGAAACATTCTGGGAAGAGTGTCAGCCGCGATGAGCACCGCTTTGTAACCGCAAATTGTTCCCATGGAGGAAAGCGCGTCCATGCTCTGCGCGCGAGTCGTTCGCGGCATCAATTCCACGGAAAACGAAATTGCGCCGGTGGCCGCAATGTCTTGAACCGTCTCCAGGTTTCCCAGCGGCCGCAAGAATCCTATTAGCCCTTGGTCGCGACGTAGCAGCGCAAGATCGCCCTTTCCTGATTTGTCATTCGAGCCGTAGCTCAATACTTGGACGATGATATCGGCCGTGCGAAAAACATCAGCGCGTTGCGGTAGGGTCTTTGCACTTTTCGCCACGTAGTCTGCATCAGGATAGCCTGCGCCCACGCCCGCGCTGGCTTCTAGAACAACTTCGATCCCGGCTTTCGCGAGGATTGGAACGACTGCTGGCGTTAATGCCACCCTCAGTTCTCCGGGGAAGCTTTCCCGCGGCACTCCTACAATCACTAGAGGTCCTCCGAGACTAGCGCCCTAGATTTGGCCGCTACGCGAAGATTAACCGACGGTACTTGGAAATTAAGAGGGGAAAAATTCATGCGAATAGGTTTTGAACAAGCCCTCAAAGGAAAATATTCTCAAGGAGCGCAAAATAACCTTGAAGACGCGCGCTCTCTAGCGCCGACATTCTATCTGCAAAGTTGATAAAGTTCACTGACAAATGGCAGATAGATTTTCCTCTCGATTCTTAATCATAAGTGAGCGCAGAATCGGGTTCATCAAACTGGGGAGAGTATGAGCGAGAAAGATCAGACTTGGCGGAATTGGCCGCTGGTGCGAATCGAGAAAGAATATTCGCCAAGCAGTTGCGTGCCGTCCGCCGAGCCGTTTATGGCGGAGTATGCGATTCGGAGCCGTAAGGCTAAGGAGACTCTCACTTGCCAGAAGGATCTACGCTGGGGCGGGCATCCCGACGAAACCTTGGATTTTTTCCCCGTGCCTTGGGAAAATTCTCCATTGCTCGTTTTCATTCATGGCGGCTATTGGCAGGAGCTGTCAAAAAATGACTCGTTGTTTCCCGCGCCTGATTGCGTGGCCAACGGGATTGCATTTGCGGCTGTTAATTACACGTTGGCACCGCGAGCCGGCGTCGAAAAAATCGTAGATCAATGCCGGCGAGCCGTGGCTTGGCTGTATCGGCAAGCGAATGCGCTTGGGTTCGATCGTAACCGGATTTTCATTTCCGGCAGCTCGGCCGGCGCGCATCTGGCGGCCATGATGTTGTTGAATGGGTGGCAAACAACGGTGGGCCTTTCGGACCATGCCGTCGCGGGCGCGATTTTGCTCAGCGGAATCTACGATCTGGAACCGTTAGTAGGAACCTACATTTCGAAGCCGCTGAACCTTACTGCCGCAGATGCACACGGTCTCAGCCCCATGAATTTAGTATTGGGTCTCCCAGTGCCAACCGTCATGGCGTGGGGAGAAAATGAGACGAGCGAATCGAAGCGCCAAAGCAAAAGCTACGCTTCGCGATTGCACGAAGCGGGCTTTCCGGTTTCGGCCTTTGAAGTCGCTGGAGCTAATCATTTCGATATCGTTTTGGGTCTGGCTGACAGGAATACAGTTTTGGGCCGTGCGACGATGGAATTAATTACAGGAGAACCACTTGCCTGAGAGCGATGCTAACTGTGCGTCGCTGCTAGGAACTTCTCGGCAAAGGTGTGAACGTCTGAAAATGTATTGTAGAGAGGCACTGGCGCGACGCGCATAATGTCAGGCTCGCGCCAGTCGCAAATAATTCCTTCTTTCGCGAGTGCGTCGCAAACCGCGCGGCCGTTTTCGCTGAGTCGCAACGAAAGTTGCGCTCCTCGATGCGAGCTGTCGCGCGGCGTGATGATCGAGAAATTCTTCGACCAAGCTTGATCCAGCAAAAACTCCAGATAGCCCGTAAGTTGCTCACTTTTCCCACGCAAGCGCTGCATGGTTGCTTCATCGAAAATATCCAGCGAGGCTCGTAGGGCGGCGGCCGACAGAATGGAGGGGTTGCTAAGTTGCCACCCTTCGGCTCCCGGAATGGCGGCAAAATCCGGAGGCATGCGGAAACGATTCTCCTTGTCGTGACCCCACCAGCCGGCGAACCGCGGCAAGTGAGATTCTCGCGCGTGCCGTTCGTGTACAAAGCATCCAGCGATCGCACCCGGACCGGCATTGAGATATTTGTAGCTGCACCAAACCGCGAAATCGATATCCCAGTCGTGCAATTTGAGCGGAAGATTTCCGGCTGCGTGCGCCATGTCGAAACCAACGATGCATCCCTTTGCGTGTCCGGCTTCGGTGATGCGGCAAAAATCGAAGGCTTGTCCGGAGTAGTAATTCACACCGCCGAGCATAACCAGCGCGATTTTGTCACCGTCACATGCGATTCGTTCTTCGATGTCTTCGGTGCGAATCGAGGTCTCGCCGGAGCGCGGCTTTAGTTCGATCAGCGATTCCCCCGGATCGTAACCGTGATACTGAATTTGTGATTTCACCGCGTATTGATCGGAAGGGAAGGCGTTGGATTCGATCAGTATTTTATTTTTTTTCGAGGTAGGACGGTAGAAAGAAACCATCATCAAGTGCAGGTTGACCGTAAGTGAATTCATTCCTACCACTTCGATGGGAAGCGCGCCGACCAAACGTGAAATAGGCGCACTGAGAATCTCGTGATATGGCATCCACGGATTCCGCGCCTGAAAATGGCCTTCGACGCCGAGCTGGGCCCAGTCTTCCAGTTCCTGTTCCACATATTCACGGGCAGATTTTGGCTGCAATCCAAGAGAGTGGCCGCAAAGATAGACGCAATCGGAGCCATTCGCCATTTTTGGAATGTGAAAACGTTCGCGAAAGGCCCGCAGCGAGTCGCAAGCCGTTTGTGCTGCTGCAAATTCTTTGGTCGCCTCGAATTCGATAGCAGGCACCTAGAGTGGCTCCAGTGGAGTTAGTTGGCGACGGATCATGGCTTCGGCTTTTTGCCAGTCAATATCTTCAACGCGATCGATCGATTGGCATAATTCTGCCAGCATCGAGTCCTGAACACGTCCCCGCGAAAGAGCCAGGGAATAGGGGATGCGCTGAAAGGTGACCATCGCATACTTTGGAACGAAAAGGCGCGGATATTTGGCTTCGAGCGCAAGCTCGACTTTTTTCCTAAAGAGGAAATGCGGATCGGCGACCCGATCGCGCATCTCGACAAAGTTTTCGAGAGCCAAATCGGCGATAGCGTCGGTGTTTGCTTTCCGCACGCGCTCAAACTCAGGAAATATAGCCGCCCAATCTGATCCGTGGCGATCAAGAAGTTCCAGCAGGGCGGTGCAGTCTTCGAACGCGCAGTTCATGCCCTGGCCGAAAAAGGGAACGATTGCGTGGGCGGCGTCGCCGATCAAGAGCGATTTCGCATCCACATGCCACGGCGAGCACTTCACAGTAACCATTGAGCCGGTCGGGTTGTCTCGAAAGTTTTCGCGAAGATTTGGCATCAGCGGTACCGCATCCCGGAAATTCGACTCGAAGAATTCCAGGAACTTGGCTTCTGAATCGAGATTCGCAAAACTCGCTTTCCCTTCAAACGGTAGAAAGAGGATACAGGCGAAAGTGCCGTCGACGTTCGGCAATGCGATCAACATGTGCGATCCGCGTGGCCAAATGTGCAATGCATTCGGGCCCAGTGCATGCTTTCCATCTGATCCAGCCGCAATAGTGAGCTCTTTATAGCCGTAGTCGAGGTACTGCTGCGAAAAATTGAATCGATTAAACTTGAGCATGGCGAGTCGGACTGCGGAAGACGCGCCGTCTGCGCCGATGATAACGCCGGAATCAACATCCGTTTCGTCGCCGGACCGTTCGTTGCGAAAGCGAGCAGCGCCGGAATGCAAATCCAGTCCCAAACAACGCTCGTCGAAATGTATTTCGACTCCGCGCTTTTCGGCCTCGGTCATGAGCGCGGCGTTTAAATCCGCGCGGGAAATCGAATTGATCACTTCCGTTTCGTTTTTTCCGTAGGGTTGAAACGTGAGTTCGCCAGAGAGCGAGTGCATCATCCGCCCTTTCATGGGAATAACGATATTGCGCATGAAGTCCCACAGCCCTGCTTCGCGCAACGCATGGATTCCACGAACGGATATGGCGAGATTGATAGAGCGGCCAGCAGACAAACGAATGCGACGCGGATCCGGACGACGTTCGTAAATTGTGACGCGGAATCCGCGTTGGACAAGTGAAATCGCGAGCAGGGGACCGGTAAGCCCGGCGCCGACGATCGTAACTGTATCGGGTTTACTCGGCATGTATCGACGGAGTCTTAAATGCCGCAGATTAGCGACGCAGTATCTAATCTTCCAACAGGGAACGTGCTTCCCAAAGTTCCGGAAAGAATTTTTTCTCCAGCGTAAGCTTCAGGTACGAGGAACCGCTGCTTCCGCCCGTCCCCATGCGCACCCCTATGGTGCGTTCCACCATCTGGATGTGACGCAACCGCCAACTCACCACCAGCTCGTCGAATTCCGTCAAGCGCTCGCACACGTCAATCCAATCGCGGTGATTGCGTTCGTCTCTGTAGAGCGCTTGTACCGCTTTGGCGCGAGCCTCGAAGCGCTCGCGGTCGGTGGCTGCGCTATTCAATTCTGGAAGCTTTCCAAGCGTTTTTAGAGCTTCGAAGAAAACATCGTGAAGAGAATCTTCGCGCAGCCGACGATGCAAAACGGCGTGCGACTCGGGTGTGAGCTCGTGATAGCGCAGCATCTTTTCGTCTTTCAAGCCACAGAGAAATTCGAGTTCTCTAAACTGCTCGGACTGAAATCCACTGGCCGGGTTCAATTTTTCACGGAAGGCAAGAAAATGGGTGGGCAGCATGGTCTCGAGAATCGTGAACTGCTCCACCAGCACGCGCATGATTTCAGTACAGCGGCGAAGCAAACGCGCAGCTTCGTAAACTCCATCACGAGAGCCAGGATCGGCAGCAGCCGCGCGCAAATTTGCCACCACCGCGTCCAGATCGTGCAGCAATTCCTTAAACCAAAGCTCGTAGGTTTGATGAATGATGATGAAGAGCAGTTCGTCGTGATGTGTGGGCGAAGACACCTGACGTTGCAGCCCCAATAATTCTGGCACTCGGAGATAAGAGCTGTAAGTGAGCCGCTTCTCGGGCGCATGTGTGTCGGTCGCGGAAGATACGTTTTGTTCTGCTGCCGACCCGCCTGTAAACGGGCAGCCTCCTGCGGCTTCCGACTTCTGCGCAGTTGGGGATGTTGGCGACCTGACTTCTTCGGCCCTCGTATTCGCACTCGGCAAATTCAAAAATCTAACGGCATTGTCCCCAAGCAGCTTTTTTTTCACTTCTTGCGAGAATTGACTTTCGCGAATCAGCGTGCCCGCGCGCAATTCGCCTAACGGATACGGATAGTCGGAGCCGAGAAGCACGCGATCGCCGCCCAGTATCGAAACGAGGAATTGCAAAGTGCGCTGTTCGAATACAGCGGAATCCACGGAAAGACGATCGAGATAGTGGCTGGGCGCAAACTGCGACAGTCCACGTGCTCCCTCGTGATTCTTCCAAGCGTTTTCCAGGCGTCCCAGGAGGAAAGCAAAACTTCCTCCACCGTGTGCGAAGCAGATTCGCAAGTTCGGCGGCAAACGATCGAAAGCTCCACTCAGAATCATCGAGGCAAGCGATAGATAGGTTTCCGTGGGCATACCCACTGTCCAAGGGAGCATGTAGTTCGGCATACGCTCGCGAGCCATCATGTCCCAGGGGTGCACGAACACGGCCGCGCCCTGAGCCGCGCAATGCTGCAGAAATTTCACTACGCCCGGATCGTCGAGATTCTTTTCTCCAACGTGATTTCCAATCTGGACGCCCAGGTGACCGTCGCGTATGCAACGGTCAAGCTCAGCACAAGCGAGGTCAATGTCCTGCAGTGGAACTTGGCAAAAAGATTTCAGCCTGCCTTTGGAACGCTGGCACATCTCCAGCGCAACATCATTGAACAAGCGCGAGCAATCCAGGGCGTGCTTTGCTTCGCGGGCGTAGGCAAATAGGACGGGCGTGGCCGAAATGATTTGCATGTCAACGCCGTTGCGGTCCATGTTTTCCAGACGCACGTTCACGTCCCAGCACGCCGAAGTAACGTGCCGGAACACGCGGGCGCCCAGCATGATGTCGGCCTTGCCGGGCCCGGTGTGTTTGATTGAAGGCCAATCCGGCGTGCCGTAGCGTGCCGCGAGGTCCGGCCAAGATTCAGGAAAAAAGTGCGTGTGTATGTCTATGACTGGCATTTTATATTTGTCGCGTTACGCCTTCGGTAACTGTTTGCCGGGATGGATTTCGCCGCAACGCGGACATTTACGCAACTCAGGATTCTGATGAAACTTTTCGAACAGCGGCGGCAGATCAGTCACGATACTTTTCAAAAGAACCTCGGCGCGATAGACGCGATGGTGGCACTTCGCGCAATACCACTCAAAGCCATCCTTCTCTCCGGCCGGTCTCGGCATTTCAACAACCAATCCGATCGTGCCAGGTGCGAGGCGCTGTGGGGAATGTGGCACGTGTTTCGGCAGCAGGAAAATTTCACCCTCCTTAATCGGCACTTCGACGGGGGGCTTGCCTTCCTCCGGCATCAAGCGCAGAAAAATATCGCCTTTTAATTGATAGAAAAACTCTTCGGTTGGATCATCGTGATAATCGTTGCGGTTATTGGGCCCGCCGACTACCGTCACCATCATTTCGCCATCTTCCCAGACCTGCGCATTTCCCACCGGTGGTTTCAGTTTTTCACGGTTGGCTTCGATCCACCCCTGGAAGTTAAAAGCTTTCAGCGTTTTTACGGATGGCATTCCATCCTCCTCTCGGGCTAGCGCTTGGGTTTTTCGTGTGACAAAGGCTTGTGCGCGATAGCTTTCATTTCGATCAATAGATAGGCATGTGGCAATTGCCGGACTGCAACAGTCGTCCGCGCGGGTCCATGCTCGTCGAAGTACTGCGCATAAATCTCATTGTAGGCTTCGAAATCATCCATGTTGACGAGATAGGTGGAAATTTCCACGACATCTTTCAGGTCCGCATCCATGCTGGAAAGTATATCTTTGATATTTTCGATTACGGCGCGAGTTTGCTCGCGGATATCGAGATGAGTTGTTCCGAACTTATCGATGTCCGCTCCGGCGATCGTATCATCTGCTCGCCGCGAGCTCGTCCCAGACACGAACAAAAAATCTCCAGCGCGCTTGATATGCGGAAACCGGCCGCGCGGCTTGGCTTTCCCTTCGACGATTTTGCTTTCCATTCAAAATCCTTCCAATTGAAACGCAGAAAACCCAATCACAACTTGACACAAATATTGTTCAATTCAGAGTAAAAATTCAGCGAATGCATACCGCCTTCGCGTCCTATGCCGGATAAGCCAGCGCCGCCGAACGGCGTGCGCAGATCGCGCAGAAACCAACAATTAACCCAGGTGATTCCGACGTGCAACTTTTCGGCAACGCGATGTCCGCGTTTTAGATTCGTCGTCCACACAGAAGCGGCGAGTCCGTATTTCGTGTCGTTTGCCTTAGCGATGCTTTCGTCTTCCGTATCAAACGGCGCGACGTGGCAAACCGGCCCGAAGATTTCCTCCTTGACGCATCGAGCCGATTCCGCCAGACCGGTCAGAATGGTCGGCTGAATATAAAATCCGTTGTCCCGAGCATCGCCGAATTCCGAAGTGCCGCCACCCGTCACGATTGTAGCGCCTTCTTTTTTCGCCAGCTCATAATAGGAGAGAACTTTTGCGCGATGTTCTTTCGAAATCAGCGGACCAGTCGTCGTTTTGTTGTCAGTTGGCCATCCAACGACCAAACTTTCCGCCTTTTGTTTCAGCGCAGAAACGAAGCGCTCAAAGATCGGGCGTTCCACATAAACACGCTCGGCGCAGAGGCACACCTGGCCCGTATTCAAGAAGACAGCATCGGCCAACCCCTTGATCGTTTCATCGAACTCGCAATCCGCAAAAACAATCGCGGCATTTTTTCCGCCAAGCTCAAACGAAATCGGCTTCACTGTGGGTGCTACAGCGCGCATGATGGCTGACCCTGTCTTCGATTCGCCGGTGAACGTCACCGCGTTTACGTCAGGATGCCTGGTTAGAAACTCGCCTGCGGATCCGGCACCGAAACCATGAACTACATTGAAAACTCCTGGCGGCACTCCCGCTGATTGCGTTACCTCCGCTAGCAGCATCGCGGTCGCCGGAGTTTCTTCGGAAGGTTTTACCACTACGCAATTTCCGCAAGCCAGCGCGGGAGCGGCCTTCCAGGTGAGAAGCAACAACGGCAAATTCCACGGTGTAATGATGCCGACCACGCCAAGGGGTTTCCGTACCGAATAATTCAGTGCCGAGACGTCGTCCAGTGTTTCGGTGCGAAAGGCTTCGAGCCCAGCGGATTTAACAACGTCTGCAAAAATACGGAAATTGGCGGCTCCGCGTGGGATGTCGATCTTTGAAGCGAGTGAAATAGGTTTGCCGGTGTCCGCCACTTCAGCCTGCACGAAATCGTCAAATCGTTTTTCAATTCCGTCGGCGATTTTGTGCAAAAGGGCGGCGCGGCCTGGCACGGTCAGTTTGCCCCACTCTCCGTTGAGCGCCCGGCGTGCCGACTCGACCGCCTGATTTACCAAGGATTCGTCAGCTTCTGAAACTTGCGCGATCACCGAACCGTCGGCAGGGTTGATATCGGCGAACTCGCTTGGGCCGCGGACAAATTGCCCGTTCACATAATTCTGGAGAAGCTTAGAAGAGGATGTCACTCGTTCTCCAACTACACAGAAGAAAGGCGGGAATCATCAACGAACATTATACTCAACTAGAGAGAATTAATGGCGGGCCATCAGTTCTATGCAACAAAAATCGGGTGGCGAATGTTGTCAGACCGCAAATCGATCGAGAATAATCTTCGGATTATCCGGCGAAACCAGAAGCCTCTTATTAGGGAATACAACGAGGACCATTTTTTGCCAGTCCGTTACAAACGCAAGAAACCTTCCAAGTTTCGCATTCGAGAAATAACCGTAAGGTTTGAGCGGCCAGCCGGCGCCGAACAATCGAATCGTTTTTCCAAAGCGAATATCTTCCTGACTAACGGGCATCGCCCCGCGCATTTCCGCGAGGTCATACTTGAGAGTGAACACTAGGGTTTTAACTCTTAGCTCATTGCCCACGATCGTGCACTCCCGCGGCGCAAAGGCGAGCATGCCAATAACAAAAATGAATGGGAATGCGAAAAGAATGGAAATGAGCATTTGTCCGCCGCCGTGATTCAACTCTTATTTTTTCATAAGAATCCCCGAGCGGCTTGCAAATGTCAGTTTTGATGTTTACTGATTGTCTTCAAATATTCCTTGCCGCGCTCGAATCCGCGCTTGAACGGACCGCTTTCGTGCATGCGCGGGTAGCGATCACCCAACTCGCGATGACATTGCTCGTAACTTCGGTCGCGATTCTTGTGCAGCACAGCGGCCTCGAATCCGCAGCGAAAATAGCGCTCGTCGTCATCGAATTTGCCGCCGTCGGTCTCATATTTTTCTTTCTCGGCGTCGCGCAGACCAACCCACCACATGTCACGGGCCCGGTCGATGCTTTCAGCTCCGGCATGCTCCAGAGCACCGCGCACCGCGTCAGCCTCGTCGTCATCGGCCATCACCACGACAACCGAGCGGCCTTTGCGCAATGCATCCTCGTAAACATACAATTCATCTTCCGGCAGTCCTTCGAAAACGTCACCCTCCAGCTTTCCGCCCACGGCTCCGCCGCCCACCGCACCGAGGGCTCCGAGTATCACTCCGCCAGCTACTCCAATCGCAAGCACTGGGCCCACGCCCGGAATCAGCAAGCTCGCGATCATTGGAACCAGGCCAACGCCGCCAGCAACGCCCATAGCTCCGCCGACAACCGCGCCAATAGCCTTACCCATGCCGGGCTGCTCGCCTGCAACTGTAGGCACAGCGGCGATTTCTTGGTCGCTCGCATGAGGCGTGAGAATCGTCACTCGCTCTCTTGTAATATCCAGGGGCACCAACTCCGCTGCGCCAACCTCTGCATCCGATCGAGACTTGAAAACTCCTACGACGGCTTTCATGATGCCTCCCGTTTCAACCCGCGTGATATGACAGCAATTTGGGTCACTAAACCATACATTAGAAACTGTAGCAAGCACGTCTTGCGATTCCCGGGGGCGTCAAAGACAGCAGGATATTAGCAACGTTCGATAATTGTGGCGATGCCCTGGCCTACTCCGATGCACATGGTGCAGAGCGCATACTTCGCCTTCGACGCTCGCAACTGATACGTGGCCGTCGTCACCAGCCTGGCGCCGCTGGCACCGAGCGGATGCCCAATAGCGATGGCGCCTCCATTGGGATTCACATGCTCTGCATCGTCCGGCAAGCCTAGATCGCGGGTAACCGCGAGAGCCTGCGCAGCGAAGGCTTCGTTCAGCTCGATCACGTCCATCTGCGAAAGTTTCAGCCCGGCTTTGTCCAGGATTTTTCGCGTGGCAGGCGCGGGAGCAAATCCCATAATACGGGGTGCCACTCCGACGACGGTGGTCGCGACAATGCGAGCGAGGGGCGTGAGGCCGAACTTCGAAACCGCCGTTTTGGATGCAACGATCAACGCGCAAGCGCCGTCGTTCACTCCCGAGGCGTTTCCCGCGGTCACCGTTCCATTCGGTTTTACTATCGGTTTGAGTTTTGAGAGCGCTTCCAGTGTGGTATCCGGACGAGGATGTTCATCCGTATCAAAAATCCGGAGCTCGCCCTTTTTCGGGGGGATCGGAACCGGAACGATTTCTTGTTTGAAAAAGCCTGCCGCGTTGGCGCGAGCCCAACGTTGCTGCGTCCGAAAAGAGAAAGCATCCTGGTCCACCCGCGAAACGTGAAAATCTTCCGCCACATTTTCGGCCGTCTCCGGCATGGAATCCACGCCATACTTGCACTTCATCGCTGGATTTACGAAGCGCCAGCCGAGGGTGGTGTCAAAGGTTTCTGCCGACCGGCTGAACGCGCTATCAGCTTTCCCCGTAACGAATGGAGCGCGCGTCATACTTTCCACGCCACCTGCGATTATTAATTCCGCTTCTCCTGATTTAATGGCGCGGGAAGCCACGCCGATAGCGTCCATGCTGGAGCCGCAAAGCCGGTTCACCGTAGAACCGGGGACTTCCTCAGGCAGACCCGCGAGCAACAATGCCATGCGCGCTACGTTGCGATTGTCCTCTCCAGCCTGATTTGCGCAGCCGAAGATAACATCGTCGAGCGCCATCCAATCTACGCGCGGGTTGCGCTCTATTAATGCTCGCAACGGAATTGCTGCCAAATCATCCGTGCGAATCGATGCGAGCGAGCCGCCGTAGCGCCCGAAGGGCGTGCGAATGGCATCACATATGAAAACTTCGTTCACTTGTTCCTCTCTAATTCCGTTTCCAGTATAACTGACAAGGTTTGAGTTTCCACTCAGCGGCTCGCCAACGGTGCAAGCGGGATTTCCAAGAGCGAGGGCACCGGTGTAAAATACTCACATGAGCGAGAAAATAAAAAAGAGCGATTCGGAATGGCGTTCGAAGCTCACCGACGAGCAGTTTGAAGTTACACGCAAAAAGGGAACTGAGCCTCCATTCACCGGCGAATACGCTGACACGGAGAAAGAGGGTACTTACGTCTGTGTATGCTGTGGGCAGCCCCTCTTTAGCTCAGACGCGAAGTACCACTCCGGCTCCGGGTGGCCGAGCTACTACCAGCCGGTCGCAGCCGAAAACGTGGAGATGCAGCGCGACATGAGCCACGGAATGGCCCGCACGGAGGCAATTTGCAGCCGTTGCGACGCACACCTGGGTCACGTTTTCGAAGACGGCCCCAAGCCCACAGGCCTACGCTTCTGTATCAACTCCGCGGCATTGCGACTGGAAGAAAAAAAGAAGTAGTCCGCTCTCGCCGCGGTCTTCCATTAAGAGTCAGGCTGCCCGCAGACCGCCAGGGTTTGAAGCCAACTCCTCTATTCGGCTTAGTGATCTAGGAATATGACCTGAGGCTGAGGTTCGCCAGAACCTGCGTCGGTAGGAATCATTCGCACGCTGCTCGGCGAAACGACATATAGCGCCAGAGTTGCCGGGAAGCCGTTGATTTGATTCGGCGTCATCGTCCCGCTGCCATCGGACGCCACTGTGTAAGTACCAGCCAAAGCCTGATCTGTAGATGGCGTACCGGGTGGAATAAATTCATCCAACGTGCCGGAAATTGTTCCGGTCCCAGTTGCCGCTAGCTGGCCAATCATATTTACGACGTTTGTGTCCGGTTCCTTAGGAGCAAAAAGCGCATAGCTGCCTTGCATGGACGAGGCGGAGTAAGGTGCGCCGGTCTGCTGCTCGAGAAGTCCGTAGGTCACGGCCGTGTCGTTACCGATGATAAATCCCTGGTTCGGGCCAGTGAGGTATGCCGCCGCCAGACGTGAGCCTAGACCCGTGAAACTCACACGGCCATTCGACTGCACTTCGTAAGACCCGGACGAAGAGTTCGTTGTGACTGTACCGGCGTCATTTTGGGTGTAAGAAAGCGTCGCGCTGCCGTTGCCAAGAGTGGAAGCCAACAGACCCCCAAACACCGTTGAGTTTGCACCAGCCAGCCCGGTCCCGGTTACGACCCCCGACCCTTGCAAAACAGTGTTATTGAATTGCGTGGATGTATTTTGCAGACGCATCTCCCCACTCAATCGTGGCAGAGTATTGCTGGCGGTGGCGGCGTCCGTCTCGATAAAGAAAATTTCCGATGAGGAAACGAAGAAAAAGTCGAACGTGAGAGTCACCGACGCGCCGGCGATGGGTTGGAAGGTCAAAAAGGCTTCACCCTCTGAGCCCGTCGAAAAGACTTGGAAGTTCCCTATGAGCGAGATTTGAGGACTGTAAACGCTCGCATCATTCAAGTCCACCATGCCGGTCAGATTTTGGCCGTTGTCGGAGAGCACCACTCCTGCCAACACTTCCGGCGCCCCCAAATAATCCCGGCCGTTTAATTCAAACGCATAATTTCCACTGAAATTCGCAGCGGAAAATGTTCCCACAACAGGTTTCATAATTCCGGAGCCATGCGTGATTCCCACGCCTGCATTGCCGGTGGTGTCATTCTCGATCAAGTGAAGGTTGCTGTTCGAATCGATGGCCAGCAAATAATTCGCGGTGAATATAGCGGTCTTTTGGTTCGTCGCAATCAGTTGCATCGTGCCGCGTCCGTCCGTGCCCAGTGCGTAAGTGCCGGTCAAGGTCGCGGAAACCACCGCGTATGTCGTGCCACCAGGGTTAACGCGGTTGATGACCTCTTGACCGCTTAGAATAGTTCCAGTTCCGTCAGTCGAGAAGTTACCAGCAATCAAAACGGTTCCATTGTCATCAAAGCCGTTGAACAGAAAGCTGTAGGAACCATCGATTAGCATGTTGCTGCTGGTCGTGCCGGTCGTGACGGTGATCTGAAGCTGCTGCGTGGCCTTGGCTGGGCCGCCTACGGCTTTAGAATTGTCCTGCACCTGCACCGTAAACACTGAAGTCCCGGTAAGAAGGGGAGTCCCGGTAATTGTGCCGGCCTGAGCATTTAATATCAGCCCGGCGGGAAGCTGTCCCGTAACTAGGCTCCATGTATAAGGCTGGATGCCACCGGTGGCGGTTAACGTCCCGCTGTAAGGCGTTGCGGTCATTCCGTTAGGAAGCGGCGCGGTAGTAGCTTGCAACGGTTGTGGTGTTTGAATAGAGATTACAAGCGTGCCGGACGTTGCTTTTTGCGGCGGCACAGAAGAATCCTGCACCGATGCTACGAACGGATAATTACCCACCGTTGTCGGAGTGCCCGAGATTACGCCGGTGGACATATTTACTGCGAGGCCTGGCGGTAAAGCATTCGCGGGTATCGTCCAGGAATAAGGCGTCACGCCGCCCGTCGCCGTCAAAGTGGCGCTGTAAGGCTGGCCGATGTATCCCGGAGGCAGCGTAGTTGTAGTAACCGAAAGAGGGGTGGATGGGTTAATCGTTACTGTAAAGAGCGTGGACGTGACGGAGAGCGGCGGCAGTTGGTTGGGCACTTGAATTCCGCCTCGGTCCGTGGCTTTCACATAAAACGTGTAGGTCCCCGGAGTGGTCGGTATTCCAACCAGGTTGCCCGTCTGATTCAGTGTTAAACCCGGAGGGAGACAATTGTTCTGGTTGTTGGGGCACACGACGCTGAAAACCAGTGGCGCAACGCCGCCTGTTACCACAATTTGCTGGCTGTAGTTTACGCCGTTGGATCCGTTCGGAAGAGTTGTAGTGGTAAAAGTTGGTGGCAGCACTACGCTAATGGTCGTCGTATTGGTGACGCCGGTATCCGCGTTTGAAACTGCTTCCAAACTCACCGAAAGCGCAACCGAACTGTTCGTAGGCGCGGTATAGGTCACCGATGTTTTGGTGACATTTGTCAAAGTTCCACAACCGGTGCCGGCGCATCCAGTACCGGTTAACGGTTTCCAAGTGACCCCGAGATTCTTCGCGTCATTTCCCAGAACTGCGCTGAACTGTATTATTTGACCCTGATCGACCGTCTGCGCTGTATTCGGAATAACTTCCAGCGTTACGCCTGTGCCGCCGCCGCAGCCAGAAAGAAATGAAACAGCAAGAAAACACAGCAACCCGAGAGCGAACATCCGGGGCCGACTTAATTGCGCGCTGAAGTCTGAGTTTTTCGCTGAATTTCCGCGCTGGCGTGCAGCGGCTTTCGAAATCTGGGCATACGCCTTCAAAGTTGTCATATCACCTTGGATGTCTTTTTCAGATCCGCCCAGACCGGTGGGTCAGAACCCGTTCTCGAACTATTCGCGAAGAATGCGAAACAAATTGAATAACAAAACGGCCTCAAAGTGTCAACGCACATCTCCAGAGGCCGGCGCTGCATCACGGGTAACGATTTGTACGGCCCGCGGTTTTGGTTCGTCGGACACAGCCTCGAATCTACGGACAAGCCCTTTCTTCAGCCTTCTGGATGCGCGGAATCAACGGCCCGTTGCCTGCATCTCGTTAAATGGCTTGTCCCAAAAACGTGGGTTCTCTTTTGAAGGCCACAACGTTTTCGACTTCTCGCGGCATCTTAATAAATGCTATGTCTGCCGACCATTGACTTCCACCAGAATCGAGCCGCAGCATTTTCAATTTTAGTCCGTCTTTAGTATAAAGGTTGGTTTGGAAGCACGCGCTACGCGGCTGAGAGTTTGATCGGGAGGAATGCGTTGATTGAAGTTCGGGATCTGACAAAATCTTACGGCGATGTAAAAGCCGTGGATGACGTTTCGTTTACTGTAAACAAAGGCGAGATTCTCGGGTTCCTGGGACCTAACGGCGCGGGTAAAACCACCACCATGCGTATTTTGACAGGCTATATGCCTGCCACGTCAGGAACCGCGCGCGTCGCCGGCTTTGATGTTTTCCGAGACTCCATGGAGGTCAGACGCCATATCGGTTACTTGCCGGAAAATCCCCCCTTGTATCCAGACATGACTGTAGAAAGTTATCTAGACTTTGTTGCGCGTATAAAAAATGTCCCGGCCGAGCGGCGAACGGTACGTATCGATGATGCGCTGAGAAAAACGAACCTGGAGGATAGGCGGACTGAGCTGATCAAGAGGCTGTCGCGCGGATATAAGCAGCGCGTAGGCATTGCGCAAGCGTTGGTGCACGATCCGGACGTGATTATTCTGGATGAGCCGACCGTGGGACTGGACCCTAAACAGATAATTGAGGTCCGTAACTTGATCAAGGGTCTGGCGGGAAACCACACCATAATTCTGTCCACGCACATCCTTCCTGAAGTGAGCATGACCTGCGACCGGGTGGTGATTATCAACAAGGGGAAAATCGTGGCGGTGGACACTCCGCAGAACCTGACCTCCCAACTGAAGGGCGGGCAGAGAATTCGCATCGAGGTCGAGGCCCCGGAAAGACGGCTTCGCGAAGTGCTGGCTCAGATCCCTGGAGCCAGCCGCGTGGAGATTGAGCCGGAGCGGGCCGGGGAACGCCTGGCGGTCACCGTGGAAGCGGCGCAGGGCAAGGATATACGCAGCGAGATCGCCGCGAAGATTGTCCAAAACGGCTGGCCGCTTTTCGAGTTGCGCGGAGTGAGTCTCAGTCTGGAAGATATTTTCCTCGAGCTGACTACGGACGACGCTACACACGCGCAACCATCCAGCTAGCACGGTACAACAGAGACACGGAGATAACGATGCACGGTTTGTACGCAATTTACCGCAAAGAGATGGGACATTATTTTGTTTCGCCCATCGCCTATATCTTTATCGGACTTTTCCTGATTCTGACCGCGTTTTTCTTCAACGCGATTCTCGCTGCGGTAATCAGGCAATCTTTCCAGATGGAAATGCAAAGCATGCAGTTCGGGCAGCCGGCAAGCTTTGATGTTCCGGCGGCTGTGCTTCGCGATTTTTTCGGCCTGCTCTCCACGCTGATTTTGTTTTTCACGCCAATTCTGACCATGAGCGTTTATGCTGAGGAGCGCAAGCGCGGCACGATGGAACTGCTGATGACCTCACCGATCAGCGAGCTGGATATTGTACTGGGAAAATTCCTGGCCTCGCTGTCGTTGTTCGCGATCATGCTACTGCCCACGGCCAGCTACCTGATTTTCATGGTTCTTCGCAGCGAGCCGATGTTGCCGTGGCGCATGCTGCTGGCCGGTTATGCGGGTGTGCTGCTTCTGGGTGCATCGTTGCTGGCCCTGGGATCGTTTGTTTCCTCTCTAACGGAAAATCAGCTGATCGCCGCTGTAATCACTTTCGCAGCCTCTTTGTTTATCTGGGTTCTCGATATCGCCCGCACCTCCGATACCGGGGCCGGCGCCTTGCTTCAATATCTTTCTGTCATACGGCATTACGAGGATTTCACGCGAGGCGTTATCGATACCTCCAGTTTGGTTTATTACTTCAGCTTTATCGTGCTTTTCATTTTTTTGACGGTGCGCTCTGTTGATTCCATGCGCTGGCGCCGGGCCTAAATCGCACTTTGGGACTCGCAATCTGTACGGAGGAATTCGCAGGATGAAATGGGATCGTGAAGAACTAGCAAGGTTTATAGGAACGATGGGCGTGGCGATGCTGATCGCCGGATATTTGCGGTATTCGATTCAAGGCGAGTTGCTTACCTTCAGCAAGGTCGTTCTGATACTAGGGGCTTTGTTTGTGCTGGCTTGGCTAGCCATTGGTTATAAATTCATTGTCGGTTTTTTCTCCAGGCGCTCATCGCAACTCGGAACAAACACAACTATTCTCACTCTCGCCGTAATTGCAATCCTGGTGGTGGTGAATTTTGTTGGTTTCCGCCATCACAAGCGCTTCGATCTGACCACTGAAAAACTTTTCACGCTCTCGGGTCAGACTAAACAGGTTGTGGGCGGCTTGCAGAAGGACGTCACCATCGTCCGATTCGACAAGTCGCGCAATCCTGCGCTGGACGATGAGATGGCTGAGTACACCAACTTGAGCAGGCGCCTGAAATTCGAGAATATTGATCCCCAGCAGAAACCCGAGGTGGCCCAACAATACGGCGCGACTCGTTCGGGCGACGTGATTGTTGCTTCCGGGTCACACAAGGAACATCTCGAATCCGGGGTGGAAGGCGGAATATCGGAAGAAGACATCACTCGAGCGATCATGAAGGTCACGCAAGACGCTGCTAAGACTGTTTGCTTCGTGACCGGCCACGGCGAGAAGTCGTTAAGCGATACCGGCGAAAACGGTTTCAGCCGCGTGGATGCCGGCCTGAAAGGGCAGAGCTACAACGTCAAAGCGATCAATCTGGTTTCGGAAAAGGGCGTAGCATCCGATTGTGACGTGGTGGTTTTGGCCGGTCCCACACAGGAGTACTTCCCGCAAGAGACCGCGATGCTCGGAAGATATCTGGAGGGCACCGGCAAAGTTTTCATTTTGGTCGATCCTCAAACGGACCCAAAGCTGGGTGATATTTTCAGTGCATGGAATACGAGCGTTGGCAACAATGTGGTGATTGACGCGAGCGGAGTGGGGAGTCTTATCGGTGCGGGCCCGGCGATTCCGCTGGTTACTACCTTTGGGCAAAGTCCGATCACCAAGAACTTTGCGGGCATGATGACTTTCTTTCCGTTGGCTCGCACTGTGTCGATTGCTGATAAGGCGAAATCATCTCCTCAGATCGTCGAACTTCTGAAAACATCAGAACGCAGCTTCACCGTCCCCAGCCTGAAGGAAGGCCAGCAAAAAGTTTCATTTGATCCGAAGACGGGCGAGCAAGGTCCGCTTTCGTTGGGTATCGCTGCTTCGCAAAAATCAGGCGCAGGCGAAGCTCGATTGGCGGTGATAGGCAACTCCGAATTCGCTGCGAATCCCTATTTGAACCAACAGAAAAATGGAGATCTTTTCTACAACACGATTAGCTGGCTCGCTCAAGACGAGAATCTTATTACCATTCGGCCGAAGTCTCAGACAAATCGCCGGGTTACGCTGACGCAAGGCCAAAGCAGCGCCCTCACATGGCTCGACCTGATCTTTCTGCCAGGTATCGTAATTTTGTCGGGAGTTTACATCTGGTGGAAGCGCCGTTAAATTGCAGCTAGGACGACCATCGCTATGATCAGGAAATCAACATTGCTGGTGCTGCTTGCGGCCGTTGTCCTGGGAGCAGCAGTATATTTTTTCGACTGGCGAAAGAGTCAAAAAGAAAGTGAAAGGCCACCGGCTGACGCCGAGAAGTTGGCCTATGCGGTCCAGCCGCAAGATATAACTTCGCTCACCATCAAGCGCCAGGGTAATCCCGCCGAATCAGTATTGCGCTTCGAGAAGCGCAACGGAAATTGGCAGGTCACTCAGCCGCTCGAGACGCAGGCGGATCAGAGTTCGTTGGAGGGAATCGCGGATAGCCTCTCCAGCGCACGAATCGCACAAAATGAACCGGGAACACCGGACCGTTTGAAAGTGTTCGGCCTCGATCCTCCCGCGGTTTTAGTAGACTTCCAGCTTCAAAATGGAGCGAAACACACATTGGCTTTGGGCAATAAGGATTTCACCGGAATCTCGGTGTATGCAATCGTCGATGCCGCGAAAGATGTGGCTCTGCTTCCGGAATCGCTGCTGGTTAGCACGAGCAAGAGCCTTCAGGATTTGCGCGATAAAAATGTGCTTCCTATCGTGAGCGGCGATGTGGTTTCGTTCGACCTGAAAAATCCTTCCGGCCAGCTTTCGGCAAAGAAGGAGAAGGACGAATGGAAGTTCACCAAGCCGACTGAAACGGCAGGCGATGGAAACAGTATCGACAGCCTGCTGGCTACTATCGCCTCGGCGAAAATGACCGCCATCGCTAACGAAACGCCGGATAATTTGGCGAAATATGGTTTAGCAAATCCTGTTGCTTCGTTCGCTGCCGTGGACGGCAAAGGAAAAACATCCACGCTTATCGTTGGGAAAAAAGAAGACGATCAATATTTCGCGCGCGATACTTCACGGCCCACGATATTCCGCATTCATGAAGACCTCTACAAAAAACTCGCACAAAACCTGGGCGACTTGCGAGATAAGAAGCTCGCACACTTCGATCCCGCTTCGATAAATCACGTGGCAGTGCGCAATGCCAGCGGTACGTTTATATGTACGCGCAAGTCCGCGAGCGACTGGGCCATCGAAGAGCCTGCCGATCAGAAAGGAAAATCGCCTGAAATCTCGAAGGTATTTTTACCGTTGGAGCAGGCAATAGCCGAACAGGTTTTCGACCAGCCCTCCGCTGATCTCCGCGCTAAGTTTGCGAAGCCGGCATTTGAGGCCACCTTGACGGACAAATCTGGAAAGAAATTAACCGTGCAGATATCGGGAGAGTCAGGCGGGTTTGTTTACGCGAAAACGAGTGACAGCCCCGCAATCTACAAATTCAAAAAGCAAATCCTCAGCGATTTGAGTTTCAGCAATATGTATCCAACTTCCTGAGCCGCCGCATTCCCAAATATTCACGACTTATCCAAAACCCCGACTTCCGCGCGGAACGATTCATCATGGCTCCAGCCCGCGATTAGCAAGACTTTCCCCGTATTGGGCGAGATGTATATGAAATACAACTGTCCGCGAAGTTTGACCTCGTAAAAGCCGGGGCGCTTGGGGTCGGGAATGACGTTAGCTCCGCGAGCCAGCACATCGCGCAGATGAATGACCATCTCTCGTGAGTGATTTCGCAGGTCTTCGATTTCCAGTTCGCGCTCTGAACACATCACCATGGGTTCCTCCAGCGCTATATCGCCATTCACCTACTATTACGTTAGGGCTAACGCAGAAGTTTCCAACCGCGAGAGTCCTTGCGACTCGTTGTTTCAATTTGGGTCAGCCTGCATTCCATAGACAGCCATTGGAAGGGTATTGGAGCGTTAACCGTTAACTAGATACTTGCGCGGGCTTCTTAAAATTGCCATAGTCCGAATGACTGAGGGCCCGTCCAACGTGAAAAAAAAGAGAGCAAAGAAGTCCAGCCGGATGCAGCAAGATAAGCGAAGGAAGCATCAGCACTGGCAAGTCACCGTGTTCTACCACGATGGGGAACGATTCGCGCGCGTCTACATCGATCGCGATCGCGCGCAACGTTTTGCGGCTCGACAGAAGAAATCTCCCATTGTGAAAGCCACGCGAATCCTTGAAGTGGATTGAAGGCCGCTGGTATTCGAGCAGTTCGCGAATCCTACGTTTTCGCCTCGTTCCAGATCCGTTGTCGAGCCCTTGTTCGCGTATAGGCCTCATGCTATAAATGTTGGAGTCTGAACGTGGGCCTCAACGCGGGATTCGTATAGTGGTAGTACGCGACCTTGCCAAGGTCGAGGCGAGAGTTCGATTCTCTTATCCCGCTCCACTATTTTGTAGCTGGCATCTAGCCTTCCGTTTAACCCTCCTGTCGCTGTCTGGAATGCGGTTATATAACCGCCAGGATTTATTTCTCAAACCCACAGTCAACCTCATACGTCTAAGTACACGCGTTAGATCGCGAACATGATGTAAATTCTCTCTACCTGTACCTAAAATCTATTGTGGGCTAGCGATTTGTTGGAGTATGCTCGCCGACGCACTCCCCCGGTCCACCGGGGCTTGGAGCCGGCCCAGTTTTATAAAACCAACCCAAACAGAAACATCCGAATTCGTCCGGATGGCGTATTAACAGTAGGTGTGGTTGAAGTCTGATGTCCAAACTCAACAGGAGGTAATTCGGGAAATGACAAAGTCAAAGAAGGCTCTGGTAGCTGGTGCAGCACTCGCTGGTTTGCTTGCTGGTTCCAGCGCCACGATTCAAGCATCGAATCTACTCCCGGGCTTGAGAGCTGCCGCGCAGTCCGATCAGGCGCCAGCCGACAAGAAGGTGAAGGAAAAGCACGCTTGCAAGGGTCAGAATTCTTGCAAGGGCAAGGGTGGATGTAAATCGAGCGACAACGGCTGCAAAGGTAAGAACTCTTGCAAAGGCAAGGGCGGCTGCGCAACCGACGGCTCCAAGATGCCCGATTAAGAAGGCGCAAGCTTTCTCCTGTCCGGGGCCGGTTTGGGAACTTACCGGCCCTCGACATCCCCTTCGATTTACCGGAGTAGCAAATGCCTGCGAATCGCTTTAACAATTTTACAGATTATGGAATCGGGATTGGTCTGCGCGCCACGCATTACAACCACATTCTTACACGCAAGCCGGTGGTGGACTGGTTCGAAATCATTTCTGAAAATTTCATGATCGATGGCGGGCGGCCGTTGCATATCCTCGATCAAATTTTGGAACAGTACAAAGTCGTGCAGCACGGCGTTTCCATGTACTTTGGGTCTGCTGAACGTCCGAACCGCGAGCATCTTCGCCGGCTGAAAACTCTGGTGAAACGGACGAACACGCCCTGGCTGTCGGACCACCTTTGCTGGGGAAGTGTAGATGGCCGCTACACGCACGACCTGCTGCCCATGCCGTACACCTTTGAAGCCGCGCGTATCACGGCGCAGAAAGTTCGCGAAGTCCGCGATTACCTGGAAGTGCCAGTGGTGGTGGAGAACGTAAGCAGCTACGCAGAATTTCACGTTTCCGAAATGACGGAGTGGGAATTTCTGAATGAAGTTGTGGAGCGGGCCGACTGCGGGATTCTTTTGGACGTAAACAATATTTACGTTTCGTCAAAAAATCACAATTTCGACCCTTTTAGTTACGTCAACAGTGTTCCGTCCGAACGCGTGGCGCAAATTCACATTGCCGGCCATTCGAAATATCGCAAATATATTCTGGATACGCACGATCACCCGGTGATCGATCCGGTGTGGAAGTTGTACTCCCGCGCGATCGAACGTATTGGTCACACCGCAACGCTGTTGGAGTGGGACGACAGCATTCCGTCCTTCAACGAAGTTCACGACGAAGCGTTGAAAGCCAATAAATTCCTCGCCAGCGCATCCTTGGCGACGGCTGTATGAAGCTGCTCTCTCTCCAACGCCGCATGGCTCGCGCGGTGATGACGCCGTTAACTCCATCCGAACACATGCGTTCGGTGGCGCTCGACGGACGCTCCATGCGTGCGGTGGCTTCCGAAATAATCAAGCCGAACGATCGCCTGACATCATTCGACCGCCTGGAAATTTATAATCGTCAATATTGGTTTCGGATTCTGTCAGGATTTGCCGAGGATTTTCCCGGCCTTCGCAGCGTACTTGGCGGAACTAGGTTCGATCGCATGGCGAAGGCGTATCTGACAGATTGCCCGTCCCAATCATTCACTCTGCGTAATTTAGGGGCGCGCCTGGAAGCCTGGTTGAGAAAAAATCCCCAATGGGCCGGAGCGCGCCAGCAGCTCGCTATCGATATGGTGCGGCTGGAATGGGCTGATATCGAAGCTTTTGATGGAGCCGCTGAGCCTCCGCTAAAACCGGAAGACTTGGCAGGCGCTAATCCGGCGAAGTTGCGTTTGCGCCTTCAGCCCTACATTCAGCTTCTCGACTTGCGCTACCCCGTTGACGACCTTTTGCTGGAAGTTCGCAAAGTCCAAGAAGACTCGGACTTTGCCAGCAATGCGTTCAGCGAGAAGCATCATCGCAAACGCGTTTCTGCCGTCGCCAGATTAAAAACTGAGCCGATTTTTTTGGCGGTGCATCGCCTGGACGATTCCGTCTATTTTCGCCGGCTGCAGAGCGAAGAGTTCGCCATTTTACGCGCCCTTCGTGCCGGCAAGGCGCTGAATGCCGCCGTAGAATCCGCATTGAAGAAGAGTTTGATTCCGGCCGAAGAACGGCCCAGCCACGTGCAACACTGGTTTCAAACCTGGTCGGCGCTGGGATGGTTCTGCCGGCACGAGAAAAGCTCCAAAAATTAATCAGCCTGTTTTGCCGGAGAACGCGCGTATAGGAGGCGGCCTGCATGAGCGACGCAAGGACTCAGATTCTGCGAATCTACGACGGATTCGTGAGAGCGGTATCGAGTTTGCAGTCGCCCTTCCTCTTCCTCTTCGTGCGACTGTATTGGGGCTGGGAATTTATGGAGGATGGCTGGGGCAAGCTGCACCACCTGCCCAAAGTGACAGAGTACTTCGCGAGCCTGAACTTGCCCGCGCCGGGTCAGACGGCGCTGTTCGTCTCGCTCATCGAACTGGCGGGAGGTATGCTGCTGGCTGTCGGCCTTTTCTCGCGCCTCACGGGCCTAGTGCTCACAGTGAACATGCTGACCGCGTATGTCGCGGGTGATCGCGAGGCCCTCCTTTCGATTTTCACCGCCCCGGATAAGTTTTCCGCTGCCGCGCCATACATGTACCTCTTTGCGTCGCTGGTGGTGCTGATCTTCGGGCCGGGGAAAATCTCGCTCGATACGCTGTTCGCGCGAATGATGGGAAAAGGAAAATATTCAGACTCCGCAAAGTCCAGCTCCGCCGCGGCTTGATGCTCGCCGAAAAAGTTCCGCTTCCGCGATCAAGGTAGGCCTGGCACGCATGAAATCAAGAAAGTTTCGAAGCGCGGTTCTATGTGCAGCCGTACTCTGCATATTCTTGGTAATCTCGGCAGGTACCTTCCGAACCGACCAAATGACCTCCACGATCGTTATTGGAAATTCGCGAATTGATGTGGTGGTGGAAAAAGGAACGCTGCAGGTATCGAAGGACGATTTGCTGAAGTGGATCCAGTGGGCTGCGGAGTCCGTCAGTACCTATTACGGGCGTTTTCCTCTTCCTCATGTTTTGCTGCGCATCATTCCGACGGATGGAAAAGGTGTGCGGAACGGCCGTACGTTTGGAGAACGAGGCGGATTTATCACCATTCACGTGGGAGAAAATTCCACCTTCGAAGATCTTGCGAACGATTGGATGCTGACGCACGAAATGGTTCACCTGGCATTTCCTTCTGTTGCTGATGAACATCACTGGATCGAAGAGGGGATTGCAACCTACGTGGAACCTATCGCACGCGTACGAGCGAAACATTTGGATGCCACGGAAATGTGGAGAGAAGTAGTCCGTGACTTGCATCAGGGTCTTCCCGCCCCGGGAGACCGTGGGCTTGACAACACTCATACCTGGGGACGCACCTATTGGGGTGGTGCTCTCTACTGTTTTCTCGCCGATATTGATATTCACCGGCAAACTCAAAACAAAAAAGGTTTGGATGACGCTTTGCGCGGAGTCCTTAACGCGGGAGGCGACATTCGTCAGGACTGGGAGCTTACCAAGGCCCTCGATATCGGAGATCAAGCAGTCGGCGTGAAAGTCCTGCGGCCGCTCTACGACAAGATGAAAGATCAGCCTTATGACGTGGATCTTCCCGCGATATGGAAACAATTAGGCATTGAGGCTGCGAGTGGAAAAATTCGTTTTGTGGATGACGCGCCACTTTCAAAGACGCGAGAGGCGATCACGTACGGATCGGTTGCGGCGGGGTCCAACCCTGCTTCCGCCATCAGTGTAGTTGTGGGAGACACGGCCATGAATTTCCCGCAGCGCTAACCAAGACGCGGCCGAAACCTTCAGAATTTAGAATTGCTCCGCGTGTCCAAGAAATTGAAAATACTTTTTCATTTGGTTTTCATTACGTACACGCCGTCCCAATCTGTCTGCGGGGCTTCCTCTATGAATTCCTCGGCGCGTTCCAGAAAGGCCTGTGTCGGACCATCGTCCGGATATATGGTGAGAATTTGCGCGAACCGGTCGGCGGCTTCCTGCCAATCCTGGCTGCGGTATGCAGCCATCGCGTGATCGAATTGTTGAAGTAACGCTTCGTATTTGGGTCTTTCCGCCGCAACATCCAGCAATTCGTAGATATTTACAGGCTGGTTTTTTCCTTTAACTTTTATTTTGTCGAGCTCGCGGCAGACGAATTGGGAGGCGACCTCGCGGTAGGTGGCTTCGCTGATAACCAGCTTGGAGTGATACTGCTTGGTGATGCCTTCCAGGCGCGATGCAAGATTCACATTGTCGCCCATCACGGTCCACGCGAGGCGCCGATCGGAACCCATGTTGCCCACATTGACGAGGCCAGTGTTTAGTCCAATTCCCACCGCAATCGGCGGACGCCCCTCGTTCCGCCATTTCACGTTGAGCTTCTCCAGGCCTCGCACCATCTCCAGTGCACAACTACAACTGCGGAAAGCGTGGTCCTGCTGCGGATAAGGGGAACCCCAGAAAGCCATGATGGCGTCGCCGATGTATTTGTCGAGTGTGCCTTGATACGAAAAAATAATTTCAGTCATCGCGCCGAAGTATTCGTTCAGCAAGTGCACCAGGTCGTCCGGCGATAGTCCTTCCGAGAGAGTTGTGAAGCTGCGGATATCGCTGAACATAATGGACAGCTCTTTCATCTCGCCGCCGGGCCGAATGTACTTCTCCGGATCTTTCTCGATCAAATCGATCACGCCGGGCGACAAGTACTGCGAAAAGCTCTTTCGAATTTGTCGCTTGGCGCGTTCCTCTCGGATCATTCGAAAACTGGTAATGGCTGCATAGTTCGCCGCCAGAGTGCCGGCAGGAATTACAAAGCTGAGCCATCTTCCGTGGCCGGCGAAGCTGAAATAGACGAACCATGCGAATGCCATCAGGGTGACGATCACCGTGATGGTGGAATAGAGCGGCGCGATACGGCTGAATATGAATCCGAAAAGGAGGCCGAAGATCAGAATGAAAGCCACATCCACTATTTCTTCGTCCGTTCCGCGGTTTAGAAATCCTCGGCCTTTCTCCCCGCTATGCAACAGATTGTCGATGATGTTTGCATGCACCTCCACGCCCATGTAACCGGTGTCCTGCCAGGGAGTATTACGAACGTCGCCTATGGCCAGCGCTGTCGCGCCGACCAGTACGATCTTGTCGCGGAACGCGTCGGGTGGAGTGGCTCCTTCTATGACATCGGCCATGGAATAGTGTGGGTAGGTATTGTATGGCCCGGTGTAATTGATCAGAGCCGTGCCATTGCGCGACGGCCGCAGAATATGTTCGCCGAGTTGAATTCGCTCCAAGCCATCCTCGGCGATGTATGCCACAACCTGCTGATCGGGAATTTTTTCGTATTCGCGAATCACTTGCAGCGGCAGGGAAGGGAAGAAGTCTTTATCCTGATAGCGGATCACCAATAAAGCCCGCCGCAGAGTACCGTCTGCGTCGGGATTAATATTCAAGAAGCCGTAAGACGCTGCTGACTCGGCAATCTTGGTAATATTTGCCTCCACACCGGCGGCAACTGTTCCGCCGTTCTGAATCCACGCGGTCCCCATGTCGAAAGCTTCCCCGTTTTTGGACTTCACCGGCACAACCTGGGGAAGCGTTTGAGCCCATACAATGTTGAAATACTCGTCCGCTGATTTCGTTTCGGCCGATTTCGCGCGCTCGGGGCTGAGAAATAGGTGGCCCAAGATAACGTCGCCGCCCTTCTTTAGCGCTGCGGCAAAGTCGGCATCCTGGTCTGTAGAAAGTTCTAGTTCTTTTACCTCCTCCAGAACATTCGGAGAGATAGAAGGACCGAGATTTTTCTGCAATTGTTGAAGAGCTTGCGGACCCGAATTGCTTTCTGGGGTCGGGAATGTTTCGTCAAGCGCGATGACGCGTGCTCTGCCGGCGTTCAGCCGCTCGACCAAAGCTGCATAATTGCTTCGTGGAAGAGGGAATGAATTGATTTTTTGGAGCGTTCTCTCGTCGATACCGACGATGACGATTCGCGGGTCATGAGGGCGCGCTCCGCGCAGACTGAACCTGGCATCCAGCGAACTCTGTTCAATATTCTGGAGGAAGACAAAACCTGCGCGATTGTCGCCGTTGATTCCGGAGAAAACAAAAAGGGTAAGTCCCGTCAACGTCACCAGGAGGGCCAGGGCGACGTCAATATGAACGAAGGGGAACCTTCTAAGTCGCGCCGCCCAGCGAGACCGGTGCTCTTCCTGCTGTGTCATAAATATCGCTACCGCAGATACAGTTCGCGGCTTTTACCGCTTCTCGATGATTGTTCACAGCCTCGGCGTTTATCTAGTCTTGTTCGGATTGCCGTTCTGAGTTCCACTGGTACCGACACCGATACCCACACTTAGCCCAACGGCGATGGCCGTGCCGATAATAACATTGCGCAGAACGTGATTTTTGCCGACGTGAGTCGGAGGGAGCCCGTTCTCGGGAACATCCGTGGACAATTGGCTGCTTTGTACAACCGCTACGGGAGTTTGTGACGTTTGAAAACCGCCGGGAGGGACCACTGAGACGATTTCGACCATTTGGCCGGCACTGACTACAATCGAATTTCCAGTCGAACCTGTTTGGCCCGAATTGTTCTGCGCCTGCGCGTTACCGGTTGGAGTAACGGATACTTTTCCCTCGTAACAGATGACGGTGGTCTTGTTGGTGGCGTAGGCAACATAGAAGTCGGTGCCGATCACGCCAATCACCGCGTTAGGTGTAGTCACCTGGAATTTGCCGGCGGGTTGCGTAATCTTAACTACCTGGCTTCGAACCTTTCCGAAATTCATCTCGAGCGAAGTTTGTTGGGACGCACCATCATGCTGCACGATGCGAAGTTCGCTGTCTGAGCCCAGGCTCAACATTGAGCCATCATCTAATCCAGCCCGCACGCGACCCGAGTGCGTAGTCTTTAACACGTCATTCCATTGCAAGTCGTCTTTCACTTTCGCGGGCTGAGCGTTGCGAGTGGCAGCCGGGATCATGGCGCTGATCTGCCCGGCGTGTTGAGTGCCGGTCTGGGGCTTGGCCAATACTGGCAACGAACAGAGCAACAAACAAAGCGGCCCCGCCAAAATGCGTTTCAACAGATTCATAGTTTTTTCCTGTTCGAAGCGAATTTCGTATCTTCAATCTTCGCACCGCACTCATGAAAGTCAACGCGGGAACCTTCGGGATGTCGCTTATATGCTTACATCCGATACGCAACGTCCATCGCCAGTGTTCTTCTTAGCGGTGTGATTCGGACTCAGCGCCCGTGTTAGAGTCTCCTTCAGCTATGTTGGGATATCTCTGCGGTCCAATCGAATTCGCCGAAGACGGCGGCAGACTCTGGCGGCAGAAACTCGCGCCGTTCTTGAGAGGGCAACTAGGCCACCGCGTTTACGATCCGGCAGAAGACGAATTGAAAAACCTTTCCGCGGAAGAAGCCGCCCATTTCCGTGAATGGAAGACGAATGACATTGAGCGTTTCCGCCGAACGGTGCGCAAAATCATCGCTTTCGATCTGGACCTGATCGAAAACAAAGCAGATTACGTAATCTGTTTCTGGCCTTCGGCAAGTGCACAGAGTGGCGGAACTCCAGCCGAGCTAACCGTTGCTTATCGCAAAGGCATCCCGGTTTATCTGGTGACCCCGATTGCTTTAGAGGAAGTAAGCGGCTGGATGCTTGCCTGCTCCGACCATTTGTTCAAGTCCATCGAAGAATTAAAAGAATTTCTGACCCTCAAGTTCTCTCGCGAGAAACAAACTCAGCTTTGGAAATAGGCTCTGGCAGTTTCCTCCGGCCCGAGGCACTGCTGTTGTTCTCAAACTAATTGACGGAAACATCCCGCCTAAGAAATTCTGCGTATTTGGGGAAGAGAACTTCTCGCCGCTACATGTCTATCCTGATAAGATTCGCGCCGCATGGGGAAAATTATCATCGCGGTGGGTAGCGCGCGTCTGGTGAAGATAAATGCAGTCTCGGCAGCGCTCCGGTCCTTCGGGTCCTTCTTGAATGCGGGCGCGGAATTTGAGATTGAAGGAATCGATGTTCCGAGCGGCGTCCGCCATACTCCGCTTACACGCGAAGACACCATGACTGGAGCGCGCCAGCGAGCGGAAGCTCTGCTGAACCTTGCGCGAAAAAAAAATGCGCCGTGGGAATACTTTGTAGGCCTTGAAGGAGGGCTTGATGTTATAGGGGATGGTTCCGCTCGATTGGTCTTTCTCGAGAATTGGGCCTATGTAGTGGATCGCGGCCGGCGAGGATTTTTCGGGCAATCCGGAGCAGTGCCGCTGCCGGATGTGCTAGCCAGCTCCGTGCTCGACCGAGGTGTGGAATTATCGAAAGCGATTGACGCCTTCGCCGGCAGCCATGGCATACGTGATGCGCAAGGAGCCTGGGGAATCCTCACTCTTAACCTGATCACGCGCCAGGACGCTTTTCAGGCTGCCGTTATCAATGCCTTCGCGCCGTTCTTTAATTGCGAGATATATTCGCGGGACTTCAAGCGCGGCATTGAGTAACGCGCCGGGTTGTTCTCGGGAACGAGATTCGACCCCTTGCCGGATCCCGACCGCTCAATTTTCAGCAGGGTATGTGCTAGCCTAAAGTCAGGAGACGACAGCGTGGACATTGTAAAAGGGAACATGGGTTGGATCGAAGTTGTAGTCGGGCCAATGTTCTCCGGCAAAAGTGAGGAGCTGATACGGCGCTTGCGCCGCGCTGAGATTGCCAAACAGCGCGTTCAGATTTTTAAGCCAGTGATCGATCAACGCTACGCGAAGAACGGAATCGTCAGCCACTCCGGCCTGGAACTTGATTCGGAACTGGTGAAAGCTGGCGAAGAGATTCTGACCAGGGTCGCACCACGTACCGAAGTGGTCGGGATTGACGAGGCCCAATTCCTCGGCGAGAGCGTTGTTGAAAGTTGCGTGAAACTCGCCGATCTCGGCAAACGAGTGATCGTTGCAGGTCTCGACACGGATTTTATGGGGCGTCCGTTCGAGCCCATGCCCCGTCTGCTTGCTGTAGCGGAAGAAATCACCAAGCTGCTCGCCATTTGTATGCGCTGCGGCAATCCTGCCGTGCATACGCAGCGGCTGGTGGCTTCTGAAGAACTGATTGTCGTTGGCGCGGGCGGAATGTATGAAGCGCGCTGCCGCCGCTGTTTCGAACCGCTTTTGGCAGCTCAAAAGATAGAAGAAGAAAAAGGCGCAGCTCCGCCGAAGGTTCGGGCTGCGATCAGCTAAGCTTTTCAAGTTTCTTAGCGAGCTGCGAACGTATTTCTTCCGCGACTGCCCGGTGTTCTTTACAGCCCACCACTTCGAGTGCCGGCCGATTCTGATCTGTTGACTTCAATTTTTCCTGCAGGCGCTCGATTCGTTTGTGGCTTGCCTGCCATTCTGCGTCGTCAAATTCCCCTCGACTCCGCGCCAACGAGAGACGTTCGAGCGTCGGTTTCACTAGCTTCCAATCGTGGCAGAGCAGCGCCATATCGCCGCCTGCTTGAAAAGTCGTTACAGCAGACTCCGCGGGCGTCCAGGTATTCGCGACCGCCCCCATGGCTAAATCGTCGGCCAGAATTACGCCATCGAATTTCGCGCCGCGCAAAATGCCGCTGATTACCTTGCGCGACAAACTGGCCGGAAATTCGGCATCAATTTCGGGAAGAAAAATGTGTGCGGTCATGACCATCGGGACCTTAGCGGATATAAGCGCCTCGAATGGGATGAGCTCGGCAGATTTCAGTCGCTTCAGATCGCCTCGAAAAACTGCGGAGCCCAGGTGCGGATCGACGGTAGCATCGCCGTGGCCCGGAAAATGTTTCGCGCAGGCCAGGATTCCTTCTTGGGCCAGCCCACAGGCGAAAGCCACTCCTAGTCGCGAAGCTTTTCGCGGATCCGACCCGAAGCTGCGCCCCAGTGTTACAGGACTGTCCGGATGCATGTGCAAATCAAGCATCGGTGCAAAATCCAAGTTGCAACCTACGCTGTGCAATTCCCGTGCGAGCGCCATGGCTTGCGTCTCGACCAGTTCTTCGTCGTCCAGTTTTCCGAGATCTTCGGGTGACACCCATTGCGTGAAAGGTTCCGGCAGCGAAAATCGCGTGCCGCCTTCCTGATCGATTCCGATCAAAACCGGGTGTCCTGCCGCGAGCTTGGTTTCATCTGTGAGCGCCCGCAATTCCGCAGGCCCGCTAAAATTTCTGGGGAAGAGAACCACGCCGCCCAGACCTTCCCCTAGCAGATCCCGCAATTCGCCCGATAATTCGCGGCCGTGGAAACCAACAATTAATTTTTCGAGCACCTCGGCAGACACTTGCGCTGGAGTCATCGGCTCATCTGATATGATGCGCGAGTTCGTTCGAACTCATAGAATTTCGTTCCATCGTCATCGCATTCAGAGTAGCCGCCAAGGAGTTTCCAGACAAGATGCGTATCGAAGCGCGTGCTCCCACAAGAATCGATCTGGCTGGCGGGACGCTGGACATCTGGCCGCTATATTTATTTCATCAGCCCGCGTTTACCTTGAATTGCGCGATCAATTTGTACGCGTCCTGCACTCTGGAAATGCATCGAAACACCAAGTCCATCAAGCTGATTTCGCTCGACACAAATCAACGCGAAGAATTTCCGTCCTGGCGCTCGCTTGTGGATTCCTCACGTTACCGTCTTCCTCTGCTGGCGCAATTCGCAAAACATTTTCGATTTTCGCGAGGTCTGACAATTACCACGAACTCGCAAGCCCCGGCAGGAGCCGGCATTTCCGGGTCAAGCGCACTCGCTGTGGCGCTTTCGGCGGCCTTTGATCGACTCACTAACTGGGGAGCGAGTCGCGTCGACTGGATTCATCTAAGTCGCGATGTTGAATGCGTCGTTCTCGGTGTTACGACCGGCACCCAGGACCATTATCCCGCAGCTTTCGGCGGCGTTAGCCTGATCTCATACGGCCTCGGCGGCGAGAATCGCTCGGAGCTCGGCGCAAACGTTGACGAACTCGAAAAGCGACTGGTCCTTTGTTACACCGGAAAGCCGCGGCGTTCCGGAATCAACAATTGGAGAATCGTGAAAGCTCACATAGACGGCGACCGCCGAGTTTTCCAAAACCTCCAAGAAATTGCAACGATCGCACAAGAAATGCCCGCCAGTATCCGCGCCAGCAATTGGAAAGAAGCTGGGAGATTGTTGCGTGCGGAATGGAATTACCGTAGGCGCAATCTGCCCACGATTTCGACGCCGACCATAGATCGCATCATTGCGCGAGCGCGAAAAGCCGGCGCGCTTGGCGGAAAAGTTTGCGGAGCCGGTGGTGGAGGTTGCGTTGCGCTGCTTATCGAGCCTGGCTCCCGGGCTCGCGTGGAAGCAGCCGCGACGTCCGCAGGGGGACAAGTGCTGCCTATACGAATCGACCGCCACGGTGTGCGAGTACGGCTAGTACACTGACATCTCCTATTGTGGGTGGGCCTCCAGCCGGAACGCTCTTTCAACGAGCCCCCACTCGCCTGCAACCATCCAAGCTTGCCGCGAATCCATGTTCATCTAATCGCCAAAATACAATAAAATAGGCTCGGAACGGGCATCCATGTACATTCGCTATATTCTCGTAATTGTGGCTGCGATGGGTATCAGTGGTGACACTGCCGATGTCAATCGCTACCGCACGCCGGTGCTCCCGGACACGCCGGACATTGGTACGGTGCCCAGTTCCGTTCGCTCCGTGGATTTATTCGGTCCTGGAATGTTTATTTCCGTGGGGCTGCAAGCCTCCAACAAACAAGCTCCGCTTCAGCCGCAATCTCGTCTGGAAATTATCCGCTACGTTTCAGGCGAGTTTGCCAAAACGGTGTCGCCCATTCCGGGAGGACGAAAGGGGTTCAGAATTTCTGTGGGCGAGAAATTAAACCAGGTTGAATTGAGAAGGGCGCTACACCATGAGGGCGCTGCGGTGGATGCCGGCGAAACTGTGCAAGTTACCAGTGTGGAGTTCCGCACTAGAGAAATTGTCGTCCAGGTGAATGGCGGGGGCAAAAAGCATTTTAATGTTCGCGAACACCTTCAGGTTGGGATTGGGGGATCGCAAGCCCCGACCGGCCCATCGGGCCCGCAAGAAAAGCCCGGCGCTACGCTGATCCTGGATTACGGTGGCCCCATCCCGGATTTGAGCGCCGATGATGTGATGAGCGCGTTGCAAGCGTTCTTGAGTTTTTCCAAAGAGCAATCAGCTGCGGTGAATTGGGTGGATACCTTGCCGGCTCCATTTAAGGATGCCATCAAGGATCAGAAGGCAGTCGTGGGCATGGATCACGAAATGGTGCTGGCGGCGCTCGGACGTCCGGATCACAAAGTTCGCGAGCGCGATCCTAATGGCGCAGAGACCGAAGATTGGATTTACGGGAATCCGCCAGCCAGGACCGTGTTCGTCACCTTCAACGGAGATAAAGTAATCCGCGTGAAAGAATACGAGTGACCGCGTTGACTTTTTTCCCTGCGCACCCTAGCATCACCAGTCGGTAAGTACCTCGAAGACGCTTCGAGTTCGTCGTCCGTGTCTCATTGCACGTGCCGGGAGGCCTCATGTCGATCAAGGTTGGGATTAACGGGTTCGGTCGGATCGGACGCAACATTTTTCGTGCCGCGCTGGAAGATCCGTCCATCGAGATTGTAGCCGTCAATGACATTACCGACTCGAAAACGCTGGCCCATTTGCTCAAGTACGATTCGATTCTGGGCAATCTACCCAACAAAGTTACGCATACGGATGACTCCATCGCGGTTGACGGAAAAAGCTTCAAAGTCTTCCGCGTAAAAGATCCCGCTGAGCTCGATTGGACGTCCGTCGGGGCCACAATCGTTGTCGAATCTACCGGGCTTTTTACCAAGGGAGCCGATGCTCGCAAACACATTCACGGGTCTGTGAAGAAGGTAATTATTTCAGCGCCTGCGACTGATCCCGATGCCACTTTCGTTCTCGGCGTGAACGACAAATCCTACGACCCTGCGAAGCACCACGTGATTTCCAACGCCTCCTGCACCACAAACTGTCTGGCTCCTGTCGCAAAAGTAATTCATGAAACTTTTGGCATCAACGTTGGCACGATGACGACGGTGCATTCTTATACGAATGATCAAAAACTCCTCGATTTGCCGCATCCGGATCTTCGCCGATCGCGAGCTGCCGCTCTTTCCATGATTCCTACGTCCACGGGAGCCGCAAAAGCGCTCCACTTGGTGATTCCCGAACTCAAGGGAAAATTGGATGGCTATTCGCTGCGCGTGCCCACTCCCAACGTCAGCGTAGTGGATTTGACGGTAATGACGGATAAACCCGCGACGGTGGACTCGGTGAATACAGCGCTGAAGAACGCGGCCAACGGGCCGATGAAAGGCATTCTCGCCTACACCGAGGAAGAATTAGTCTCCATCGATTTTCGCGGCAACCCGCATTCCTCGATCGTCGATTCTGGATATACGCGCGTGGTGGGCGGAAACTGCGTGAAAGTTCTAGCGTGGTACGACAACGAATGGGGCTACTCGAGTCGCTGCCGCGACCTGATCAAAATTCTAGCTGCCAAGCTCTAAGCCATTCAGGAGAACGCCGCACCCTCTGTCTGCGAACATGAATAAACTTTCCATTCGCGATCTTGAACTGCCCGGCAAACGTGTGTTCGTACGTGTGGACTTCAACGTTCCCATGGCTGGCGATAAGGTCGAAGATGACACACGCATTCGAGAAACGCTTCCCACATTGCGCTATGCAATCGATCAGGGAGCGAGGTTGGTGCTGGCTTCTCACTTGGGACGTCCAAAAGGAAAAGTTGATCCAAAATACACGCTTGCGCCCGTAGCAGCCCGCCTGCGCGAGCTCCTCGGCAAGCCTGTCGCGTTCGCGTTCGATTGCGTGGGTGCTGATGCAGAAGCAAAAAGCAAAGCGTTGCGTGACGGAGAGGTTCTGCTTCTTGAAAATGTGCGCTTCCATCCGCAGGAGGAGGCCAACGACTCTGAATTTTCTCGGCAACTCGCGCAATTGTGTGACGGACTTTTTGTTTGCGATGCTTTCGGCTCGGCCCATCGCGCGCACGCTTCGGTCGTCGGCATAACCAAATTTGTTCGCCAGGCTGCCGCTGGGCTGCTGATGGAAAAGGAACTCACTTATCTCGGAAAAGCGATATCGCATCCCGATCGTCCATTCGTCGCCATCCTAGGGGGAGCAAAAGTCTCCGACAAAATTGAAGTGGTTCAAAATTTGATGAAGCTCGCGGACACTCTGCTGATCGGCGGAGCCATGGCTTATACTTTTCTGAAATCACAAGGCTTGCCGGTAGGGAAGTCGCTCGTCGAAAACGATAAGCTCGATCTTGCTCGAGGACTGCTCGAAGACGCCAGCCGTCGAAATTTCCATTTTTTGCTTCCCCTAGATCACGTGGTCGCGGAGTCACCAAATTCGGCGCAAACAAGCGTTGTAGATATCGCGCAGACGCCCGAAAACCTGATGGGCCTCGACATCGGTCCTAAGACGATCGCCTTGTTCAATCGGCAAATTAAAAGTGCCCGCACTATTGTTTGGAATGGCCCGGTTGGAATTTTTGAGAAGCCTGCGTTTGCCCAGGGTACTTTAGCGATTGCACGCGCGGTAGCGGCTGCTTCCGTGGCAGGCGCGACTTCGATTGTCGGCGGCGGCGATTCCGTTGCTGCTATTGAACAGTCCGGCGTTGCATCAAAAATCTCGCACATTTCAACTGGGGGCGGCGCTTCGCTCGAGTTTCTCGCGGGCGAAAAGCTTCCGGGCGTTGAAGCGCTCACGAACAAATCCGGAAGCCAAAAGGATTTCTAATTGTCTCGCCGCCCCGTAATCGCCGGCAACTGGAAAATGTACAAGACTCGGGCAGACACCCGGCAATTTTTCGAAACATTTAAACCACTGGTCGCCGCCTCGCATCATTGCGATATCGTCATTGCTCCGCCTTTCACTGCACTTTCCACTGCGGTCGAGGCCGCAACTGGAACCGCCATAGCCATTGCGGCCCAGAACGCCCACTGGGAACGCGAAGGCGCTTTCACTGGAGAAGTTTCCATGCCCATGCTCGTGGAAACCGGTTGCCGCGGCGTAATCATCGGACATTCCGAGCGCCGCCAATACTTCGGCGAGACGGACGAGTCTGTGAATCGCAAACTCAAGGCAGCACTTCAGGCTGGTCTTACTCCAATCGTTTGTGTAGGAGAACTGGCCGCGGAACGCGATGCCAATCTGACTCATGCCGTATTAGGGCGCCAATTTGAAGGCGGTTTTGCCGCGTTGACCGATGTGGAGTTCTCGCGTATCCTTTTAGCTTACGAACCGGTTTGGGCGATCGGCACGGGGCGAACAGCAACGCCGGAAATCGCGGCAAACGCCCACGGTTTCCTGCGTGAATTAGCCAGGAAGCGATTTTCGCCGCAATCTGCCTCCGCACTTCGCATTCTCTATGGTGGTAGCGTCAAGCCCGATAATATAAAAGGGTTGATGGCGCAAGAGGAAATCGATGGTGCGCTCGTGGGTGGAGCGAGTCTCGACGCGAAGTCGTTCGCCGCGATCGTGAATTTTTAGCGCCGACTGCCAGCGGGAATCCAGCCGCTGCAATAATGGAGTTCTGAATGTCGTCTTGGACAAAATGGGGATTATCCTTGCTCGTCGCGATCGCCCTGATTTGGGTTGGCTGGCGAGTGACGTTTATTTTAGTGACTCTGCACGTGGCCGTCTGTTTCGTGCTGGTAATCGTCATCATGTTACAAAGTGGTTCGGCTGCTGATTTGGCCGGGGCCTTCGGCGGCGCCGGCAGCCAAACTGCCTTCGGTCCTCGAGGTGCGGCGACTTTTCTTTCTCGCGCCACTACATGGTGCGCGATCGTATTCATGATGACCTCGCTCACGCTATCCGTGAAGCGCGCTCCGTCAGAAGCGGCAGGTGTCCATTCAATTATGGAGGACACGCAGCACCCAGCATCGAAGCCGGACAAGCCTGCTGTTCCCAGTGGCGGACAGATTCCGTTGGCTCCGCCGGCTGCGCCAAAGAAGTGACAGAGTGCTTTAGATTTTAGAAAGTAGCCCCAAATTGCGGCTGTGGCGGAATTGGCAGACGCACCAGCTTGAGGGGCTGGCGGTCGCAAGACCGTGGTGGTTCGAATCCACTCAGCCGCACCAACACTTATACTTGAACGAACGCACCGCCTGGCGATTCTCACGTTCGCCAAATCTGCACAACCTAGAATCAAAATTTATCGCTGTTCTTAGAGAAGGGCGGTTCTGCGGTTAATCCCAGAAGTCGTCGCGGTCCAGAAGTTCTACTCCGATTTGTCTCCGTCCGTCGCCGTCGTACCGACAGTAAACTACGCGCGCTTGTGCACGGCTGCCTTTATCTCTCCGGCATAGAACAACTTTTCCGCCAGCTTCCACCGCATGCCGGCACACCAATCCCGCCCCATGACGGCTGGTGGTTACGGTCCAGGTTTCTTCTTCCCAGGTGCGGGCGGGATCTTCGCGGCGTAGCCAGACCGGCACCGAAGTAGTGAGCCGCGGACTGCGACGGATCCGCTTGCTCAATTCCGACGCGCGAAGCAAAAACTCTAGGAGCTGAGTCTTCATTTCTGCGTCAACATGTTGGGAACCGTCAGAAATTCGCCGCGCTTGTTCCACGCTCGAATTTAAGAATTTCCTGAAGGACTCGATTTCAGAATCGGCAGGCTGGCTGTTCAACCTGTCGTTACGCGCTTCCAGTTCTTGAAAGCAGGCGGAGAGGAAATGCTCGGTGCAAAAGCGCTTGGCGTCGAAATCCGCAGTTGCCGGTTCTCCGCACGAGCCGGAACTGCAAAGGGCGCCCTCAATTGTCCCTGGCACGTTGTGCGATTCTATTTGATTTTCCACCGTACGCCCCTGCAACTCGACAGGTCCATCTTACTTCCCTTTCGTCGCTTTACCCATTCCCTTGGCGAGTTCCGAAATCGCGCCACCCACGAACTCCAGATGGCTACGGCTGTAAGTGGCCAATTCACTCGCAAAGTGCTGGGAAGTCTCGGCCGCTTTTTCTTTAAGCGAACTGAGCGCTTTGTCCAAAATGGGCTGAAACGCCTCACGGAAGTGCCGTTCCGCCTCAGCCGAATATTTCTGGCCGGAAGCGCGAAGATTGTTCAGAGCAACCTGCGTAGCCTGTTTGCTCTGGGCTTCCAACTCTTCTTTCGCAGCATCGAGCTTTTCCCGGATTGCCGTCTCAAACTGTTTTTCAAAACGCGCATAGGTTTCTTCAATTTGCGTCGCTGATTTTTCCACCGATCGCTCGATGGCTTTTTCCAGCTCCCCTTTCTGTTTTGCCATGTCAGATGTAACCTTGAGCGCGCTATCAATGCTGGGCGCCATCTGTTCTTTCATGCGCGCGACGATTCGAGCCACGCCTTCCTTTCGAGACGCTTCGATCACTCCCTGCACGCGCTCCGTGGCTTTTGCCGCTAGTCCCAATGAAGTATCTTCGAGTTCACGCGTGCGCTGTTCCACTCGTTCCAGCGCTTGTTGAACGTCCGTTTCCAGCTTTTTCTTCCACTGGCCGTAAAGAATCCGCGCGCTTTCCTGGCTCGCTTTGTTTATTTGTTTGATGGACTGCTCGATCCAAGGTCCCGCCTGCGATGTGCTTGCTTCCGATAGGACTTGCTTGGCCTCTTCGCGAAGTGTGGCGCGCAATTCAACCAGCATCGATGCCGCTTTCTCGCGAACGGAAGACGCTGCCGCTTCAGCGAGCATGCCTTCCATCTGCTGCTGGAATTCACTCATCAACTGGCCAACAGGCCTCGCCGAGGATGACGCGTGTACAGGCATTTCAGCCTGTCGTGCGCTGCCAGCTTTTCCGCGTTTGTCTTCCATGGCGATCCCGATCGATTCGGGACGTGGCACCGCGAATGGTTTCGACTTCGACGTATCCATTTCCAGGTTACGAGGTCCGGTAAAAGGCAGCCAATCCTGGGGAGGAGAATCGATGCCCCAAATATTCCCTGGAGTTTCCAATTCCACAGCAGTCTGAAAAAGTCCGGCAGGATCCTGCGGACGATCGACCCACTTCACACGCCCGCGCGCCGAAATTGGCGCACTCGCTTTTGGATTTTTCAGTTCGAGAACGACCAGGGCGTTCGTCAACACCTGGTGCTTTGAAAGATATTTGAATCCATGGCAGCTTATGGCCACGGTGGACACTTCTTCGCTATAAGGGCCTCGGAAAGAATCCACGCCTTCGACTTTCAAAGGAATGGCGTATTCCACGCGCGTGCTGCGCCGCGCTGGCCGGAAAGCAGCCGAACTATTAGACATATTCGTCTCTCAGTACTGGGAAACTTAGGATAAGTCAGCCAGCGGAGATTGGCGGGCAAAATCCACATTAGAATTTTCTAAGAGTTACTACTAGCGTAGTCGGTGAGCCTGGCGCGCGATTTAACACAATAACGAACCTGCGATATCATGGTGAGTGATCGCCTGAAAAATCTAATCAGTTATACCTACAAAAGGTCATTTTCGTGGGTACTACCGTCCTGAAAGCTCTTCTGGAACATCACTCCGATTCGCGGAAAATTGACTGGGAAATCGAACAGACGTCCCGTCCGCGTCGCATTTTCCTGTTATCGCCTGTCAACGCAAATGGCGTCCGCGCGAGAATAATCACCGGTCGGAAAGCGAAATTTCAGCTAGCCGTTCGGTTGCGCGAACAAGGTTTGCCTCTAGGCGACGTGTTCACCTTCATCAGCGGGCTTTATTTTCGCGGAAAGATAGCCTACGCGAATGCATTCGGGGGAGCTTCATCGCCATCTCCGAGCTCCTACGTTATTATGGCCGGACGCGGCCTGATTCCCCCGCACACGATTGTCACGCAAGACGATTTGAGAAAGCTCTCAGGAATTCCCATAGATCACCGTGACGCACGTTTTCGCGAGCCCCTTGAACGCGACGCTCGCGCATTGGGCAAAATGGTCGGGCCCGATTGCGAGGTTGTGCTGTTAGGAAGTATCGCGACTCCGAAATACGTAGAACCTTTGCTCGGAATTTTCGGCGAACGCCTTCTCTTCCCGTCGGAGTTTGTCGGCCGCGGAGATATGAGCCGTGGCAGCCTGATGTTGCGCAGCGCTCGTGAGAATATCCAGTTAACCTACGTGCCTGTCGCGACAGCGGAACGCCACGGCCGCAGACCGCCTAAGCTCCCGGAGCCGCCGCGGCGCGAAGCGGGTAGCTGAACTTCCCATTTGCGCTTCGCTCCGGACTCACTGGCCCTAACCACTTATCATGGAATACGCGCGAAATCTTTCCCTTACAATCACTCTTGATATTCGGCTCCGCTTGTATATGATGCCGTTGGAAAATTAGAACGCAATTCCATCGAGCGCTTCCTGCGCACGGTGCAACGGGAGCAAAAGCGATGCGACTCGGCAATCGCAATAGTGAGAGCGGTTCCGCGGCGGCAGCGGCCCTGCTGGCACTACTGATCGTGATTCTAGTGGTGGTCACAGTGTACATTTTTGTCGCAAAACTGTACCCGCCGCCTTCAACCATAACGGCCGTGGGCCGGTTGGTCGATCAGCAGTACTTCCTCACACTGTGCGTCACGGGCACCGTTTTTATTCTTTCTCAGCTGGGGCTTGCTTACGCCATTTGGCGTTTCCGCGATCGCGGACAACAAGCGCATTTCACTCGTGGCAATAACACCTTGGAGATGATCTGGACTACGGCGACGATCATTCTTTTCCTGGGTCTCGGTTTGATGGGACGCAAAGCGTGGGCGGAAGTGCGCTTCACTCCTGCGGAGCCGGATGCGGTGCGAGTGGAAGTCACCACGAATCAATTTGTCTTCAACTTCCGCTATCCCGGACCTGATGGCAAATTCGGCAGGCTCGATCCAAAACAGATCAGCGCTTCTACTAGTAACCCGCTTGGCCTTGATGAGAATGATCCCGCCGGAAAAGACGACATTGTGATGCCCACGCTGACCGTCCCGGTGAATCGCCAAGTCGAATTGCTGATCCGTTCCCAGGACGTGATTCACAATTTCTACGTGCGCGAGTTGCGCCTTCAACAGGACTCTGTTCCGGGAATGATCATTCCCATTCACTTCACGGCGAATCAGACAGGGCACTACGAAATTATGTGCACTCAGCTCTGCGGCTTGGGCCATTACCGTATGCGCAGTTTTCTTGATGTCGTATCGGAAGCCGACTACCAGAATTTCCTGAAACAGCAACAGGCGGGTGCCGCCCAGTGAACCCGATACATATGTCAGGAGGCCATGCATGAGTTCGCACGCCCACACCGGGCACGCGGTCGTAGTAGAACCCAGCGGGTTTATTCGCAAATATATTTTCAGCATCGATCACAAGGTAATTGGAATTCAATATTTCCTCCTCGCTCTCAGCGCTGTGTGCGTCGGAATCGTTCTATCGCTCTTGATGCGCTTTCATCTTGTCTATCCGGGAGCCCATCTTCCATTCGTCAGCGGCGGAATACTCACTCCCGAGCAATACCTTGCGCTGGTCACCATGCACGGTACCATCATGGTGTTTTTCGTTCTGACCACGGCTCCTCAAGGCGGCTTCGGTAATTATTTTCTTCCCATTCAAATTGGCGCGCCGGACATGGCTTTCCCGCGCCTGAATATGCTGTCCTTCTGGGTCACATTCCTGGCATTCATTGCAATTCTTGCGGCGTTTATTGTTCCGGGCGGCGCTCCGATCAGCGGTTGGACTGGCTACACACCGCTCAGCGGCATGGGCGAAGTCACTGGGCCCGGCGAGGGCTGGGGCCAGACCATGTGGATCATCAGCATTTCGCTCTTTTGCCTCGCATCGTTGCTCGGCGCTCTGAACTTCATCGCCACCACGATTGACCTGCGCGCCCCAGGCATGACTCTTTTTCGCATGCCCCTAACCGTATGGGGCTGGTTTGTCACCGCGATTCTGGGCCTGCTCGCATTTGGAGTGCTTCTGGCTGGTGGAATTCTGCTGCTCCTCGACCGCTCGGCTGGAACAAGTTTCTTCCTTCCTGCCGGCTTGGTTGTGAACGATCAGTTGCAACCTCACAGCGGCGGCTCGCCGCTGCTCTGGCAGCACCTCTTCTGGTTTTTCGGACACCCCGAAGTTTACATCGCGATATTGCCCGGCATGGGAGTGGCGTCCCATATTCTTTCCACTTTTGCGCGCAAACCTGTGTTCGGATATCGCGCGATGGCTATGGCGATTTGCGCCATTGGTTTCCTCGGCTTTATGGTCTGGGGCCATCACATGTTCCTTAGCGGCATGAGCCCCTATTCGGGCTTCACGTTTTCCGTGCTGACGATGTCTATCGGCGTTCCTTCCGCCATCAAAACCTTCAACTGGATCGGAACTCTGTGGGGCGGCAAAATTCAGTTCAAATCGCCCATGCTCTTTGCCCTTGGCTTCGTTTCGCTGTTTGTCAGCGGTGGACTTTCCGGCTTGTTCCTGGCGCAACCTGCCGTGGACAACATGCTTCACGCCACCTACTACGTTGTCGCGCACTTTCATTTGGTGATGGGCGTGGCAGCCATCTTCGGAATTTTCGCCGCCACTTATTTCTGGTTCCCGAAAATGTTTGGCCGCATGATGAGCGAACCCTTGGCCAAGCTTCATTTCTGGTTCACATTTGTGGGAGCCTACTGCATCTTCATGCCCATGCATTTTGTGGGAATCGCGGGTGGCATTCGCCGCTATGCTGATTCCACCGGCACGACCTACGCTGCCGTTCTTCAGCCGCTGCATATGTTCATGACCTACGCCGCGTTCATCACCGCTGCAGCCCAACTGGTTTTCCTTTTCAATTTTTTCTGGAGCCTGAAGCACGGCGCCATCGCAGGCAAGAATCCCTGGAATGCCACAACACTTGAATGGATCACGGACTCGCCGCCCCCCATCGACAATTTCGGCGGCCATTATCCCAGCGTATATCGTGGTCCCTACGAATTCAGCGTTCCGGGTTATAAGCAGGATTTCATTCCGCAGAATCTGACGCCGGATCAAGCTGCGCTGTTGAAGTAGCGGAGCATCGACGCGGGAGTTTTTATGCCGGGCAGCACAGTTACTGAAGAAGTCGAGCTAATCGGCACCGGAAAAGGCGGCGGCGGAGATTCGTCCCGCGATGATGGTGGTTTCGGCGGAGGCGGCGACGATTGGAAAGGTCCGTCGGGCTCCGCGCGCGTGCCGCAGCGCGCTTACGTTACCGGCATGGTCATTGCGCTCGGCGGCATTCTCATGTTTTTCATGGCGCTGGTCAGCGCCTATATCGTCCGCAAGGACATGCCCAATAGCGCCTGGGTGCAGCTCAACGTCCCCCGCATCCTTTGGTTGAACACTCTGATTCTGATCGCCAGCAGCTTCACACTCGCTCGCTCCCGTAGTCGATTTCTGGCAAACGACGACGCAGGCTTTCGTCACTGGTGGGGCGTCACCACCATTCTCGGTGTTTTCTTTTTGATCGGGCAAGTAATCGCCTGGCGCCAACTTGCCGCCGCCGGACTTTTTCTGGCGACCAATCCAGCGAGCAGTTTTTTCTACGTTTTCACTGCTGCGCACGGCCTTCACCTTTTGGGTGGCGTTCTTGCCCTTCTTCTGGTCGCTTTCAGGCCAACTCACAACCTCACACGCGGCACAGCGACTGAAATCGTTTCGATGTACTGGCACTTTATGGACGGGCTTTGGGCGTTTTTATTTTTACTCCTCATTCTGGGACGGTGAAAAGTGAGTGACGCAGAATTCGAAGGCATAGTTGAGTCGCCGTGGTCGGGGGGGGCCTCTCCCTTTGCCATCAACTCGAAAAAGTTGGGGATGTGGCTTTTCATCGTTTCCGATTCGCTCACGTTTTCGGCCTTGCTGATCAGCTACGCCTACGTCCGGCTTGAAACTCCCAACTGGCCCAGGCCATTTGAGATTTGGCCCGCCATTGCGAAATCGTCATTCATGACCTTTGTTCTGCTGTCCAGTAGCTTGACCATGGTTCTGGGCGTAAACGCCGCTTTCAAGGGCGATCGCAAAAAAACAGTCCGCTACCTGATCGCCACGATAATTTGCGGCATCGCTTTCGTGCTGATCCATGCCACCGAATGGGTCACGCTGTTTGGCGAAGGTGTGACGCCTTGGGGGAATCCCTGGGGTGTGCCGTTGTTTGGCGGCACGTTTTTTGGTCTTACTGGCCTTCACATGGTGCACGTAACGATTGGGGTTGTGTACCTCGCAATCATTGCGTGGGGTTTTGGGAAAGGGAAATACACTGCGGAGCATGTGGAAGTGAGCGGCCTATACTGGCATTTCGTTGACTTGGTGTGGATGTTCATCTTCCCCATGGTTTACTTGTTGAGCGTGAATCCGAAGTAATAAGGAGAGCATTGTAAAATGAGCGCGCACGGACACGCCGAACTTACGCACGAGCATTCCGTAGGCACCACCAAACTTTTTTCCATAGTTTGGGTGTGGTTGCTGCTGCTGACCGCCTTAGAAGTTTTTCTGGCTTACGAAAGGCTGGAAGTCCATCTAATGATCACCATTCTGGTCGGCCTGTCGCTCATCAAGGCAGCTTTGATCATGTCCTACTTCATGCACTTGCGTTTCGAGCGCTTGGGACTATTTCTACTCCTCGTCCCCGCCATGGTATTCTGCATTTGCATGATGTTGATTATGTTCTTCCCGGACAGCATCCGGCTGATGAACCTGCGGCCTCATTAGCAGCGGCACTATTTTATCTTGTTGATGTCTATATGAAGAGCTGCCTGACAATTCGATTCGTGATTGTTCTCTTATTGTTCTTTGTAATCCTATGTGCGTCGCTCGCGCCATCGGCATTCGCGCAAGGCTGCGCCATGTGCTACCAGAACGCTTCGGCCACCGGAGCGCAGGGAAGCCAGGCGCTTCGTCATGGAATTCTCATTCTGCTGTTTCCCACCCTGACTGTCTTTACCGGAATCTTCGGACTGATTTACCGCCGCCGGAACGTCGCGCGCTGAGCGCGCAATGTTCGCCGAGCGTACGAACTGGAACCTGAAATCCAATCATCTCAGCGAAGCTCTTGCCCAACATCGCGCCGCTAATAAACTGCTGCTCGACCTCACAGTTTCCAACCCCACGGAATGCGGTTTTCTATACGACCGGGGAAGCATCCTGCAAGCCTTGGCAAATCCCGCTTCTCTTTCCTATAACCCCGAGCCAAAGGGGATGCTTTCGGCTCGAGAGGGAATAGCCGAATATTATTCGACACACGGAATCGCCATCCCGCCGGAGAACGTAATTCTCACCACAAGTACGAGCGAAGCCTATTCGTTCACATTCCGGATCCTTTGTAGTCCCGGCGACCAAGTTCTAATCCCGGAGCCCAGTTATCCGCTGTGCAGTTTCCTTGCAGATATTCACGACGTAAAACTCGTTAGCTATCCGCTGCTGTACGACCACGGTTGGCAGATTGATTTTCACGCTCTCCAGCAGGCCGTCACGCCCCGTACTCGGGGGATCATTGTCGTCAATCCTAACAATCCCACTGGCCATTTCTGCAAAGCTGACGAAATCCAAAAATTGAACGAAGTTTGCTCGTCTAGCCGGATTGCAATCATCGCCGATGAAGTCTTCCTGGATTTCCATCTTGAAACGAAGCGACCACCGAGCTTCGCGGCGAATAACACGAGCCTTACTTTTACGATGAGCGGTCTCTCCAAGATTGCCGGTCTTCCTCAAATGAAAGCCGCGTGGCTGCTCACCAGTGGGCCAGAGGAATTAAAGGCTCCGGCGCTCTCTCGTCTGGAAGTAATTGCAGATACCTTCCTGTCGACGAACACACCTATACAGCTTGCTATTCCGCGTTTTCTGGAACTTCGCCACGGATTTCAAAATCAGTTGATGGCACGGATACGCAGAAACCTGGCGAAACTCGACGCGCAACTGGCGGCACAGAGCTCTTGCTCAAGATTAGAAGTAGAAGGAGGCTGGTACACCGTACTTCGTGTCCCGGTAACTCGCCCGGATGAAGATTTGGCTGTCGAACTTCTAAACACCCAGGGAATCTACGTCCATCCCGGCCACTTTTATGACTTTCCAGCAGATGGGTATCTAATCGTCAGCCTAATCACGCCTGCGGAATCTTTTGATGAAGGAATTAGGCGCTTGCTGTCGGTTTTTTAGATTTCAAAAATTGTTCTTCGCTTTGATCGCCTACCGGCGAATCGAAGTCCGCGATAATTATCCACGCAGTCGCCCCGGTGGGTCGGCCGTCACCGGCGTTTCGATTTTCAATTCCGGTCCTTCATGATCAGGCAGTTTAGAAGGAGGCAACTGGGGAATTCCAACTCCGCGATTCATTTCAAGATGTTCCTTGGCGCAACGTGGGCAATATCCTTTCCCTGTTTCTTCCTCGCGCTGGCTGGCCAGTTCGTAGCACTCGCAAATACAGTCGCAATATCCGGTTGTCGATGCGGTTTTAATCGGAACCAATCCCATCCGAATTCCTCCGTCGCAGGATACTACCCGGTAGCGCTAGGGGACGCAAGGCAGGAACATCGCGCGTCGTAAAATTCTAAACGTGTTCGAGCTGCGCAAGTCGGAACGGATCGCCAACCTTGTCATGAAGTTCCAGCCAGACGCTGTCCGGTTGTGACAAAAATACCTCCACAACTCTCGGATCGAACTGTCTCCCGGAATATCGGCGAATTTCTTCGCGTGCCACGGAAATCGGCATGGCCTTGCGGTACGGACGATCCGAAATCATCGCATCCAGCGTGTCCGCAACAGCGAATATCCTCGCTCCAAGAGGGATCTGTTCTCCCTTTAATCCGCGAGGGTATCCGGATCCGTCGAAGCATTCCTGGTGAGTCAGCACGATCTCCGCCGCATCTTTCAGAAAAGGAATTCGCTTCAGCACCGCGAATCCAATCCCGCAGTGAGTGCGCATAATCTCACGTTCTTCAGCCGTGAGAGGCCCGGGCTTCCGCAAAATGCTATCCGGGATTCCCATCTTTCCGATGTCATGCAAGAACGCGCCGCGCGCGATGTGACGCATCAGCCCCTTGTCCACGCCCATGAGCTTGGCCATCGTTATGGTAAACGCAGTCACGCGCTGGCAGTGGCCTTCGGTTTCCGCATCCTTCGCATCCAAGGCCCCGCCCAACGCCTCCAGCGTGTAATCGTAAGATTGTTCCAGGTCTTGCAGCGCAATCGACAGTTGCTGCGTGCGTTCCGCAACCAAGTGTTCGAGATCGCTTTGGTACGTCCGATTTTCCAGCACGAGCTGGCGATGCTCCAACGCGCGTCGCACACTCAGGTGCAGTTGGTCTTTTTCGAACGGTTTCAGAATGTAATCGTAGGCCCCGGCGCGAATCGCTTCCAGCGCGATGGAAATGTCGTGCATCGCCGTAACCATAATCACCGGCACGTCCGGATCCTGCGCGCGCAACTCTGAAAGCAGCCTGATGCCATCCATCTCGGGCATCACGATATCGCTCAGAACCAAATCGAAAGAATCATTGCCGAAAGCCTCAAGCGCAATCAGCCCGTTCGGGCACACGGTGCAGCGATAGCCTTGCGCATCGAGCAGTGTCGACACCACTTCTCGAATCGCTTCTTCGTCGTCCACCACCAGGATTTTTTCTCGATCCACTGGCCCGCTCCGGGACATATGCCGTCATAAGTATAATCCACGCCAAATCCCGGCCAGCTCGCGTTGTTGGGGCAGAGTGCTAGTTTGCGCAATGCCTTAGCGAGAACCCATTACGGGCAATTTAATTTAGCTATTCGCCTTAGGCAGCTCGAGTTTTTCCATCGCGTTTTCCGCGGCGGCCGAAAGGTTCGCGACCAAATTCGTGAGATGAATGAGAGGTCCAATCGAAAGCGGTTTTCCGGCGGTGACCCACCCCGAGAGCAAACGATAAGAGGCGCGAAAGCGAAATCTGAGGTAGGCGCGAATCGCTTCATTACGTTTTGAAGGATTCGGAGTGAGCGACGTCACCACCTTGGCGAACTGTTCAGTCCGCGCAAAATCCGCGGCCACACCGCGTAAAAACCGCGCCACGATTTGTCGTCGCTCTTCCCGCCACATATGCTCAACCTCCTCCGATGTATTGCGGCGCACATATCGAGTGTCAGTGGAGGCCAAAGATTGTCGCAACTGGGGCAGGTGTTGAGAATGCAGGGGAAGCAGGTTTTCTATCTTCGTTTCGAAACCCGTCGATATTTCTTCGGGCAGAGGTTTGCTTAAAAGGCGTCCCAATCCGAACACCAAGCCTGCAGAGGTCACCGCGCCGAGAAGCAGGAATGTATTCACCAGTTAGCTGCCAATCTTGCGAGCCTTGCACCCGAGGCCTCGCGCAGGAACCGCATCGGTCGATCAAGAGGGTCGATTATCTACGCATTCGCTAGAGTATTAAACTATTAAATGTTCCATTATTTACCGAATGAATGTTGACTCGAATGCCGACAGGCGATAGTATCCTCGCGGGTCAACGGAGTTGCCGTGGAATCACTCGAGCGTTTTGAGCAAAATCAGCGCATCATCGAACACTTTGCCCTGCACTGGCTAGTTGGCGCCCCCAGCGATCTAGCCCGGCTCCATCATGTCGCCAATCTTTGCAACGCTTCCACCGGAATCTACTATCATCCAGGCTTGCGCCGATCCTTTTCGGAACCGGCTATCCACCAGGCTTTGCTCTATTGCCACGAAGAACTTTTTGATAAAGTTTTGGAAAAAACGCTTCAGGAGCAGGAAAAGGATCTGCGCCAAATGTTTTGCGGCGTCGCTGCGCCTGCCTTTGAAATTGCCAGACGATGGCTCGAACTTGAATACTTCCGAATGTGGGTCCCCATCGGCACTCCCGCTTACCTTCGCGAATTGTTCTGCTCTAATCTCCGTGTCATCCTCAACTCAATCGTTGCTGAACGCGCCATAGCATTCACAGCCGCTTAAGCTTTTTTATCCTGCAGCGGGCATGCGCCGAGTTCCCGCCTACGAACCCCGCGGGAAAACCTGTTATTCTGGATTGTCATCCAAGTTCTTGTGTCTATGTTTTCTCCAAGGTACGGGAGGTGGTTATTGAAGCAGTTTGGTATTTTGATTCTCGCGATTTCAGGCGTACTCTTTGCTACCGCTCAGCAGCGTCCCGCCGCCAAGTCTGTGCTCTCGACCCAGACACCGCCTCTCGCGCAAGTGGCGACTCCTTCCAATCCGGAATTCCTGAAAGCCGCGGACGAAGTATTGACTCAAATGAGCCAACTCTTGGACTTGCCTATTAAGGAGCCCCTCAAGAAGAGTCTTCGCTCAAAGCAGGAAATTCGCGACTATCTCATTCGCGAAGAAAAAGAAGACAGAACCGATCAGGAGCGATACGCCGATTCAAAAACACTGCAAGCCTTCGGCTTAATTCCAAAAGATTTTCCCCTCGATTCGTTCATGCTCGATGTTCTTACTGACCAGGTTGCGGGACTGTACGACCCGAAAGCCAAAGAATTCTATATCGCGGATTGGATTCCAGCGGACGAACAGCGCGAAGTGATGTCTCACGAATTGACTCACGCGCTCGAGGATCAGTCATTTCACATCGATCGGTGGATTAAGGCGGCTCGCCCCAATGATGACGCTGAACTCGCACGCGAAGCGGTTAGCGAAGGCTCGGCGCTCGCCGCGATGGTGGACTACACCATGCGGGACCAAAACGTAGGTGTTCGCGATCTCCCGGACGTCTCACTGATCATTCGTTCCGGCGCGGTGGCTGAAATGGACAAAGACCCAAAGTTATCGAAAGCTCCGCCCTACATTCGTGACGAGTTGCTTTTCCCATATTTGGCCGGGACCGGATTTTCACAGCAATTTTTGAAGGCCCATTCAGGCTGGAGAGATCTGCACCTGATTTTCCAGAATCCGCCTGTTTCTACCCAGCAAATCATTCATCCCGATCTTTATTTGTCGAACGCGAAGCCCGAAGCCGTCACTCTTCCCGATTGGAAGAATCTTGTGCCGGACGATTGGAAGCTTCTGGAAGAAAATGTATTGGGGGAATTTGGTTTCGGCGAGGTCTTGAAACAATTTCTTGGTCAGGAGCGCGCGGACATGACTTCGTCCGCTTGGAAAGGTGACCGCTACGCGATATTCGAAAGCGCAAAAAACAAAAATACTTCGCTCGTTTTTCGCATCGTACTGGACAACCCTGACGACGCAGCACGCTTCTTTGGGCAGTACAGCGAATTGCTTGAACTCAAGCACCCGGACCGCAAGGAGCTCTATCGCCGCCCAAACTTTTTTCAGTTCCAAACTGATGCGGGCGGAATTTTTCTGCACTGCGCCGCAACTAGCTGCTTGGTCGTGGAGAATACCACTCGCGAAACCTTCGAAAATATCAACCACGCTGTAGCGCTGCCGGCTGCTCCTGCTCCCACCGCTCCTGATTCCAAACCTCCGCAATCGATCACGTCGCTGCAGCGTCCGCTCGAATCTGATTTCCGCGATTGCCAGACAAATGCACGCCGAAATTCCGCAATTCTTGTTGGCGCCAGGTTTAGTCGTTGAGTGATATTCCGGCCGGGTCCACTCGGTGGATCACCATCATGGTCTGATCGTCCGCCTGCCGCGTGCCCGACGAAAAGCTATTTACATCCTTCAAGCAAGCTGCCAGTAGTTCCTGCGGCTTCCATCCGTGGCGTTCGCCGGCTACGCGCATAATCCGCGACACGCCGTATTCCTCCCCTTTCGGGTTTGCCGCTTCCAAAATTCCGTCGGTATATAAAACCAAACTGTCCCCTGGCCCAAGGTTTACACGATCGATCGAATAAGTACTTTTTGCAAACATTCCGAGCGGAAGACCGGTAGAAGAAATCTTCCTTACACCATTTTTCTCGATGACAAGCGCGGGAAAATGCCCGGCGCTTCCGATTTCAATCTCGCCCGCGGCGCCGGCGCGCCCGCAGATAAGCGTGGCGTATTGCCCCGCAATCGTACTCTCGCAAAAAACGTGATTGGCCCTTTCCAGCAGGCCCTCCAGTTCCAACCCCACGCCGGCCAGCGACCGGAACATCGCGTGCAGGTGCGTCATTAAGAGCGAAGCCGCCACGCCTTTTCCGGCAACATCCCCGAAAAGAAAAACGAGCTTGCCATCGCTATTCGCTGGTGGAATCAAATCGCAGTAGTCGCCGCTTACTAACCCCGCCGGTTTGTAGTGATACTGGACCTGCCAATCCTTGAACCGTACATTTGCTTCCGGAAGCAGACCGCGTTGGATTTTTGCCGCCAACTCCATATCCCGCTCGAGCGCCCGCTGCTCTCCGCTTGTCAGATGATCTAGGCAGAAGCGCACCAGAGGGTCAGCAAGCAGACGATCCTTCTCCACCGAGTCGTTGCAGGTTGGGCAAATTCCGTACGTTCCATCCTCCATTCGTTGCAGAGCCGAATTCACTTCGCTCAACGCATCCACGAAGGGCGCCGGAGGAACCTCCGGCGTCGCAGACGAGATCGCCAAGGTTATTTCCTCGCGCCTTTTCTGAAGTTGCTCTCGAATATACGGATCCGTCACTCCGGGCATGATCATTTCCTCCGCTTCCGACGTTCTCGCAACTCTCGCGGCGGTTCTATTCGATTCGGGCATGGTATCCCCTGGGCTTCTCTCTTTTATTCGATTCGCAAGGTCGCGCCTCGGATTCCATAACTATCGATTTCAGCGTCAAATTTGCGGCCTTGCGCTCAACTCGTGCTAATCGACGTTCGAACCGCCCTCGAAGCTTCCGGTAAGCGCCCGTTCCAATACTCCTCGCGCGCCTGGCCTGCTGCAGCGCGCTCAATGCGTCGCGCGAAACTTTCGCAGCGCGATGTGCTTCTCCGCTGTGGCGTTCGTAATAGATCGCCAATTGTTCGTAGGCTTCAATTCCTTCGCGCGAATGCCCCAGCATGCCTTCCCAAAGATCGCGCGCGAGCGAAAGGTCGCCTTCGCGCTTTGCAATCTGCGCCAGCGATTTCTTCGCCGCCCTATCGCTCTCGAGGGGTAACTCCGACAATGCAATCGACTGCTCGTAGTGCTTGCGGGCCCGTTTTGTTTCGCCACGCCGCTCGCATATCCGTGAAAGTCCGAAAAGCTCAAACCCATCTTTTTCTTCTCTACTGTGTTCTGCGAGCAGCGATACGATGCGGCTGGAAAGCGCGGCAAGACCTCGCAGGTCCATTTGATTATGCAGGAAAATCGGCACGAGCGGTTCGGGAGAGCCGCCGTGTAAAAAATCAAAATAAATTTCCGGAATCAATTCCGATGCCAAGTCAGGCCCGCGATTCCAACCCAACACATGGCGTTCAAGTTCCCACAGACGGACGGACCCGATCCGCAGCCGCCAAAGGTTTCGGGCCGGGTGGAGAAAATCCAGGTGCGCTTGCGGCGCGGGTACCCGCAGCTTTCGCGTCATGCGATAGCGCGTTTCAAGCAATGGCCAATCGAATGATTTGCCATTAAATGTAACCAGCACGCAGCGTTCAACCATTCGCTCCGCCAGCGTCATGAGCAGCGCGTGCTCGTCGCCGTGGTCGCGCATGAAAAATTGCTCTACTTCCAACCCACCCGCATCCCACCATGCGATCCCCACCATGAACGGATAGGTTCCCGTGCCACCCATAATCCCGGTGGTTTCGGTATCCAGAAAGAGCCACTGTCGCGGATCGGCAACTACCCCGGGAGCATCCGGTGCCAGCAAACGCAGCGCCGACGCATCCACTCTCTCGTCCGCTAGGCCGTGGCCCAATGGCATGCAATCCGTTTTCACGCCGTTGGCTACATCCGAAAACCATTTTCGCAACGCCAGATGCTCGCCATATTGGTTTTTTACTAGCTTGGCGCCCAGAAGCTCCGCCAGCCGCTCTGCGCCTTCAGGAATGTTCGTAGAAAATCCCGGCCGCTCTTCGGAGACACCCTCTGCCAACCGATCGGACCTCGCGGTCCCGTCGGAACTCGGGGAATTTTGCGCACCAGCATTGGACGTCTTCTGCAGCGCCTTCACTCGCGCGAACCGATCCAGCAACATCTTACTCATGCGCTGAGATGCTCCAAGAGTTTTACCGCAACTTCCTTGGTTCTCTCGCTCTTCTCTCCGGCGGGACCGACGCACGACGGGCATCCCTGTTCGCACGGGCACGCTGCGATCAATTCACGGGTTCGCCGCAGCAATAGATCGTGAACGTGAAACAACGGCTCGCTGAATCCAATGCCTCCGGGATAAGCATCGTAGAGATACAGATTCGGCTCAAAGAATTCCTTCATCTGCGATGGGTCGGTCACTGCCGTGGTGAACTCTTGCCAATCCTCTTCGATTCCGGGACTTGCCGGCCGCTCGCCTACGGCAGTGCCGATGTCACGCTTGTCGCACATCAGCAAAAGCGTGGCCATGGACTCCAACGCGTACAGCAATCCGAAAATCCCGCTCTGCCGGTCAGACAACGCAAAAGGCAACGAAGCAAGCAGCTTGCGCTCCAGCGTGATCCAGAACGAGGTCGTGTGCATCTCGTTTTCCGGCAATTCGAGCTTTGCCGCGCCCACGTTCTCATTCGTAAAAAATTTGATCTTCTTGAACCCCACAACTTGCGAGCGCACCAGCACGTCCCCGTGCGCGCGAGCCGCAGGACCCACGATGTTTTGCTCCTCCGCAATTTCCAGCACGCGAACTTGCGTGTAGCGAATAGCGTCGGTGAAGTAATCCACGTTCACGCGCTTCACATAGGCCTTGCGTTGGTCGAAATCCAGCCGCTCCACGTGATGCTGCTGGCCCTGGTGAATGTATATGGCCTTCGGATGCACTGTCGTTAGCGCCGAAGAGAAATCCACTTCTCCAATCACTTCCGGTTCACCGTCGTTCTCGCCCGTTACGTCGATAATCACAAAGTTGTCCGACGTTACCGACCGCAAGCTCACCGTATCCGCCGGATAAGCTTGTTGCACCCAATGCCAGTTTCCGCCACTGAGATGGAGATATCCCGCTTCCGCGAGCCGTTCGCAAATTTGCGGCAGAGGGACGCTGCCAATCTGCTCGTCGGATGAAAGAGGCAATTCGAAAGCCGCGCATTTCAGGTGATTGATCAGAATTTCAAGATTGTCCGGCTGCACGTAGGCATGTTCCGGCGAGCGGCCGAAGAAGTAGTCAGGGTGCTGCACGATGAATTGGTCGAGCGGCGCGGACGACGCCACCAGCACAGCGCAAGATGCTCCGTTCCGCCTTCCCGCGCGCCCGGCGCGCTGCCATGTGGAAGCAATCGAACCCGCATAACCCGCCATCACCGAGGCATCGAGTGATCCAATGTCGATTCCAAGTTCCAGAGCGTTTGTCGCAACTACACCTCGTACGCGGCCCTCGCGCAACCCGCGCTCGATTTCGCGCCGTTCCCCGGGCAAATATCCTCCGCGATACCCACGCACCGGCTCCGGTTGTCCGGGTTGCGGCCGGTTGGCCTGTTGCAGATAAGTAAGCAAAACTTCGGTGTGCAGCCTGCTATTCGCAAAAACAATCGTTTGCAGTCTCCGTGCAAGAAGTTCCTTGGCCACGCGCGTAGTCTCGTTCAGATAACTGCGTCGGATCCCCAGGTTGCGGTTAACCATTGGAGGGTTGTAAAAAACAAAAAGCTTCTCCGCTGCGGGCGCTCCGTTTTCTTCCACCACCTCTACCGGGCGTTCCATCAGTTGGGTCGCGAGTTCTCCCGGATTAGCAATTGTCGCCGAACAGCAAATAAATTGAGGCTTCGAGCCATAAAACTCAGCGATACGCGCGAGACGCCTGAGCACATTGGCCAAGTGACTTCCGAACACCCCGCGATAGGTGTGCAGCTCATCCAGCACCACATACTTTAAATTCTCAAATACGCGAGCCCACTTTGTGTGGTGCGGCAGAATTCCGGTGTGCAGCATGTCCGGGTTGGTCAAAATAATGTGCCCGCGCTCGCGTATCGCTTTCCGCGCGTCGCTGGGCGTATCACCGTCGTAGGTAAACACTCCGAAGCAGTCATCCAGTCGGCTAGAAAGATCGTGCAATTCTGCAAGTTGGTCCTGTGCCAAGGCCTTGGTGGGGAAAAGGTAAAGAGCGCGGGTGTCTGTGTCCTCGAGAATCGCGTTTAGGATCGGTAAGTTGTAGCAAAGCGTTTTCCCCGAAGCGGTAGGCGTCACCACAACAAAGTCCTTGCCCGACCGCGCTAGCTCGGCTGCCGCCCCCTGATGGGAGTAAAGTTCCTTGATGCTTTTAGCGCCATAAGCACCAGCCAATTCCGCCCGCACCCACCCAGGCATTGGAACAAATTGCGGGGAACGCGCCGGAATATGCCGCACGGCGGTCAACACTTCATCCGTCCTAGAACGGCCCGCCAAAGCGCTGAGAGCCTCATGCACAGCGTCAATAGTTGCCTGTGCGCGCTTGGCTGGTGCTTCAAATCCCCTGGGCTCGAGTGCCAAATCTTTCGTCGTCGCTGCGCTTCTCATGAAGGCCCCTCAATCCAGTCAGAGCTTCGCCCACTTTCTCGTTTTCGCCTTTTATTCGCTTAAACTAACACAGGGAATCATCCAATACAATGCCTGCTTCATCCAACGATCATAAAATAGACGAAAGCGTCAAATATGCGTTTATGTCGGCCTCCGCACCTGTAAATAAAAGATTGGCGGCACCTTGACATACGAGGTCGCCTACCGCTATAGAACATATATGCCTAGTTCATACCTGATTTTTGATTTCGGAGAAGACGAACAGAACGCTCAGCAAGCCCGCCATAAGCTGGAAAGCTGGAAACAGGGTTTTCGCCTCGGAGACAAATTAGCCGTTAAATTCGAACGCGAGCAGGCAGAATCGGAAGAAGATGAGGAATCCGATCAAACTAAGGGACCTTCCAAGAAGCCTGCCGTTGAAGAGAAGGGTGGCGGGAAGAAAAAGTCATCCACGAAAAGCCGCAAATCGAAAGAATCCGGAGACGAGGAGGAGAATCCTGGCGGCAAGGTTCGCCTAATCGTCCGCCTCAATTTTTCCGACCACGAGAAGCTTTCCCTCCAGCGTTGGCTCGATCGAATTCCCACCGAAGATCCCTTCAAGGCAGTGAATGCCAAAGTTGTTCGTCACCACGATCCGGAATTCGCCACGACCAACCAGCTCTTTGAGGAGCTCGCCTAGCGGCTCGTCAGAGAACGCGGTTCCATAGCTGCAGGCTGTTCAAAAAGTGTTGGAAAACATGCATATCGCGTAGAATCAGGTGTTTTAGAAGGAGAAATACGGCGAATATGGTAGGCGCATGGGGCACCTCTGAATCTGCCCACCAAGAATCGGCGGCAGAAAATAAGGCGCTTATTTACATTAGCTTATAAGCGGAAAGAGTTCCTTATTAAGGGCTTGAAAAGTGGTAGCTTTGCTGGTACTATGCCTTGGTAAATCAAGCAACCTGCGGTTATTTCCCGCATCAAATCAAATTATGAGCGAAAAAGTGAAAGGCAAGGGACGGCTAGTCCCGGCACAAGCAACTGGTGTGGAGTATAAGGTAGAGTTTGGAATTGACATAGTCCCCGAAACGTCGCAGTACGGTCGTGGACTGAAGCCGACCCGCTGGGCTAAGTGTTCGGTACGGTCGGCTCATGCCCAACGGTTTCCAGACGGCACATACTTCTTGCATGCTGACGACGGTCGGGTGCACCAATTGAAGGCCATCGGTGGTAAGTGGCATTGCCTTGCATTGGCTGCCTAAACTTCCTCCACGCGTCGAATGGGAAAGATTCCTGCGTCTGCCGCGTGACTTTTTTCGACGCCACAATCCTCGGCACCCATAGCTTGGAAGCTGGTCTATCCGATTAGAATCTTAAGCATCGTCAATTTGCGGTTGTAGGGGTTTGCTCGCCGGCAGCTCGCGAAACGTTCGAAAGCGGAATGCTGACTTCGATCGTTGTTCCAGTTTCGTCCGACTGTATCGTAAAGATTCCGCCTTGTTCTCTCACACGTTCTTGCATGCCCGCCAAGCCCACGCCGACATGTGTTCCGTCTTTCAGGAAATGTTCTAACGTCGTGCTGTCAACGCCGGTGCCGTAGTCGCGCACCTGCAGAACCGCACGGCAATTAACAATTCGGAGCGAGATCTCTGCCCGTGACGCCTTGGCGTGGCGGTGAATGTTAGTCAGTGATTCCTGCAAAACGCGAAAGATGGCAAGCTCCGCGGCATGTGGCATGCGTTCCGGCTGGTCTGGAATATTTACGGCAACTTCGATTCCGCTGCGTTTTGAAAATCCTTCTACATACCATTTGGCCGCCGAAGCGATACCAATGTCATCGAGAAGCGGCGGATGCAGCAGATAAGAAATCGTGCGAGCTTCCGCCAGAGACTCGTCGATCGCGTTCAAACACTCGTTCACCAAGGTATTGTCCGGATTAGAATTCGCCAAATTGGACAGCGATAATTTCGCGGCCACCAGGTTTTGTCCCAACCCATCGTGAAGTTCCCGCGACAGACGTCTGCGCTCTTCATCTTGCAGCCGAAGAACGCGAGCGCTGAGCCTGTGCGCGCTCGCTTCCGCTTGTTCGCGTGCGGAAAGCTCCTGCAAGAGCAACTGATATTGAATCCAGAAAAAACTCACGGCCACCGCAAACGCCGCGATCAGAATAACCAGGAAAACTACAAAGAGCGTGTTGGAACGCCGCATGCGTTGATGGAGAAGCGAGTCCTCTTCATGCTCCATCTGCTGCATCACGTTGTCGATTTCGGTGGCAACAGCGACGTTGTCGCGGCTCAAGAGAGCCTGCCTAGCGTCGTCCGTTTGACCGGACTTTCGCAAGTTGATGCCTTCGTCCAGCACCTCCAATCGCCGGTCCGCTAGCTTCTCAAGCTGGTCGCATAGGCCCCGTTGCCTGGGATTATCCCTGGTCAAATAACGTATGTTTTGAAGGTCTCTTTTGGTCTGGTCGTCCTTCAAATTGAACAGTTGCACAAATGACTCGTCGCCGGAATTCACATAGTTCAGCCGGGCACGCGCCGCTTCGGAGAGGAGGAATTCTACGTCGCTTATAGCCAGCTCTATCTGATAAGAATGAGCTACCCATTTTGCGCTGCTGGAGAGGCGCGCCATGGTAATCCCGGCGCCCAATACCCCTATCAGGATCAGCGATAAAGCCAATGCCAAAGCTACTCTCGCGCGCTTCCGGGGCAGCATCTCAGAGGTTCACTTGGAGGATTCCATTTCCGCACTCACGATTCATCCGAAAACTATAGCATAGCCGTTAACACCCTCAGACACGGACGAATGCCTTGTATCGCCCAGTCTGAGCTGATTTTCATGACAGGATGAGTTATGACATCTTGCTCGATGATTTGAGCATCGAAAAATACGTTATAACTAGTTGCTGTGGGCTTACCAGACCTACATTATGTCGCGAGGTTTTAAAATGAACTGCAGCTTGGCAAGAAAGTTGATTCTGTTTGGCTTTTTTTCGGCCCTCATGTTGGGGGCCCCACGAATATTACCCGCGCAGGAAACTCAAGGACCGCTTCCTGCCACTCCTCCGCAGGCCCCGCCGCTTGAACCCGGTCCGATCTCGCACTCAGCCGATGGACTTAGCACCAAGCCTATGCCGCCTCGAACTACTATCGTAGGGGCGTGGAAGCTAAATACCGACCAAAGCGACGACGGACGACAAAAGTTGGAACAGGCCCAGGCCAAGAGCCAAAAGGGCGCCGGGAGCAGCGGAAACCCACGAATGGGTGGCGGCAGCCCCTATCCAGGCGGAGGTGGAGGAAATCCTAATCCCGGAGGAGGCAGCCCCTATCCAGGCGGAGGTGGACGCCAAGGCGGAGTAAACCAAATAAGCGATGCCGACCGTTCTGAACTCCGGGAATTAACCGATCCTCCGGAAGCTCTCAGCATCGTCCAAAAAGACCCTAAGGGAGCGGAAGTAGATGTGACTGACGACTTAGCCCGCAAGAGAGTCTTCTTGACCGATGGTAGAAAAGTGGGCAAATCCAGCGACGATACCTATCAGGAGATTGAGGCCAAGTGGGACGGAAGAAGTTTGGTGAGCGACGAGAAGACTTCACGAGGGAAATTCTCCAGAACTTTTGAGTTGGCGCCCAACGGGCAACAGCTATACGAAACGATTCGCATCGATGCGAGCGCGTACGGCGCAGTTCACTCAGGTCCGCAAGTGTATATCCAGTACGTCTATGACGCGGACCAAGGCGGGAACTAGATAACCTGGCTGCGCTAAAGCTTGGCCCAACGAAAGAGATGTCCTTACACGCTGCGAAAACAGAGCTGCAGGGTCTGCTTAGATGTGGTGAGCGACTACGCTTTTTGCCCGAGGATCGAAAAGTACATAATGAGCCGCGGAATTGGCGGCTAGGTGGGCGAGACGTCCACGGGCTTCTTGAAGTTCTTCGATGTTTTCAATCCAAACGAATCTGTTGTCCGAGAGTCTTTTGAAAATCTGGTAAGGTGCCTGCATGGCGGTTTTTGTCCCCGTACTCATTTCTTTAATGGAATCAAAAGCCTTTCCAATCTGCCTGCGATGCGAATGATTTTCCATACGATGTTTCCTGTAGGTGGAGACATAAATATATCCAAGCAACTCTCACATGCTTTTCCGACACGAAGCTTCAGAAGGCTTTCATCGGCCTGGCACATTCAATCGCAATGCTATCGCCTGCCCCTGGCAGATTGCGTTCCCGCATATAAAGAAACATGGGAAGCGCAAGAGAAACGCCGACTAACAGGAGCGCAAAAATCGGCAACCATAGGCGAGCGACGCGAAGGCGCGAACTCTCCTCTCGCAGGAAGACCACTAGCGCCAAAGCGGAAACGAAAACGTCCATGCCAAAAAAGGCGCTGATACGGTTCGCGAAAAGCTGATGAAAGAACAGCGACATGTTCAGTCCGTTCTCCACAACCCACGGCACAAACTGCCAATACGTGAGTGTTACGCCGAGAATACACAGGATCAGATAGACAGTTCTCAGCTTCATGGTCGTCTCCCCATGTGCCGTTCACGCTATCCAAAGCAAATGCCGGCACCGTAAATTGCAAGAGCTACCGCATATACGAATTGCAAGGTTCAAAAGACTCATCGGCGTTTTCATTTAAGTCTGGCGGCTTACAAAGGCCCCTCAGGCGATGGGAAGAAAAGCGGTTATGCCGTTGGGCTGTAATAGTTCACGCGGATATCGGTAGGGTGATGCGGACCATTTCGGCGTGTGTGATACAATTGAATCTCCTTTGCTCTCCGTTAATAACATTTCGATGCGCTTCGGTCCCCGAATACTGTTCGAGGACGTCACTTGCGCCTTTCTCACGGGCCGGCGTTACGCCATTACCGGGCCAAACGGCGCAGGAAAGTCCACGCTCATGAAGATTTTGACGGGCGAAATTGAGCCTTCGAAGGGCGACGTCACGCGGCCAAAGAAGCTCGGAGTTTTGAGCCAGGATCAGTTCGCCTTTGACGAATTTCGCGTGATCGACACCGTAATCATGGGCAACAAAGCCCTGTGGAAAGCGCTGCAGGAACGCGACGCCCTATACGCGAAGCCGCATGAACAATTGACCGATAAAGACGGAATGCGCTTGGCGGAACTGGAAGGAATCGTCGGTGAAGAAGGCGGCTACACGGCTGAAGCAGACGCCGGAGTTCTGCTTGACGGTTTGGACGTGGACGATACGTTGCACGAGCGCAAGATGGGCGAACTACAAGGCGGCCAGAAAGTCCGCGTGCTGCTAGCCCAGGCTTTATTCGGCAGTCCACCGGCCTTGCTGCTGGACGAACCCACCAACCACTTGGACTTGGACTCGGTTCACTGGTTGCAGGATTATTTGTGCGAGTACGAAGGCGTGTTGATCGTGATTTCGCACGATCGCCATTTTCTGAACAGTGTCTGTACCCATACTGCGGATATCGACTATCAAACCGTGATTATGTACAACGGTGGGTACGACGACATGGTCGTGGCCAAGACGTCCATACGCTCGCGCATCGAATCTGAGAACGCGCAACGCGAAAAGAAGATCGCGCAATTGAATGAGTTTATCGCGAGGTTCTCCGCTGGCACGCGGTCAGCACAGGCTACTTCGCGCAAGAAAGAAGTGGAACGCCTGCAGACTGCGGAACTGGCGAGATCCAATATCGCGCGACCCTACATTCGCTTCCAAATGGATCAACATTCCGGCCGGCATCCGCTGGAAATCAAGAGCATCGCAAAATCCTATGACGGCGTGAAGGTCTTCTCGCCGTTCTCCGCAAGCGTGGCGCGCGGTGAGAAAATCGCCCTAACCGGTCGCAACGGCGCGGGCAAAACCACCCTTCTGAAATCGCTGGTGCGAAACGCGACAGGCTATATCGACGATGTCGATCGTCAATTTCCGGTGGACGGTGGTACGGTAGCTTGGGGGCACAACGTCGCCGCTGGATATTTCGCGCAAGACCACAGTGATTCCATCCGGAAGGGCACCACGGTGGTCGAATGGTTGCATCAATTCAAGCCGCAAGCCACGCAAGAGGAACTGCGCGCGGTGCTGGGCCAAATGCTCTTTAGCGGCGATGATGCTTTGAAGCCCACGCAGGCTCTTTCCGGAGGCGAATCGGCGCGCCTTATTTTTTGTAGACTAATGCTTCAACGGCCGAACGTCCTGATTCTCGACGAACCTACCAACCACTTGGATTTGGAGTCAATCAACGCGCTGAACATCGCACTCCAAAAGTACGACGGCACAGTGCTACTCGTAACACACGATTACGACGTGATCGACGAGGTCGCCACCCGTATCTGGCACTTTGTAGCCGGCAGCAAGGTTGAAGATTTCAAAGGCCCATACGCAGAATATCTTGTTTACGCCCAAGAGAAAGCCTCTTAAGCCCGCAGGAAAAGCCTTGCCCCTGAAGTGAACGAGTTTCCTCCCGAAGAACTCTCTATTTTATAGCAAGTCCCTTTAAATCTGTAACTTGAGAAACGGCCTTAGACCTGCGATATGCATAGTAGCAAAGCGAGTCTGTTTGTATTTTCAGGCCCCGGAGGTTAAAGATTATGAAGAAGTTAGCAGTTTTAGCTTTGGCTGTCGCCGCTAGCGGCTGCTTTTTGACGATCAGCGCCGATTCCACCCCGATAGACAGCTCGGCCATCAATACAGCCAACAACTCAGGCAGCGCTACGCAGAATATCACCTCAAACCCGGCATGGGCTGCCGCTCTTCCGGGCTCGAACTGGGTTTCCTTTGCCAACACCGGCAATCCATCCACCCCCGGATTTACCACCTTGCCCAATGGCACGAATGCGATATTTTCTCAAACGTTCAATCTTTCCGGGACCATAACTGCCGCTACTCTTTCCGTTCTGGCCGATGACACGACATCAGTGGTCGTAAACGGAGTCACGGTTTACGCCGCTGCGCTCGGTGGCTCCTATCCGACTTGCTCGTCTGTGCAGATCGGTTGTTTGTCGACCACGGAAGGGACTTTCAACATCGCCGCTTATCTAGTCGACGGATCAAACACGATCTCGTTTGACGTTTTTCAAGAAAATGGCAGTTCCTACGGTCTGGACTATGCCGGCACTGTTACCACAACCCCGGAGCCGGGTCTTGTCATGATGCTCAGTTCGGGTTTAGTTGGTCTTGGATTTATGAAGCGCCGCAAGCTCAGCTAACTCTCTCCATCCCTGGCAAAGCTACGGAAAGGGCCGCCCCTCCCCGGTGGCTCTTCTTTCTTCTCAAATTCCTGTTAAAGCATCCGCGTTTTTAGTACTGGAGTGTTTACCGAACGCTACCGCAAGTCCTTCCGGGTGTAAACTAGGCGCATCGGAGAAACATAGATGGCCGGAACAATTTCGGTCGAGCGAATTCATGCTCGACCCGCCGAGCGCGCTTACGCTGCCACTGCGTCGATCCCCTGGTACATCTGGTGCTGCCTCGCGTCTGTGGTTTCCTGTGTGGTCGGAAGCGCCTGGGACATTTCCTGGCACGAGAGCATTGGCCGCGACTCGTTCTGGACCACCGCGCACATGCTCATTTATTTGTCCGGCGTGCTTGCCGGAATTTCGTGCGGCTATCTGATCCTTTCCACCACGTTCCGCAAAAACTCGCCGCTCTGCGACGTTTCGATTTCCATGTGGGGATTCCGCGGGCCGTTGGGCGCGTTTATCTGCGCTTGGGGCGGCGTCGCCATGATCGCTTCCGCGCCTTTCGATAATTGGTGGCACAACTCTTACGGGCTCGACGTGAAGATTCTCAGCCCGCCGCACGTCTTGCTGGCTTTGGGCATGATCGGAATTCGATTTGGATTGCTGGTGATGGTGCTCGCGGAAATGAATCGCGCCGAAGGCATTTATCGCCAGAGGCTGGAGCGAATTTTATTTGTTACCTTCGTTTTCCTGATGGGAATGACCGTCGGGATCGCGCAAGAGTTCACGAACCGCGTATTCATGCACGGATCAAGATTTTACCTGGTGATAATGATCGCTGCGCCGATTTGGGTCGCCACCGTTGCATGGGTTGCCAAAAATCGCTGGGCCGCCACGATCATGACAGCGATGTTCACTGTTTTGCACCTGTGTTTCGTATGGGGATTCCCGTTAGTGCCGGCAGAACCCAAACTCGGTCCGGTGTATCAGCACATCACCCATCTCGTTCCGCCGGATTTTCCGGTCTTGTTGATTATTCCGGCGATTATCTTTGACTTGTTGCGCCAGCGCACCGCCGATTGGAGCCGCTGGAAACAAGCCGCCACATTGGGAGCAGCTTATCTGGTGAGCTTCGTAGCGGTGCAGTGGCCTTTTGCCGAATTTCTAATGTCCCCCGCGTCACGAAATAGAATCTTCCAGACGACCAATTATCCCTATTTTGTTCCTCCGACATCCCCCTGGGTTCGCAACCTTTACATTCCAACGGAGCATGCTCCCGCGCAATTCTGGATACGCATGCTGATCGCCTTATGCGTGTCGATTCTGATGGTGCGCATCGGCATGGCTTGGGGCCTGTGGATGCGGCGAATCCGCCGATGACAGATTTTAGGCGTCCGCTAACTCTGCTTTGCGTCCTGTTGCTCGCTGCTGCAATTCCTGCGCTTGCGCATGTGGGCAGCCCGGACGTTTATTACGAAGGCGATGCCGGCCCTTACCACCTGTTTGTCACCGTTCGAATCCCGCAAGTGGTCCCGGGCGTGGCGGAAATCGAAGTGCGCTGCCAGAGCGGCGATGTGAGCGCCGTGCAAATCGTTCCATTGCGGTTGAGCGGAGCTGGATCTACCTATCCACCCACTCCGGATTTTGCGGCGCGCTCCAAGTATGACCCGCAATTTTTTTCCGGCAGTCTTTGGCTGATGGAATCCGGCGCCTTGCAGGTGCGGATCACGGTGGATGGCGCGAAAGGCAAAGGGGAACTGTCCGTGCCGGTGGCTTCGTTTGCACAGCGCACCTACCCGATGCAGAAGCCGCTGGCTGCATTGATGATTGTGCTGATGCTGGTTCTGGGAATTGGAGTGATTTCGATAGTCGGCGCAGGCGCGCGCGAAGCCAGCTTGGAACGCGGCGAGACGCCGGGGCCTGCGAGTGCGCGCCGCGCTAAGTTCGCCATCGCAGTTACGATTATTTTGGTGGCTGGATTTGTCTATCTTGGCAGAGTCTGGTGGGGCGCGGAGGACGCAAACTACAAGAACCGCGTAGCTTTTTATAAATCGCCCACGGCGGAGACCACGCTGGAAAACGGTAACCGTTTGGTGATTCGCGCGAAGAGCGAGAACCCTACCTGGTCGGCCAAAATGAATATGAGCGAAGTCATTCCGGACCACAACCATCTGATGCATTTGTTCCTAATCGAGCTTCCGGGCATGAACCGCTTGTGGCATCTTCATCCCACTCTTTTAGAAGGCGGCACATTTGCGGACGATTTGCCGGACATGCCTGCGGGGCATTATCAGGTTTTTGCGGACGTGGTAGATGCGCGAGGATTTCCCTGGACGCTGGTGGGAACGGTCGATCTTCCACAAATCAATGGCGGACCTTTACGCGGAGACGACTCCACTTGGTCTGGCGAACCCATCGGTTCGCAGCAAGATCAATTCGTTTCGCAGCTTCCCGACGGCTGCCGGATGATTTGGGAACGTGCAGCAGGTCCGCTGAAGGCCGACACCGCCATGGATTTCAAGTTCGTCGTACAGGGGAAAGACGGAAAACCAGCAAAAGATCTGGAGCCGTATATGGGGATGGCCGGGCACGCGGAGTTTGTGCGCTCGGACCTGAGCGTCTTCGCGCATGTCCACCCGGCAGGTTCAGTCCCGATGGCATCACTCGAGATGGCGCAGGCAGGACTGCTGGGCGATTCGACTGGGATGCAAGGCCCGATGGGAATGGCGCCAATGACGGGAACGATACCGGCTGAAGTAAGCTTTCCTTACGGTTTCCCGAAGCCGGGAGATTATCGGATCTTTGTACAGATAAAGCGCGCGGGCCAAGTGCAGACCGGAGTCTTCGACGCTCGCGTGCAGTAATTCACGAGTTCATGGCAGATTGCTTGTAATCGCCGAGCCGACTAAACTTTCCGCGCTAACTATTGCACGCGCTCAGTTTTCGCCGACAGCTCATTCTCATCTTCTAATTCGTGCTCGGCTTCGAACCAGTCATCCAGATTGTACCCGCCGCAAACGCCGCCGTGCTTCGAATGGATCTGGCAAGCCCGCAGTTGTATTTCATCTAGCGTTGGGTGGTGACTTTCTGGGTGTATTTCGAGTGCCCTTTCGGTCGTTCTTGAATGTTTGTCAAGTCCACGGGAATGATTTATCGATGAAATGTGACTCATACTGACCTTCTTTCTGGCAGCTACTACCCTTCATCTAAATTTCGCCTGCTATATCATTAGACGCGGCGTGAATCCAACTGGTTCCCGTTTTGCGCGCCCTCCTGATGGAAGAAAATTCGGAACTTAGCAAGTCATTCGATTCGTTTCGGAAAACGCGCGTCACTGGCCAAAATCAAAACAATATCTAGAGCTTTTGACGGATTGAGATTCTGACGAAGAAGCCTATTCTGTGAGCCGCATAGATTCATTCAGGGGTGGTGGCTTTGTCCCAGAAAAGAGTGACTGCACACGGTGGTCCTCGCGCGCCTTTGCAGTTTGACCGCACTGGGAGCCGTCCTTGGCCGCCAGCCAAAACGCGCGCTCCGTCGCTTGTCGTTATTTTGGCCCCCTGCCGCGCGATTCGATATAATGCAACTGGCCCAAAATCCTTTCGGATTTGCGGATGAAGCCAAGCATGCCGACACAGACAAAAACGAAGACCGCAAAATTTGACGCCGCAAAGTATCAAGGGCTCGATCGCGATACCTTGATTCGAATCTACCGCCTGATGTTTCTATCGCGGCGTCTGGACGATCGCGAAATCCAACTCAAGCGGCAAAACAAAATCTATTTCCAGATTAGCGGCGCCGGCCACGAAGCTGCATTGGTTGCCGCTGGTCTGGTTCTGAAGCCTGCCTACGACTGGTTTTTCCCCCATTATCGTGACCGTGCCCTGATGCTCGCTCTCGGCGTAACCCCGTACGAGATGATGCTCCAAGGGGTTGGTGCCAAGGACGACCCGTCATCAGGTGGACGTCAAATGCCGTCACACTGGGGCAATCGGAATCTCAACATCGTTTCGCGTTCTTCTCCTACCGGGGTGCAGTTCCTTCACGCCGTGGGCGCGGCGGAAGCTTCGATCTATTACAAGAAGTTCCCGAAGGCCTTCGATCAAGCCCGCAAAGGGCCGCTCGGCGACACCGTTGCATTCAAAGCTGATGATGTGATGTACGTCTCGGCCGGCGACGGCACTACCAGTGAAGGTGAATTCTACGAAGCTCTAAACACCGCCAGCATGGAAAGTCTTCCGGTTCTGTTTCACATTGAAGATAACGGCTACGCGATTTCTGTCCCGGTAGAGCGGCAAACTCCCGGCGGAAGTATTTCCAAGCTGCTCGCGAATTATCCGCACATGCTCATCGAAGAATGCGACGGCACAGAGCCTCTGGAAAGCTATGCGGCAATGAAGCGCGCCGTCGAACATTGCCGCGCGCGCAAAGGCCCTGCGTTGGTCCATTCGCACGTGATTCGCCCTTACTCGCACTCACTTTCCGACGACGAGAAGCTCTACCGCTGCGATACCGAGCGAGAGCAGGAATCACGTCGCGACCCCATCCCGAAGTTTGGGCTCTTTCTCGTCCGCGAAGGCATCCTTGAAGAAAGCGAACTCAACGCCCTGGAAGCCGAAGTCGACGGCGAAGTTGGAGAGGCTACTGACCGCGCACTCGCCGCCGAATTGCCGTCACCGGATTCCATCTATCAGTGGGTTTATTCGCCGGACGTTGACTCGCGCGGAGACCAATTCGACGTCCAGCCGAAGTTCGCAGGCGAACCCAAGACCATGGTTGAAATGGTTTCCGCCACGCTCCTCGACGAAATGCAAACCGATGAGCGGATCGTTGTCTTCGGTGAGGACGTAGCCGACTGCAGCCGGGAAGACAGCCTGTCTCTGGTAAAAGGGAAGGGCGGCGTATTCAAAGCGACCGCCGGTTTGCAGCGCAAGTTCGGCTCGTCGCGAGTTTTCAATTCACCGCTCGCTGAAGCCAATATCGTTGGCCGCGCTGCGGGAATGGCTCTTCGTGGCATGAAGCCGGTGCCCGAAATTCAGTTCTTCGATTACATATGGCCGGCCACCATGCAGCTCCGCAATGAAATTGCTACTCTTCGTTGGCGCTCTGCGGGGCACTTTAAGGCCCCCATGGTCGTGCGCGTCGCGATCGGCGGCTACCTAACCGGCGGCGCGATTTACCACAGCCAATGCGGTGAAGTTACGTTCACGCACATCCCGGGGCTTCGCGTGGTGATGCCTTCCACGGCCTTGGATGTATGCGGCTTGCTGCGTACTGCCATTCGCTCCGACGATCCCGTTCTGTTCCTCGAGCACAAACACCTCTACCGCCAGCCGTACAATCGTTCGCAATATCCGGGCGCGGATTTTACGATTCCTTTCGGCAAAGCGCGCGTCGTTCGCGAAGGTACAGATGTGAGCATCATTACTTACGGCGCTGTCGTCCATCGCGCCGAAGTGGCTGCCGCGGAATTATCGCGCGCGGGTATTTCCGCAGAGATTGTCGATCTGCGCTCGCTCAGTCCTTACGATTGGGACGCGATCGCCGCTTCGGTCCGCAAAACGAATCGCGTCATCGTGGCCTACGAAGATACTTTGTCCTGGGGATACGGAGCGGAAATCGCCGCCCGCATCGCCGACGAGTTATTCGAGGAACTCGATGCTCCGATTCGCCGCGTTGCCGCTACCGATACCTTCTGCGCTTATCAGCCAAAGCTGGAAGACGCGATATTGCCCCAAACAGAAGACATCGTGCGCGCCGTTCGCGATTTGGTAGCTTTCTGAAACTTTCTGAGTGGTAGGATCGTATCCAGCTATAGGAACCCGCGCGATTAGAGGCTCTTTCGCGCCGGAGGCTAGAAAATGATTTGTACTCACTGCAAACGAGAATTAACCGAGCATTCCAATTTCTGCTATTACTGCGGAGCGCCGCAGCACGTGACTCCTTCCGGAACACCGCCCATCCAGAAGCGACTGATGCGTTCGTCGGTCGATTCCAAAATCGCGGGTGTGTGCGGCGGCATCGCCGAATATATGGACGTGGACTCCACGGTTGTGCGCCTGGTTTGGGTTCTCATTACGTTTTTCACTGGAATCGTGCCAGGGCTGCTCGCCTATCTCGTCGCCTGGCTGGTGATGCCGGAAGCACCGGTGGTGGTAGTCGAGCCAGTGAACGTCGGCGCTCCGCCTTCGTCAAACTTCACGCAACCCGCCTCAAACTGACTAGCTGGTTAGATTTGGGCGGTCTATTGACGGCAAGCTTCGGAAGGCGATCGGCCTTCCGCGCTTACCGGGTGGGATTAACTCGATCCTAGTCTCTTCCCTTATTTCTGCTTTTCTTCGGAAAAGTGCCGCTCTTGCTATAAATTGCGTGATCCAGCGATATTAATCCTGCTCCGACTCCGACTAACGCGAACGAACCCGCCGCGCAAGCCAACGGGAATTCATAGTTATGTACGTTCATTGGATTAGACAACAGGCCATGTACTTTCACCAAAGCTACAGCCATCTCGGCTGCAAGCATTAGTCCCGCGATGCGCGTGAACAAGCCCGCAATCAACAGAATCCCGCCAAAGAATTCCAACACACCGGAAATGTAAGCAAAGTAAGCAGGAAATCCCATCCTGGCGAACGCTTCGGCCGCCTGGTGCGGATGTGTGAAAAGTTTGGGATATCCATGAAATATAAAAACAATTCCTAAAGCTAGACGTAAAAAAAGTAGTGCGATCGGTTTTAGCTTCTCCAAGCCTTCCATTTGCATTCTCCTGATGAATAAATCGCTCGCATTGTATCAGAACGTCCGCATCGCACCGGATACCTCGGCGCGCTTGGAAACCGCATCTTACACTGCGAGCAAATGGTGCAGCGGCATTAGTGTAAAATTCCGTCTTGTATTCCAAGTTTCGAAAGTAAAGGAAAAATGCAGGCGCGCAACGCGATGCGGAAAGTGTTGATCGGTTTGGCAGTTCTGTTGATTATCGGGACGGCGGCTTACCTTCGCTACCGTCACGCGAAAGCGCCCATAGAGATTGGCTACGCGGGAAACCGCGAAGTGACTCTTTGGAGCACATCCGCGCAGGTACGCGAACCGGTAGCCACCGTGAATTACGGTGAAAAGCTTGATGTGCTGCAACGCTTTCAAGATCAGGTTGAGGTTCGCACTACAAACGGAACCACCGGGTGGATACCCGATCGCGATTTGCTTTCGGCCGATTTGTGGCAAACCTCCAAGGACCTGGAGAAGAGGGGCGCAGCAATGCCGGTGGAAGCAGTCGGGCACACAAAAGTTCTCAGCAATCTCCACATTGCGCCGGGCCGCGAATCGCTTCGAATCCGCCAACTGAATAAGGACGTTCCGCTGGAAGTGCTGGAGCGGCAGTCCGTGCCCGTCGCCTCCGTGAAAGCTGCGGGCGCCGCGGAAGATTCCAGCGCCGCTCCCGGCAAGAAAGAGGATTGGTGGCTCGTTCGCGCCCACATTGCCGATCAGACCACCATGACAGGTTGGCTCGTCGGACGCTTCATTGACCTTGATGTACCCGCTCCGCTTCCGGATTACGCCAGTTCGGCGGGCATGCGTATCGTCGCGTGGCTCGAACTTAATCGCGTTGCGGATGCGGGGAAGCTCAAGCCCCAATATCTTTTGGTTGGAACGCATGGACCTGAAGGCCAGCCATGCGATTTTTCTTTGATGCGCGTGTACACGTGGGGTGAGAAGAAAGAAAGGTACGAAACCGCGTTTGTGGAAAGTAACGTCTGCGGCAAGCTACCGATTAAATTACAGAAGGCCAGCACGCCGGGCGGGGAAGTGAAATTTGAATTTCAGAATTTGACCGGCAAAGGTTCCGAGCTACGCACCTACGTGATGAGGCAAACGGTAGTTCGGCGCGTCCGCGAAGGTGGCGGGCCTAATCCTCAGAAGCGCAAGCATTAATCAGAGCGCTTCATCCTCTCCCATTTCACCTAAGCTTGGTCTTAAAGTGCGCTAAATTTGTTCTTATGCGCGATCGCTATCCGTTTGTCGGTGTCTCCTTAATTCTTTTCTGCTTTCTTTCGATTGCCGGAGGCTTGCAAACGGAAACGCAAGCAGTCCAACTGAGGCCGCCCGCCGCCGCGCTCGAATATATCGGAGCCTGGGGTACAAAAGGCGACGGCCCGGGCGAATTGCAAGATCCCGTGAGCATCGCCGCCGACAACCTCGGCAACGCCTATATTGCCGACCCCGGCACCGGCTTCATTCACAAATTCGCGTCCTACGGAAAAGCCCTGTTGTCGTTTCAGGAAGATGGGCTGAAGCATCCGCAATCGATTGCGGTGGATGGCGGCGGAGCAATTTACGTTACGGATCCGGCGCGCGCCAGTGTCTTCATCTTTCTTCCGGGTGGCGACCATTATCGAGAGCTGAGGCTAAGATCACGCCCAAGCACGGGAAACTTTTTAAGTGTTGCGGTAGCGGATGACGGTCTCATTTACATCTTCGATTCCGACGCGGCAAAAGTACTCGCCTACAACTCACGCTTCCGGTTGGAGCAAACCTGGGAGATGCCAACGAGTGGCTCACGCTCCGGGAGGATTCCGGGGCCAATCGAAACCGGTCATGACGGGTTCCTCTACATTGCGAATTCTTCAGGGAATATTTCAAAATTTACGCGCGAAGGCCATTTTGTTTCGGAAATAACCCCGTCGGCTAATCAAGGCAAATGGAATCCCACCGATGGCTTCGCGGTTTCAAATAATTTCATTTTCGTGATGGATAGCGACGGACGAATGCTTCATATCTTGGATAGTGAAGGTAAACCAAGGTTGGACGTGGATCTTGCTCCGGAGCTCGGGCAAGGATCGCGTCCCGCGCCTCCGCTCGCGGTGAGCACGCATCATGAATTGCTGGTCCTCGACGCGCCGGAACGCCGCGTCCTGCGCTACCGCATAAATTTCTAGCGACATTTAGACCGCTTTCGACCAGTCTTACATCGCGATATCATCCACCAGAATTCAGTGTCGTACGAAATGGAGAACTTATGCCTTTGCTGCTGACCGAAGCGGACGTGGAATCCCTCCTCACTATGCCCTTGGCGCTTGAATGCGTGCAGGAGTCGTTCCTGCGTCTCGCCGATGGCTCTGCGCTCTTGCATTCACGTCAACGCCTGCATCTTCCTTCGAAAAGTTACCTGCATTACATGGCGGCAGCCGATGGCGCCAGCGGCTATATGGGGCTGAAAATTTACAGCAGCTCTCGCGAGGGATTACGTTTTCTGATCACGCTCTTCAGCGTGGAATCAGGCGATTTATTGGCGTTGGTCGAAGCTGATTTTGTCGGCCAAATGCGGACGGGCGCGGCGAGTGGTCTAGCCACGCGGCTACTGGCGCGGGAAGACGCACGAGCGATCGGAATGGTTGGAACAGGCCTGCAGGCACGAACGCAGCTCCGGGCGATTGCGCAGGTTCGTAAGTTGACGGAGATTCGCGTCTTCAGTCGTGATTCAGGAAAAAGGGAAATCTTCGCTAAGGAAATGACCGAGGCTCTTAAAATTCCCGTGTCGGCCGCTGAGTCTGCGGAAGCTGCCGTGCGAGACGCGGACATTATCGTAACTTCCACCACCAGCACGAACCCCGTCGTAGAGGGCCGTTGGCTGAAGCCGGGCGTGCACATCAATGCTATCGGTGCAAATTTCCCGCAGAAACGTGAACTCGATGCCGACGCCGTGAAGCGATGCAATGTGATCGTGGTTGATTCGCGCGAGCAATCGAAACGGGAGGCCGGAGATCTAATTCAAGTTTTCGGCGAAGATGACCAGCAATGGAAGGCCGTCAGGGAACTGGCCGACATAGTCAGCGGAAAAATAGCTGGGCGCACGAATGCAAGCGAAATTACGCTTTTCAAATCGAACGGAATCGCTATCGAGGACATCGTAGTGGCGGGACGGATATTTGAGATGGCGCGTGAGCGCGGAATCGGACGTCAAGTTCCCATGTGGCAGCAAGCCGAAGCCGAAAAACGTGCGCGGACAATCAGCTGAAAGGGACTTGTCTGAAAGACACTCTACGCGTGTGTGCGGCCGAGCCTTTTTACTAACGCGTCATGCAGGCGGTGTCGGGTATCTTCAGAAAGCGGGGCGGGTTCAGAGTTGCAAAAGATCTGGATGGTCTTTTTGGTCGTATCCACAATCAGCTTACAATTCTTGCACTTCGCCAAATGTACTTCGATGGAGGCGCGCAGTTCCGAGTCCAATTCCTCGTCTAAATAATCTTCCAGCTCAACAACAAGCGTCTTGCAATTCACTGATTTTCACTCCGTCGAAAGTATCGGTCTAGCTTTTGGCGCAGCTTCAACCGCGCTCGCAACAGCCTCGATTTCACAGCCGGCACTGAAAGTCCCAGCGCCTCGGCTGTCTCCTCTGTTGATAATTCTTCGATGTCGCGCAACTGGAAAACGATTCGGAAAGGAGGATCTAAATCTGCGATTGTGCTGTTCAGAATGCCGGCCAGCTCGCTTTGCTTGTAGCGATCTTCAGGAGAGGGACCCCAATCTTCGATCTCGCGCGGTATCAAATCGTCCCCCGTTTTCACATCTTCATCGATAGAAACTTGATTGGGCCGCCGTTTGCGCAACTTCATCAGTGCCTGATTTACCGCGATGCGCACGAGCCAGGTATAAAAACGCGAGTTGCCCTGGAAGCCGGAAAGGTGTTCGTACGCTTTCAGAAACGCTTCTTGCATCACGTCTTCCGCGTCTTCGCGGTTCTGCGTGATGTTCTGAGCCAAGCGGAAAATTTTACGTTCGTAGCGGCTGACCAGTGTTTCGAAAGCAGAGATGTCCCCAGCTTTGGCCGCAGCCACCAGCACCGGTTCGTCTTCTTTCACCACCTGGGAAGGGAGCGGCGCGCGCGTTTGCGTGGATTTTTCGCCTGTAGGATTCATTTTCGGAGCGCTCATTTAGACGGTACTCACGCTTAGACGGTACTCACGCAAGGAAGGGTAGCACAGTTTGAACGGCGTCCGCGCCTCGCAGGTGAGTGTTTGGATGCGCGCCCGAAGTTTCTGGATTCAAAAAATTGATCTCGAATCAGGAATACCGGAACAACCTCGGCCGAAACCAAGCTTGACAGCCCGCTTGGCGGGCAGTATCCTACTTGTCGAACGAACGTTCGAACGAATTGTCGTTCTTTCCTATGCCAAGACTCTCTAATCCCCAGCGCGAGCCTCAGGAAAAGCTTCAAGTCATTTTGAGGCACGCTGCCCGGGTGTTCTGCGATAAAGGCTATGAGGGCGCTTCCATCCGCGATATTAGCCGTTCCAGTGGAGTTTCGTTAGCCGGTCTCTACTACTATATCAAGAGCAAGCAAGAGCTCTTATACCTGATTCAAATCCACACTTTTAAAACGATCGTCGCGCGCCTGGAAAAGAGGCTACCGGAAGCCACCAGTCCGGTCGATAAGTTGCGCATGCTGGTGCACAACCATCTCGATTATTTTCTGCAGCACCCTGTGGAGATGAAAGTTCTCGCGCACGAGGACGAAGCCCTCGAAGGCGCGTTCCGCAAAGAAGTCTTAGAAGTCAAAAGACGCTACGTGAAAATCGCTCTCGGAATTTTTGAAGAGATGCGGCGAACAGGCGCGGCTCGCCAACTGAATCCGCGAGTGGCGGTGCTGACCCTTTTCGGAATGATGAATTGGACCTACACGTGGCACCGTTCCGAAACCGACCCCAAAGCGGGTGCGTTGGCGGAAACGATCGCCGGAATGTTTTTGCACGGCGTGACCAACGGCCACGGAAGTAGCAGTTCCAAATTGGTGCGCCCCGTTGCGTCAACCTTGCGGAATCGGCGTACGCGGGCGGATAATCTTTAAAATCGATTGATGAAAACCTAAAAAATTCTGGAGGAAACGATGGCGACGATGCAGGCCGTGGAACAGAAGCAATTGATTAATTACAGCGTGGAAGGCGGAGTGGCGATCATTGAAATGGACGATCCGCCGGCGAATACTTACACCTATGAAATGATGCAGCAGATTGACACGGCCATTTTGAAAGCGCGCATGGACGAAAACGCCCACGTAATTGTAATGCGCGGAAAAGGGGACAAATTCTTCTCCGCAGGTGCTAGCATTCCGATGCTCACCAAGGCTGATCCCACCTTCAAATATTATTTTTGCCTGCATGCCAACGAGACCCTTAGCCGCTTCGAGCAGACTCCCAAGCTGGTGATTGCGGCGCTCAACGGCCACACCGTCGGCGGCGGGTTGGAAATTGCGTTGGCTTGCGATATTCGCATCGCCAAAAAAGAAGGCGGAAAGATTGGATTGCCTGAAGTGAACCTCGGCGTCCTTCCCGGTACCGGCGGAACGCAGCGTTTATCGCGTGTGATCGGCCGCTCGCGAGCCTTGGAATTAATGGCCACCGGCCGCACGTTCAGTTTTGAAGAGGCTCTCGAATTCGGGCTAATCCATTACATCTACGAGCGCGAAAACTTCTGGGAAGAAGTGATGGCCTATGCAAAGCAGTTCTGTCCGCCCAACAAAGCTTCGCGTGCAGTGGGACGCATTAAGCGCGCCGTGGTTACTGGCTCCGAAGTCGGATTTGGAGAAGCGCTTGGCATCGAGCGCGAGTTGCAACAGCTTTTGTTCACCAGCGATGACGCTAAAGAAGGTCTGAAAGCGTACGTGGAAAAGAGGCAGCCGGAGTTCAAAGGAAAGTAACAATAGCCGGTTCGATAGTTCAGCGAGTACGCGAAATACTACTGGGGAAACTAAAGGACTGAATGCGCACACTGCCCGATTACCTTCGCAAGGGTATGAAAATGATTTTGATCGGCGCCAATCCGGGCGACCGTTCGGCTCGCGTCGGCCATTACTATGCCGGACGTGGCAATCAGTTCTGGCCCGTAATGTATGAATCGGGAGTCATTCCCGAACCGCTGGGTTATGAAGACGACCGTCGTCTTCTGGAATTCGGTATCGGTATGACCGATTTGGTGAAGCGTCCCACTCGCGGGGTGGAAGAAATCGAACGGCAAGAGTTCTCCGAAGGAAGGGTGCTCCTGGCGCAGAAGTTGGAGGACCTGCGGCCTCGCGTGATCGCTTTCAACGGGAAAATGGTTTACGAGAAATTTACCGGCCGTGTATGCAAACTGGGTTTGCAGAAAGAGAAACTGTACGGCGCGTATGTGTTCGTCCTGCCTTCTACCAGCGGTTCGAATTGCGCCACCGATCGCGGCGTAAAGACGCGTTATTTCAAGAAGCTCGCTGCTCTGCTGAAGAGTCTGAAGGACTAGGGAGTAACCGCTATGGCGGCAACCACGCAACAAAATCCGGCAAACCAATTCGTGCTCGAAGAACGCGACGGAAATATCGTTACTCTCCGCTTGAATCGCCCCGATCGCCTGAACGCATTGAATGTTGAGCTAGGCCGCGAGCTAGTGCACTCGTTGATACGCGCTGGCGAAGATAAAGGCGTGGCTGCGGTCAGACTTATAGGAGCGGGACGTGGCTTTTGCGCCGGCGGCGATTTGGCGGTGCTTCACGATCTGCGGAAGCGCAAAGATGCCAAGGAACTCGAAAATTTACTCGTCAGCGGAAAAGAAATTTGCCTGGTGATTGCAGGAATGCCCAAACCTGTGGTCGCGGCTGTAAACGGCCCGGCGGCCGGCGGCGGAATGAATCTCGCTATCGCATGCGATTTTCGCGTTGCGTCCGATCAGGCCAAGTTCGCCGAAGGGTTCGCGCAGATCGGCTTGTATCCCGATTTCGGCGGCACCTTCTTTTTGCCCAGACTTGTAGGGCGAGCGCGAGCGGCGGAATTATTCTGGACCTCGACCAAGCTTTCAGCGGAAGACGCTCTCAGGATGGGAATCGTTTCTCGCGTCTTTCCGGCCGCGCAATTCGAGGAAGAATCCAAGAAAGTTACGCAGGATGTGGCTGCTGCGGCTCCGCTTTCAGTTCGAGACTCAAAGCATGCTATGACCACCGCTAATCGCGCTGATCTCACGGCAGCGCTCGACGAGGAAATACGCCTCCAGATTCACTGCTTCCAGTCCGAGGACTGCATGGAAGGGCTCAACGCCTTTCTCGAGAAGCGTAAGCCGAATTTTAAGGGCCACTGATTGTGAGCTCGGTCGGAAACTGATTTTATGGATTCAACTGATTTGCAGAACGGGAGGAATTTATAAATGTCCGCAACACGTATCGCTACTTTCGACGATTGGGTGGACTTATTCCGAGTTTGGCGCAGCGACATTGGCGTGAATTATTCTGAAATTGACAGCTATCATTTTGAGGCCAAGTTCGGACCCACGCGCTCGAACGAAATTGAGTTCGGCGCATTCAAAGGGCGCCCAAAGTGGCGGCGCGTGCTGGACATCCCAGACCAGCGCATTCGCGATGGTCTGATGAACTTGATTATCTATCAAGGAGACACGGAATTCGCTTCTGTCGAGCAGCAGCGCCGCCTGTTCGAGCATTCACCGAGCGAGCACGACCGCAAATCGCTTTGCCGCGTCGTAACCGAAGAAATGCGCCACGGCTGGCAGATGTGCCATCTGCTCATCAATCACTTTGGCTACAGCGGAAAAGTGGAAGCCCAAAAAATGCTCGAGCGCCGCGCCTTCGAATCCAAACGCCTGCTTGGCGCGTTCAATCAGGAAGTCGCAAACTGGCTCGACTTTTTTACCTACACCGATTTCGTGGACCGCGACGGAAAATTTCAGCTCACCATGCTGAGCTATTCAGCATTCGAGCCGTTGGCGCAGTCTATGAACCCGATGTTGCGCGAAGAATCGTTCCATCTAGGCACCGGCCACGACGGCCTTAAACGCATAGTCAAGGCTGAGGTCGTCCCGCTAAACATCGTTCAGAAATACGTGAACAAATGGATTCCGGTTAGCTACGATTTGTTTGGCGTGGACCAGTCGAGTTCTGCCCACTGGTTTTACATTTGGGGGCTGAAAGGTCGTTACGACGAAGCTCAAACTCAAAAAGAAGCCGATCTCGGCCACATGAACGAGCACAACCGCCACCTCTATTTTCTGGAGTGCGAGAAACTGATCGAGCAAATCAACAAGCACGTTCCGAAGGGCGCCGAACCACTCTACGTTCCGGACATGAAGTTCAACCGTCATATTGGCGAGTTTGCGAATCAGCCGTATAGCGTGACCGGCGAACTTATGTCACCCGAGAAATACGCAGAGCACGTGAAAGAAACTCTGCCGCAGCCGGAAGATATTAAGCTCGTCAACGATATACAGGACAACGAGCCGAGGTGGGTAGCGCCGAAAGCGAACATGGATTAGTGGGTCACCGCAATAGCGGGCTTCTCAAATAAAGACTAACAAGTTTTCCTCGGAGCTTGGGTCGATGGCTGAAAACATCTACGCAAATATGGAAGTGGCGCCGCGCGAAGTGAAGGATAAGCTTGCACGCGGCGAGAAAATTCTCTTCGTCGACGTTCGCGAGCAGTGGGAATATGACACTTCGCACATCGAAGGTTCGGTGTTGATTCCTCTTCGCGAAATTCCTGCCAACCTGTCGCGGCTGGAATCAGCGGACGAAGTCATTCTTTTTTGTCACCATGGTATGCGGAGCATGGACGCTACCGCTTGGTTGCGTTCGCAAGGTCTCACTGGCGCGCGCTCCATGGCGGGTGGGATTGATCTCTGGGCTACGGAGATCGATCCGAATATAGCGCGTTACTAAACTTCGGGAATTGCGAGGCGAATAGACCATGGCCGCCAGGAAGCTCGCTACGAAAACTCAAAAACGAACGAAGAAATCGCGGACGAAAGTAAGATTTCTGCATAAACCGTCCTGTACTACTTGTCGCAAAGCACGCAGTTACATGGAAAAACGCGCCTTTGGCTTGGAATTTCGCGATCTTGCTCAGGAACGGCTGAGCCCTGAGGAACTTGAGAAATTAATCGGTGACCGCGACCACACCCAGTTCCTGAATACGCGAAACGAACTTTACCGCCGGAAGAATATGAAGAAAAATCCACCGTCTCGCAAAGAAGCCATTCGAATGATGGCGGCCGAGCCGAATTTGATTCGGCGCCCTGTGATTGTCGCAGGCGGCCGCGTGGTACTCGGTTTCGACCAAGAGGGAATTGACCGGCTATAGAAGCGACCTTGGCGCTGCACTTGCGGCGCCGTTCTGCAGAGGAACCCCGATTGCCGCCGATTATCGACATTCATATCCATATTCAACCTGACAAGATGCTGAAGCCTGCGGCGCACGAATTGATTCGCCACGGCCGTCGTGATTACGACGAGATAATGAAATATTCCGCTAGCTCGTCGGAATTCCTCAAATACTTAGATAGCGCGGAAATTGAGCGCGCTGGGATTATCAATTACGTCAGCCCCGACGTGATTGGATTCACCTCGGAAGTCAACGACTGGTGCGCGAAGTATTGTTCCACCGATCCGCGCCGCTTGCTGGGTTTCGGTTCCGTGCATCCGAAATATGTTGACGATGCTGGCGCAGAAGTCAGACGCCTGAAGAAAATCGGTATACGCGGGCTGAAAGTACATCCCTCCCATCAATTATTTGCGCCCAACGAATATCGCAGCGGCCTCGGACCCCTGCGCGCGCTATATCAGACGGCCCAGGAAATTGGTTTACCCGTCATGATTCATACCGGCACTTCAATTTTCCCCGGCGCGCGAAACGTCTATGCACAGCCCATCCTCGCCGATGACGTAGGTGTGGACTTTCCCGATCTTGTTGTAATTTTGGCGCACGGCGGACGCCCTTTGTGGATGAATGAAGCATTTTTTCTCGTTCGTCGCCACCCGAACATGTACCTGGATATTTCCGGCATTCCTCCGCACAAGTTGATGGAGTATTTCCCGCGCATAGAGGAAATTGCCGACAAAGTCTTGTTTGGTACGGACTGGCCTGGACCGGGCGTTCCTGGAGTTCGCGGAAATATCGACAAGTTTCGTGCGCTTCCAATTTCGCAGCTCGCGCAACAGAAAATTCTATATGACAATGCAGCGCGTCTTTTTCCTGTCTGAGTGAGGTTGCTGAATGGAAATAAAAACAATCGCGGTCATCGGTGCGGGAACCATGGGCCGGGGGATTGCCTACGCCTCTGCTCTTGGCGGCTTTCGCACCATACTTGAGGATGTCTCCCCTGAAATGCTGGAACAGGGGACTGCTTATATTTCCCAGGCATTGGAAGACGGAGTAGCGCGCGGAAAAGTGACACAGGAGCAGAAAGACAAAGCCCTTGCGAATCTCACCACCTCGCGCTTGGTGGAAGACGTTTGCCGCGAAGCGGACTTGCTAATCGAAGCCGTCCCCGAAGAAATGGAAGTGAAGCTGGAAATCTTCACGATTTTCGATAAATTTGCGAAGCCTGACGCGATCATGGCCAGCAATACGTCGTCACTGTCGATCACCGAAATGGCTTCCATCACATTCCGAGCGGAAAACTGTATCGGGATGCATTTTTTTAATCCAGTGCCTAAGATGAAGCTGCTGGAAATCGTGCGCGCCCTGGAAACTTCCACGTCTACGCTGCAATCCTGCGTGGAAGTTGGGCGCCGAATGGGCAAAGAAGTTGTGGTGATTCGCGAATCGCCTGGATTTGTCACCAGCCGCATTAACGCGATGATCGGCAACGAAGCGTTTTACATGCTGCAGGAAGGCATCGCCAGTGCCGAAGACATCGACAAAGCCTTAAAGCTGGGACTGAATCATCCGATGGGACCTTTCGAGCTCGTTGATTTGGTGGGACTGGATGTCCGCCTGAATATTCTGGAATACTTGCACAAGACACTGGGAGAAAAGTACCGCCCGTGTCCGCTTTTAGCCCAATACGTGAAGGCCGGGCGCACCGGACGAAAATCGGGCCGCGGCGTGTATGAGTACGGCGATAACGGAGTCAAGAAATAATCAGTGCGCCTAGCACATTGCGCTGCTCCGACCAGGAAGGATTTTTCTCCGCGATGAAATTTGCCGACCGAATTCAAATCATCGAAGGCGACCTGACCGAGATGGATGTGGACGCCATCGTCAATGCCGCGAACAATGACCTGCAGCTCGGAGGCGGCGTCGCCGGGGCAATCCGCCGAAAAGGCGGCCCGGAGATTCAGAAGGAATGCGACGAAATCGGCCAGGTCCCCGTTGGCGGAGCGGCAATTACCACTGGCGGCAAATTAAAAGCGCGTCACGTGATTCATGCCGCCAGCATGCAGCTGGGCGGGAAAACTTCTGCGCATTCTTTACGCGGCTCGACCGCGCATTCGCTCCGTATAGCTGCTCAAAAAGGATTGAAGACCATTGCTTTTCCGGCCGTCGGCACCGGTATTGCCGGATTTCCATTGCGCGAGTGCGCTGAAATTATGCTGCGCGAAGTTGCCAGGCACTTCGAGCAGCCTTCTTCGCTCGAGAAGGTCACTTTCGTTCTCTTTGATAATGAAGCGCTGGCAAGTTTCACCAGCGTTTGGACCGAGTTGCAGGCGGGCGATTTCAAATGAGCGAATTACTCACAGACAAAGTTCGCCACCAGCTCGTACGCTACGAACATCCTCTCTTCGATTTCGAGGCACGCTCTACAGGTGAGGGCGTAGAGGTTGAAATTCGTTACAAACCGACAAACGCGGAAGTTCACAACTATACTTTTCAGCTCCAGCCACGCGAGATAGAAAATTCACAATTTCCCTGGACCTTCCAGAAGCAGCTTTACGATTGCCTGCACGACTACATCATCGAAATGTTCACCCGCAATCCGCAGCGCGTGAATTAATGTTTGTGCGCAGCGAGCCCACCCCCCTCGCGCTGCTCCTCGCTGAGCAAATTCGCTCGCACGGCCCCATCACATTCGCCGAATACATGGAGGCGTGTCTTTATCATCCGCTGCACGGTTATTACACCAAGCTGGACCAGCGTCCGAGGCGCGATTATTTTACGAGCGTTGACGCAAGTCCGCTTTTTGGAAGATTGCTGGCCCGACAGTTTCATGAGATGTGGCACCTGCTCGGGTGCCCCGAATCTTTCTGGCTCGTTGAATCCGGCGCGGGCACAGGCCAGTTAGCGAAGCAGATTCTCGATTGTGCGGCCGCGTCGTGGCCGGATTTTTACACAGCGCTTCACTTCTTCGCGGTTGAACGATCGGCTTCGCGCCGTGCTCTGCAATTTCAAATCCTTGACGCGTACATTCAACGCGGCAAATTCGCAGCACAACCGGAATTGCCAGCCGAAATCCCTTGCGGCTGCATTTTCTCAAACGAACTGATTGATGCCATGCCCGTCCATCGCGTAATCCGTGATGGCAACGGTCTCCTGGAAATTTATGTCGGCCTAGGTAGGAACGGGCTCTGTGACGAATTGGGGACACCGTCCTCCGGCGCACTCGAAGCATATTTTTCGAGCCAGAGAATTTCCTTGCAAGAAAAGCAACAAGCAGAAGTAAATCTCGCTGCATGCGAATGGATCGTCGAAGCTGCCGAGAAACTCAAGCGCGGGTTCATCATAACCATCGATTACGGTCACGAAGCGTCCGAACTTTACGACGAACGCCACATGCGTGGCACTCTATTAGCTTACGAACACCACCGCGCCACGGAAAATGTTTACCGCGCTCCTGGCCAACAAGACTTAACCGCCCACGTCAATTTCAGCGCGCTGGATATGTATGGCCAAAAGAGTGGTCTAGCCCGCAATGGCTTCACGTCCCAGTGCAATTTCTTATTGGCGCTGGCGCGTCACAGCGATTTCGCGGATTTACACTCGGGCGACATGACTGAGGCTGAACAGACCCAACGCCGTCTTCTCTTCAAAACTCTAATAAATCCGGAAGGAATGGGCGAAACATTTCAAATTCTCATTCAATACAAAGGAATCGCGCGGCCCAGCCCGGCTGGTTTGGAGCCGCTCTAAGGTCCTGTTGTCAGGGTCGTTTCTTCAGAACAGGTTTGTTTGGATCCGCGTCAGCAGGGGCGCTGGCGTTTGTCGTAGGAGTGGGAGGCGGAGTGCCAGCGGGGGCGGCGTCCAGGGCCGCATCGCCGGTGTATGGCCGCTGCAGAAATTTTCCAGCTTCTTCCTGCGCTCCCGCCGTGTCGTCACCGAGGTGTTGTGCCAGACTGTACTCGTTAACCGCGCGCTCGCGCTGCCCCAAAATATCGTAAATCTTTCCAATGTAGATGTGGCTCCAAACGCCCACCCACTTCGGGTCCAGATCGCCGCCGAGTGCCGCTCGGAAAGCGTTCGCCGCAGACTGATAATTTTTCTGGTTGAACATCGCCTCGCCCATGCGGAAGTGCGCGAGCGAATTGCTGGATTGTAAATCCAGCGCATGCTGGTATTGCTGTATGGCCTCGTAATATTGGCCGTTCTCGGCAAAGCCTTCGCCGCGCGCCACAAAAGCTCGTATGCGCAGTCGCGCGCTGGATTTCAACATGTTGTTATTCGGATCGATCACGATCCCATTCGGCTTCGGCCGGCCAAAAGTATCGATCTCGAATTGTTGCGTGGTCCCGGTCACCAGAATTTTCTTGTATTCAGGATTTCCTTCCGTATCCACGCGAAGTTCCACGGGCATGCGGAATGTGTCAAGATCCTGGTGAATTTTCCCCACAACCTTAAAACCTTTTCTGGTTCGATATACGATGAACTCCAGCCTGAATTCCGGAATGCCGGTTGAATTCACCCACTGAGAGAAAAACGAAACAAGATTTACGGGAGGCTCGCCCTTCTTCGGAGGCGGAACTTTTGCAATAGCCATCTTTTCAAATTCCGCAATGTTCACGTTTTTGCCTTCATATTTCTTGTAGAAATCGTGCAGCAGGGCATTGAACGCATCGTCGCCTATTTCCGTGCGCAGCATGTGAAAAACCAGAGCGCCTTTATCCGCGACCACCGAGCGATATTCGTTCGAGAATGTCTGCAAGCGGTTGGCCTGAGAAATGGGCGCCGTATCTTCATACATCAGAGCGCCCACCGCAAAATCTTCCAGCGCCCTGTGCAAACCCGCGCTTCCATCGCTCTGCTCCGCATACATTGCTTCCGCGTAACGCGAAAGCCCGTCAGTAAGCCAGGTGTCTGACGAAGTCTCGGGTAGCACGCGGTCCCCCCACCATTGCTCGGCCGCTAGTTGCGAAAGCAAACGATCGTTCGCCTTCGTAGTCCATTGACGCGCGCTAATCAACAACAACCCGGGTGCCGCGTACCCCGGAAGCGTGCCGTCAGGCATTTGCGCGATGGTAATCGGTGGAGGCCCGCTTTCCTGTAATGGCCCAAACGCGTCCGTGAAGTACAGCGCGATATGCGCCAGAGAATTCCCGTAAGATGTAGCAGTCGAGGCTTGAACCGACGGCGTGAATACTGAGACCGTCATTCCTTCCACTTGAATTGGATTCAACTGAAGCGGGCCAGCCACGAAAGTCCCCACTGGCCCAGGGCGATCGCAATGAAACACGTACGAAGCCTGCCCCGGCCCTTTTCCTATCCCGGGCTGCATCGTGGGCGGATCTGCTTTGCCCGTACCGGTGACGTACATCGTATCCGGCGTGATGATCTTGAAAGTTCCGGTATACCGATTGGCCGGATAATTCGTTAGCGGAAACCACCGCGCGGGCAGTAGCAGGTATGCCGAATTCTTATCCACGGAAGCGAAGCGCACGCCTTTCGTGGGACTGTCGTCCTCGCTGGAAATCGGCCCCGTGTAATCGAATTCCAGGCTCATCGGTTTCCCCGGAGCTACGGCATCCGGTAGCCCGATTGTCAGCAGCAACGGGTAAGTTCTGTCGCGCTCGAATTCCAGCGGCTTGCCGCCGATAAGCTTGACCGAGTTGATTTTTAAATCCTGGTGTAACTCCACCACGACTGTGCGCGAAACTTCATTGGCGATAAAATCCACGCGCGCCAGAGCGGAGATCGTCTGATCATCCGGATGCAGCAGCACTTGTACGTCGTAATGGTCCGCGCGAAAAGGGAAGCGATGCGGCGTTTGCGCTATCGCGGCGGCTGCCCAGAGGAGCGACAGGGTCAGCGGGATTAGCAGCCGATAAATTTTCAGCAAGAAAACCTCTCAAGAAGGCTATCTACTTCTATCTAAGATACATGAGCGCCGCAGGCAGTTGCCCGCGTGAATCCGCCGAAAAAGGTTACAACATCTGCGCAAAAATGTCCGCAGCGCGCTCAATTGCTCCGCCCGGACCGAGCTTGGCGCTCACTTCCGCCAGGCTCGCTTTCATCTCGTCGCGAGCGTTGGATGATTCAAGCAGGCCGCGAACCTCGCCCTCCACCGCCTCGGGCGTGAAGTCGTCCTGTATCAACTCACGCACCACGCGCTTACCCGCTATCAGATTCACCATGCTAAAGAACGGCGTCCGGATCATGCGCCCAAGAATCAGCGCGGAGACGGGAGAAACTCGGTAGATCACCACCATCGGCGTGCCCAGAAGGGCAGCCTCGATTGTGGCCGTTCCGCTAGCTACAATCGCGCAATCTGCTGCGGCCAGAGCATCATAAGTAGCGCCTGTCACGTGTTTAATCTCTAGGTCAGAACTCGCGTAAGCCGAGAAAAAGTCCGCTGACAAATTGGGTGCGACAGCCAGCACAAACTGCATGTTGCTGTTGCCTCGTTTTAACCTCTCGCACGCGCCAAGAATCCGCCCGTAATTCTGGCGGATTTCGTTCGGGCGGCTACCCGGCAGGATGGTAACGATGGGCTTGTGTGCATCCAGCTTGTGCAGATCCGCGAACTCTGCGCGGGTCATGCTCGGCCGCACCACATCTACCAACGGATGGCCGACGAAACTCGCCGGCACGCCTGCGTCGCGATAGATCTTCTCCTCGAACGGAAATATCACCACCATGCGATTTACGCGCCGCTTTACGATGCGAACACGCCCCGCGCGCCACGCCCAAACTTGCGGGCCGATAAAATAACCAACCGGCACACCAATTTGCTTCATCCGTCGAGCAACTCCCAGATGCGTCCCCGGCGAATCCACCAGAATGGCAAGCACAGTCTTCCGCCGCTTCGCTTCGCGTTTCAGCCGATTTTGAACTCCTATCACCGTCGGAATTTTGTGAAGCACTTCGGCGATGCCCACCACGGCGACTTCGTGGTAGTCGGCAATCAATTCCACGCCCGCTTCGGCCATGCGAGGCCCGCCCATCCCAAAAAACTGCACTTCTTTACCCACTCGCTCGCGCAAAGCGGTCACTAGCCGCGCGGCGTACATATCGCTGGACGCTTCGCCGGCGGAAATCAAAATTTGTCTTTCACTCATGGAAGGTGCGTATGCGGACGGATTGCGGCGGGGTGAGTATACAGAAGCTTCTCAAAATAACTCGCGTAAACAAGCTCCAGCCTGCCGCTAATCATCGGCGGGGTGTGCATGCGGATACACGGATGCGCCACCGCCCACCGGCGCGGCCAATTCTTGCTCTTTGTACTGAAGCTGATACAAACGATAGTAAATTCCGCGCAGCCCCAGAAGTTCTTGATGCGACCCCTGTTCGCGCAACCTGCCCTTGTGGAAAACGAGAATTCGGTTGGCGTGCTGAATCGTGCTAAGCCGATGAGCGATTACCACCGCCGTGCGCCCTTCAAGCAGCCGGTCGAGCGCTTCTCGAATCAGAAGCTCGGTTTTGGTATCGACGCTCGAAGTGGCTTCATCCAGTATCAGGAATTTCGGATCGTGAGCCAGAGCGCGCGCAAAACTCACAAGCTGGCGCTGGCCCACGGAGAGCGTCGAGCCACGTTCGGTGACCTGCGTTTCCACTCCTTGTGGTTGCGATTCAAGAAATGGACCGAGGCCCACTTCCCGCAACGCTCTTTCAGCAGCGGCGCGAGTAATTCTTTCAGTGCCAAGCTTCACGTTCGATTCAAGCGTCCCGGTAAACAGGAACGGATCTTGCAACACAATTCCGAAAAGGCGGCGCAGTTCCTGCAATTCCATAGTTCGAATATCCACGCCGTCGAGCAGAATCTCGCCGCGTTGAATATCGTAGAACCGCAGCAGAAGCTGAATAATGGTAGTTTTGCCCGCGCCTGTGTGACCGACGATCGCGAGCGTTTGCCCGGGATTAACTCGGAACGAAACGTCGCGCAGCACCCAATCTTCAGCTTTCGGCGTAGCGCCACCTGTGTACGCGAACCACACATTGCGAAATTCAATTTCCCCGCGCGCCGATTGTAGCGAATGTACTGCGATAGGCGACACGATGGTGAACGGCTCATCCAGCAATTTAAATATCCGCTCGGACGCTGCCATCGCTGTCTGCAAAATATTGAATTTCTCGCTCAAGTCTTGAATCGGCCGGAAAAACCGTTGCGCGTAAAGCATGAAGGCCAGCAGGACGCCTATCGGAATCGCCCCAGTAATCGTTCGAAGTCCGCCTACCCAGTACAGCAAGGCCAGGCCGGCCATGCTGAGAAATTCCACCGCGGGGTAGAAGAACGAGAAGGCGTCAATAGCTTCCTTGTACGCTTCCATGTGCTGGCGATTCAATTCCTCAAATTGCTTGCGCGACTTCCATTCGCGGTTGAAGAGCTGCACGATAGCCATGCCACTGATATGTTCCTGCAGGAATGCATTGATACGCGCAATAGCGGTACGGATGCGGCGATTCGCGTTGCGCACTTTGTTGCGAAAAAAATACGTCAGCAAAATCATGAACGGCAGTGGCGACAGTGTTGCCAGTGCGAGAAATGGATGCCACTTGAATAAAATCGCGGCCATGGCGAACAGTAGGACGAAATCGTTCAGCATGGCCACCACACCCGAAGCAAAGAGATCGTTTAACGCGTCCACATCCGTCGTCGCCCGCGTCACCAGGCGCCCCACGGGGGTGCGGTCAAAGAAGCTCATCGGCAATCGCTGCAGATGCTCGAAGATTTCCTTGCGCAGGTCGTACATCGTTTCCTGTCCCACCCACTGCATAATCCGCACTTGCGCGTATTGCAACCCGAAGCTTCCTAGAAGCGCTCCGGCAGACGCAGCCACCACCCACAACAGGCCCACCAGCGCCTTATTCTGCGTAATCGTGGAATTAAATCCAGGAACGATGTATTTATCCACTGCGATGTGGAACAGGTACGGTGACACGATTTCCATCGCCGTGACGCCCAGCGTTATTGAAACCGCGGCAACCACATGCCAGCGATACGGGCGCAGATATTTCATCAATCGCCGCGTCAGCGCCGAGTCGTAAAGCTTTCCTAATTTCTCTTCTTCGCGAAAATCGCTCATTCGCGTGCGAGCTCTTCTTCCAGAAGTTGCTTCTGATACAGGTCCGCGTAATAGCCGTTCTGCGCGAGCAATTCATCGTGCGTGCCGCGCTCGATAATGTAGCCGTCGCGCAAAACGATTATCATGTCCGCGTTCTTCACCGTCGAAACGCGATGCGAGATCAAAATCGTCGTGCGTTGGCTCATCACATCCCGCAACCGGCGCAGGATTCGTTCTTCCGTATCCGTATCAACGCTAGCCAGCGAATCGTCCAGAATCAATATTTGCGGTTGGCGCAAAATGGCGCGAGCCAGCGATGTTCGCTGCTTTTGACCGCCCGAGAGCGTAATGCCGCGTTCGCCCACCATGGTCCCAAATCGTTGCGGGAAGCTTTCAATTTCCCCTGAGATGCTGGCGATTTCGGCCGCCTCGAAGACTTGTTCCTCCACCGCATCGGTAACGCCGAACGCAATGTTTTCGCTGATCGTTTCGCTGAATAGAAAGGTGTCTTGCGGAACGTACCCGATCGCGCTGCGGAGTTCCGTGAGCGGATACTCGCGGATCGAACGTCCATCGATAAATAACGTACCCAGAGGCGCTTCCCACAAACGAGTGATCAAAGCCGCCAACGTGGACTTGCCGCTTCCGGTGGGCCCCACTACTGCCAACGTCGAACCAGCCGGAACGCGCAGATTAATGTCGTGAAGAACCGGCTCGCCGGGACGCGTCTCCGAGCCCGAAGTCGGATACGTAAACGTGAGGTTCCGGAATTCAATTTCGCCGCGAATGTGTGACTTTTCCTGCGCTGGCGGAGCATCGCCGTCCGGCCGCATATTGTAACGATCCGACGGTGTGTGGGCTGGGGCCGACGCGTCGCGGATTCCCGGCTCTGCGTTCATGATGTAATTCAGCCGGCCCATGGACGCCGCACCGCGCTGAAAAATATTTGTCACCCAGCCTAGCGCGATCATCGGCCATACCAACTGGACCAAGAACATATAAAATGCGTTGAACGTCCCCAGCGACACGCGATGATCGATTACTTGTTTGCCGCCGAGCCACAACAAGATCAACACGGTCATGCCGATCAGCGTTGAAAGTCCCGGAAAAAACAGGCTCCATGTGCTGATCAACTTGATGTTGCGGTTCACATAATCACGGTTCGCTTCATCGAACTTCGCCACTTCCTGTGTTTCCTGCGCGTACGCACGAATCACACGCACGCCTGTCAAGTTTTCCTGCGCTCGCGTGGACAGCACGCCCAGCGCCGCCTGTATCTGTTCTGACAGCTGGTGAATGATCTGTCCGAAATAGCGCGTTACGATCGCCACGATCGGCACAGGAATCAAAACCCACGCCGTCAGCACCGGCGAAAGTTTCAACATGAAGAAAATCGCCAGCACCATGGTTGAGATTGTCGTGGCGCTGTACATAATCCCCGGACCCAGCACCATGCGCACTGCGTTCAGATCATTCGTCGCGCGCGACATCAAATCGCCGGTGCGATTCCGCACGTAAAACTCAGGTTCCATCAAAACCAGACGCGCCAATAAATCGTTGCGTAAGTCGTATTCAATCTCGCGCGAAACCCCGATCAGTATCCATCTCGTCCAAAACGAGAAGAATCCCTTAGCCAGCATCACCACAACGAGAATCACGCAGTAAATCCCCAAAGCGTGACGGCTGAACGGTGCATAAAAGGAAAAAAGTGGCGATAGCAGGCTACGGGAAAATCCATTTAACGTAGAAAGAGTTTGTGGTGACCCCTGTAGCAAATCCGTAATCATGCCGATGATCAGTTGCGGCAGCGCGCCAACAAGCCCCATCAGACCGAGCGTCAAAAGTCCGAGCGCCGTCATTCCTTTGTAGCGAAGTACATAGGGGATCAGCGACTTCAACTCTTTCCAGCCGGAAATCGGGGGCTTCGGCTTCCGCGCCGTGGCAACTACAGGTTGGGCAATCGCGCTCATTATCGAATCTGCGACTCCGGAGTATCCAGCGCAGGCAATTCACCCAGAAAATTTTCAAAGGTTCGATCCAGCGATTGGTAGCGTTTCACTTTCGGATTCCAGCGAATTCCCACCGGCAATACGTGCCCGCCTTCGCCTTTGGGCGACATCAACGGTGTGAAATACATTTCCAGCCCCTTGTCATGCTGTTCGTATTGCAACCGCCAGCCATTCACCGGGGCCAGCGGCGTCCCGCCGAGAAATCCCTTGGTGTTCTTTAGATGCTCGTCGCACAGAAAAATCTGTTTCCATGAAGTGCCTTCGTTCTGAAGTATCACGGCCCGCGTAAGCAGTATTCCCTCGGCTGACACTCCCGGCGGAGCCGCTTTCAAACGGTTAATGGCTAGAATCTGTTGCGGCCCACTCCTGGAAAGGTCGCCGTACACTAAAACTTCCGTCTCCGAGCCCAACGCTAATTCCGCTGCTTTTTGCATCTCGGCCGGAATCGCGGGCTTAGCCGGCGCCGCCGGAGCGGCCGGTTCCTCTTTCGCCGCAGGAGTCGTCGGAGCCGAACTCCCGCAGGAAGCCAAGGTAAGCGCCGTGAAAATTACTGCCATAAGTCCGATCGTTTTCATGATTACTTTGCGCAGCAAGTTCAAAGCGTTGAGGCCGCAAGGGTGATCGCCACCACTTTTTTCGACGAAGCATCGCACGATACTTCCATCACCTGCGGCACACCCGCGCCGGCCCAATCAAACGAGTACAAAGATAATTCTAGCTGTTCGCTTCCCCTCACGGAAGGACTCTCAGATTCCGGCTTGCCATAGATTTCCGCCACGCGATCGCACGAATCTCCAAGTTGCAAGCCGTGTCCGGTCGCGAGCAGCTTCAGTCTGCTGGGAGCCATCACCATCGGAAGGCATTTCGCCATAATGTCAGGCTTGTAATTGCTGTCCACTGTCACCGTTTGCACCACTTTATTGGCATCGAGCTCCACGCGAAGCTCCCTATGCGTACAAATATCGCCCCACAACAACGCGTCTGTTACGGATTCGTCGCGTTCCAGCTCGCGGAAACTTTTCTGCGGCGCAGCAATCTTGTCGTGTCCCGGACGCAATCCCGCCAGCGTAAGTTCGTGCGCGCGCTTGGAATTCGCCAATCCCCGCGCCGCCGGAATCGCCGCCGAGACCATTGCAACCAGGCTAACGAACAGCCAGAATTTCCTCAAGCCGAGCTTCAAAGTTTTCTTCCCCTTCTGACCACAACCGTAGCTTCGCCACCGGCAGTTCTTTTTCGATGTGGCGAACCCAGTCAAACAGCTTTTTTATGTTGTCCCGAGTCTTCTCGTAATAATTGTGCAGATTTTCAGGACGCGCCATGGCCTCCAGAAAGCGCTCTTCCTCTGGACTCTCCGCTTTGGGCCGTGTGATTTGTCGTATGCCAAGCAAACCAGCGTGCCCGGTAAACAAATGTTCAAACCCAAAATTCACTTCCAAATGGCCGTCCTGCCGCCAGACTCCGTCGTCAAAATCTTCGCCGTAACAAAGAAGCTCCACAGGTTGCGCTTCGAGTTGCCAACGAGCCGGCTCGCCCTCATATACCCACAAATCCCAGTGCGCTCGAACCGAAATACAACAGTCGTTATGCACATAAGCCTGACACAATTCCACGATACTCGCCGCGTCCAACGGAACTGATCTTAAATCCTGCTCGTAAACGGGCGATTCCGTCCAATCCACCGCGCGAATTTCCAGATGCGTAAATCCAGGATTTTTCGCGGAGAAGCGAACTGTGGAGAGAAACTTTTCGAATCTCTCCAGGATCAGCTCTTCCGGAAAATCCTTGCACCAAATGCTTAGGTAGGCCTGATTCGACATGCCGAGCATTATACCGGGATGCAGCGCGAGACCGAAATCGAGCAAAATCACGCTGATTCGCGGCGTCTCTAACGTTCCGCACCGTATTTGGAATCGCCGAGTTTCTCGGGATTCTCGTTTGGCAGGATTCGCAACAGACGGAGAAATCTTGTGACGTAGTACGCAAGATTCGGCCACACGAGAAACGCGATCCCAAGCATTCCTACACTCACTCGAACGGGCGGGGGATTTAAAAAATGAGGAAATTGCACAGCAACGCCAAGGCAGACAAAGGCGATCATCCAGCGGATGAACTTAGCCGTCGAATCTAACTCATGGTCAAGCTCACCTCTATGCCGAACCGCCCATGATACGAGCCATATATTGGCAATAGCTATCCAGATTCCCCCAGGACCAGCAGCCGCATCTTGCACCGTCACGTGCACAATTTATCTCCCGGTTGGAGCGAACCGCAACAGCCAGTTGGTTGAATCGTATCACTCGAACGTCAAGGGCGTGAGATTACTTCTTATGCTTAGGAGGTTCCTGTTGATCTTCTTCGGCGTTGAAGTCCGTGGAAATTCCGAGAAGTTTTTCCTTCAGCGTATCGCCCATCCCAGCAAGGACCTGCGAGCAAGTCTCGCGCAGCCGTTTTTCCGCAGCCTTGGCGATGGTATCCAGCACAGCCTGTGAATGCTGCCCCAGTGTCGTGGCGGACGCCAGCAACCAGGAGTTCGAAGCATTCTCCAGACGAGCCTTGTACTCTTCAATCGATTCTTCGGTGGATTTCTTCAATTGCTGCATCCACTCTTCTTTCTCCACCTCGCGCTTCTCTTCCCACGTCTCGATTAAGGGCGCCAGTTGCGATTGCAGAAATGTTCTGGCCTGCTCCACGCCTTCCATCATGCGCTCGTCCATTTTCTGCTGGAATTCAGCCAGCGAGCCTTCGCGGTTGAACTCCATGTCAGAGCGCGCTTTTTCCAGCGCCAGCCGAGAACTCACCTCAAACCGCCGCAAGGATTCCGTGGTGACGCGTTGCACCTGGTCCGAAAAAGTCGCCGTCGCAATTTGCGAAGTCTCGTTCAGCTTTTCGCGCTCGCGGGATACTATCTCGCCTGCCGCGTCTTCAATCTGCGCCGTGCTGTGCTCCACATACGTACGCCTGTAATGATCGAGCTCCGAAGCCAGCATGCTGGAAACTTCCGCCGCGCGGTCGCGTAATGCGGTGCCGGATTGCTCCACCGCTTTCTCCAGCGAGCTTTGCATCGTGGTCTGCGCTTTCTTCTGATACCACTCCGATGCCTTGGAAAGCGCCTCGTACGTTTCGTGCTGCGTCTCCGTGCTCTTCTGTTGCAATTCCTCTTGAATTTTCGAAAGCGAAGCCCGGCAAGCTTCTTCCACCTCCGCAGGAACCTTGGACGACTCCGTGCGAAGCTGCTGAAGCGTTTCTTGTATCACTTGCTGTGAAGATTGCTGCGCTTGTTCGCGAATTGAATTTTGTAGGTGCGCCGCTTGTTCCGTCGCCAGGCGCATCTGCTCTCGGATGTGGTTCTGCAGATTAGCCGCTTGTTGCTCCACATTGTCTAGTCTTGACGCGAGGCCTTCCACCGCTTCCAGCTTTGGCGTAATTCTCTGATCGAGCTCCGCAGAAACGCGTGCCAGCACTTTCTGCGCCGACGCGTCCAGCGCAGGTTCAATCTGCCGCGCGCGTTCAGCGATCACTTCCTCCGCTCTGCGCCCGATCTCTTCCTGCTGCTCCGCTAAAAGTTTATCCAAGTGCTGGCGCGTTTGGTCCAACGTGACTTTCGCCGCACTTTGGAGCTGAGACTTCGTTTCCTCCGCCCGATCGCGTTCCTGCTTCAGGCTATTTCCAAGCGATTCGATGGTTGTAGCCGCGCCATCAATCGCTTCATCCAGCGAAGCGCGCAAACTCTGGCTGCGTTCGCGTACGTTCTGCTCCGCCTGCGCCATCGCTTGCTGCGACACCTCGGAAATCTTCTCGCCGATTTTGTTCGACGCCTGCGTAACCTTTTCGTCGAATTCGTGTGACGCGCCCGCCAGGCCCGCCTCAAATTGTTGCTGCCAGCGCCGGTGTGCCGCCGCGATCTCCGCCTGCGATTGCTCCACAGTCTGGGCTCGAACACTCTGCGCCGTTTCTTCCAGGTTCTTGCGCCATTGATCCAGATGTTGCTGGGCCGCCTCAGGGGAGGAAAGAATTTCCAGTGATGGCGTGGACGCGGCGCGCTCCACTAAAGCGCGATTCACCGCTTCGTCCACCGCCTGCTTCAGACTATGCGCCGCCGTCTGCTCCGCGGCTTGTTGCGCGGCTTGCTCCGCCGCGCCGCTTACCGCTTGCTGCACAGCGTCCCGAATTTTCTCGTCCAAATGAATCGCCGACGCTTCCGTCGCCTTGCGCGCCTCTTCCACGATCGCGGCTGTGCGGTCCGTAGCTTGTTGGACAACTTTTCTTACCGACGATTCCGACACCCTCTCCATCGAAACCTTGATGGCCCGCTCGATGGCTTCATGAAGTTGGGAATCGAGCTGTTGGCGTGCGATCGCCATTTCCTCGGTGATGGCCGCTTCCGCGCCCCTGCGCAACGACTTGTCGAGCTTCTCCTTTACCTCATCCACCATTTGCGCCATCTGGCGCGCCAGCGGACCTTGCAATTCCGCGGATGTAGTTGGCACCACGTGAATCTTGCCTTCGTCGCCCGCGTTTGCAGGCACGCTCACTGGCGTAGATGTGGCAGCGCCCTGTGGAGGCGGCGGCACGGGTACGACAGGCGGCTTCTGCGACAAAAGTTCTTGTGGCGTTCGTGGCGTGGCAGGTGTACTTGTGCTCGCCAATCCTGACGGCACAGACACAGGCTGCTCAGGAGTCATTGGTTTTGTAGGTGCACTTGCAGGTGTTCTTAAGACTGAGTGAGGTGCTTCGGTCTTCAGCTCTCGCGGGACGGCGGTCGGCGCTGGCGACGCCGGAGCAGCGCTCGGCGGCGCAACCGATAATTTCGGTTCGTGAGCCACAACAGGCTTCGAAGTTTCTACTCCGGCTTCGTACGGCGAAGAGAACCAATCTTCAGGTGGGAACGCTATCCCCCAGACGTTGCCCGGCACCTCAAACTCAAGCCCAATCTGAAATAACTCGCGAACGGTGCGCGGACGCTGCACCCAAACCACCCGCCCCTGTGTAGTCCGTTTCTGCCCCGCTTCCGGACGAGGAACTTCCAGCGTAACCATGGAATTCTTCGGAACGTAATGTTTCGATTGGTACTTACACCCATGGCAGTTCACCATCACCGTGGTGGTGCGTTCCTTGAATGGTTGGCCCAGCGCATCCACACCCGTAACCGTGATAGGCACGGCCTGCACGATGCGCGTGCTGCGGCGCTTCTGTGCGTCTGGGTCTATCGATGCTGCTGAATCCGTCACGCATTCCTCCGAGAGGGGTGTCTGACTAGGGTAGCACTGCTGCTAGGAACGGTCGACCCGCATCAAGGAACTGTGCGAAAGGGTTACTTGTTCAACGCGAAACAGAGGAATGGCCGGAGTGCCCGAGCAGGGCGTCTTTAATTTCCCTGGCGATCCAGACCGGCCCGACCAGAAAATAAATCAAGCCTTGAAAAAACGCAGGCTTGTTCCCCTCGATGAAATGCCCCAGGAACAACAGGACCCATCCGGCGAGAAAAAGCGCCAAGCCGACTCGCCATACCGTGAAGCACGCCAAAACGATTCCCACAAAAATGATTGGAATCCCGATTCCGTGAAGGAGCTTGTTCCACGGATTCGTATGCTCGTGGTCATACTGCGACATGTACTTCTGAAGTGCCGCCATCGCGCCACCTCCGTGGTGATCGCCTATACCTATACGCCGCCAACCCGCAAGAATCAAGACAAGCAGAACGCTTCATATTTGAATTGCCTTGCGCACTTTTCTACCAAAGCGATGTTAGCTTCGCTATGATGCTGCCGTGTCCACAGAACTTACCGAAAAACCGCCCATCTCCATCATCCGTGTTTTGATTCTGGTCGCAGGTATTTTAATGGTCATCCTTCTTGCCGGACTTTACGTGGCCTCTGCCCGCATGCCAAGTTATCTCCATAAGCGTGCAATCCAGATTCTCAGCACGCATTTCAAGAGTGCCGTTCAGATTGACGACTTTCACGTGGCGCTGTTTCCACGCACGCGCGTGACCATCGAAGGCCTCGTGTTGCGCCACAACGGGCGCACCGACATACCGCCCCTGATTCAGGCCAAAGAAATAATCGTCGATGCCGGCCTGCTCGGACTTTTGCGCCCGAAAATGCATATCGCCGGTGTCCGCTTGATCGGCTTGCAGATTAACACTCCTCCTCATCAACCCGGAGCCCCGCCCCTGCTCAAGAAAACCGGTGAAGATCTTTCGAAGAAGTATCCGGTGGTAATTGACGGCATTCATGCCGACGATGCTCTCCTAGTGATTCTCCGCGCACAGCCGGGAAAAAAGCCCGAAGTTTTTGAGATTCATCATTTGGAAATCAACAATTTCAGTTTTGACCGTCCCGCGAATTTCCACGCGATTCTCACCAACCCTGTTCCCCGAGGCGAAATTGATTCCAACGGCCTCTTCGGACCCTGGCAGCCTGAAGACCCCAGCACCCTTCCCATAGACGCGAAATACGATTTCGAAAACGCTGACTTCAGCACCATTAAAGGTATCTCCGGCACCATGAATTCCACCGGAGCCTTCAAAGGCCCTCTGAATTACTTGGTCGTGCACGGTGAAACCGATACTCCGAATTTCGCGTTGAACATCGCCGCGCATCCCGAACTGCTGCACACCGATTACGACGCTATCGTCGATGGCACCAATGGCAACGTAATCCTGAATAGCGTTCTCGCCAAACTTCGCAACAGCGTCTTACACGTGAAAGGCGAAGTAGTTGACATCAAGCCCGGCGTGCGGGGCCGCACCATCAAGCTTGATGTTGTGTCCAACGATGCGCGCATCGAAGATTTGCTGTGGCTCACAGTGAAGGCCGACCCTCCCATAATGACTGGCTCCGCCACGCTGAAAGCGCAGATCGAAATCGGAGAAGCGGACACGGACATCCTTCAACGTATGGCTATTCAAGGACAGTTCGGTGTGGGCAACGCGGAATTTTCAAGCTCCACGGTGCAGGGAAAGATCGACACACTCAGTAAGAAGGCGCAAGGCAGGCCCAAAGCCACCGACTTGGGAACTGCAGTCTCCGAGCTGAAAGGGAAGTTCGTTCAAGATAAGGGCCTCATCACTTTCCAGGAATTGACCTTTTCAGTCGAGGGAGCTTCGGTGCAACTGGCCGGCACCTACCAGATGACCACAGGCGAAATGGATTTTCACGGCAAATTGCACATGGACGCAAAACTTTCGCAGACCACTACCGGAGTGAAATCATTTTTCTTGAAGGCTGTTGATCCGTTCTTCAAGGGAAAAAATGGAGGAACCGATATACCGATCAAGATCACCGGTACAAAAGATCATCCGGTATTCGGCTTGGATCGACGCCACTAAAACTTCGCAGAAATGACGCAGCCTATAGATCTCGCCGTCCTTCCATGGCTTTCGACATCGTAACTTCGTCCGCGTATTCCAGATCCGATCCTACTGGAATCCCCATCGCAATCCGCGTTACGTGAACACCTAGCGGCTTAATCAGCTTCGAAAGATAGACCGCCGTGGCCTCGCCTTCTGCCGTAGGGTTCGTAGCCACGATGATTTCTTCCACCGTCCCGCCTTTCAATCGCTCGATCAAACTCTTAATCTTGATTTGGTCCGGGCCGATTCCTTGCAGCGGCGATAGCGACCCACCCAGCACATGGTAAAGCCCGCTGAACTGCCGCGTCTTTTCCACCGCTTGTATGTTCGTAGCCTCTTCCACCACGCATATGATCGATCTATTTCGCGACGCGCTGGAGCAGAAAATACACGGGTCCGCATCCGTAATATTGTTGCAGACCGAACACTCGCGCACTTTTTCCTTCGCGTCGCGAATCGCATCCGACAAGGCGAACGCCTGATCCTTGTCCACGCGCAGCAAAAAGAAGGCAAGACGTTGGGCGGTTTTCTGCCCGATGCCCGGCAGTCGTTTCAATTCGTCAATCAATCGCGTCACCGAGGGCGCAAAATCAGGCATGCATCACTTCCTGTTACGTGGATTTCAAAAGAGAAGGGAACCGCTATTGCAAGTGAGACCGGCCCTGACGAACTCGTCTTAAAACATGCCGGGAATTTTCATTCCTGCGATTCCAGGCAAACCGCCCGTAAGATCCTTCACCTGCTTCGACAATTCTTCGTCCACTCGCCGCGCGGCGTCGTTCACCGCAGCCAATATCAGCTCCTGCAGCATCTCCTGATCTTTGCTTTTGAAAACGTCCGGCTCCACGCGCACCTCGGTCAATTGTTTTTGACCGTTCATCTTCACCGTAACCATGCCGCCGCCCGCCGAAGCTTCCACGGAAATCTCGTCAAGCTGCTTCTCGAGCTTTTCCTGGACTTGCCGGAACTGCGACAACATTTGCTGTAGAGCTTTTACTTCCATTTTTATTCCTCGCCCGGGCGCTTGACCTTGGAAATCTGGCCGCCGAATTTTTCAAGCATGGCCCTAACGATCGGATCTTCTTCAAACCGCGCGCGCAATTCCGAGCTGCGAACAGCGCTCGCACGGCCACTCTCAAGCTTAACACATACGCGCAGGGGCCTGCCGACCACTTGGTTCAGCACTGTGCGCAATCGTTCCATTGGGTCACGCGCCTGCAACATCTCTGCTAAGGAACGGCTCTCGCTCGGGAAGAAAAGATGCAGCTCACCGCCTTCAATTTCCCAACGCGTGGCGTGCTCCACCATCGACCACAAAAATTTCTGTCCCTGCAGAGCTGCTTTGATGGCTTCCACTTGCGCGGAGGCTAGTCCACCCGCCGCGTCTCCCGCAGCACGGGCGACGATTCGCGGCGGCGAAGCGGGCACCGGCCCAGAAGAAACTGGCCCGGCGGAAAATGGCGACGTCGCGCGAGCACTTGAACCACTCACTGCCGGCCCTGAAGCTGGACTCGCACTCAGTTTTTCGCTTGCAGTAGAGACAGTCGCAGCGGCCGCCGGAGCTGCGTCAGCTTTAATCGACTCACGCCCCGGCGTAAGGCTCGCTGATCCCGAAGCCGATTGCGTCGCAGACATCGCCCGCGGCGGCGCTCCCGAAAGCGGAGCAGGCGTCTTCGTCCCAACATTTCCCCCACGCAAATCCGCCAGAACTTCTTCCAACGGTGCGAGCCGTTGCGCGTTCACCAACTTCAGCAGTCCCAGCTCCAGATGCAATCTCGGATCCGGTTTTCGCCGCAAGTCATCATCGGTGATGAGCAATATATTGAAAAACCGCGTAAGGTCTTCTTCGCTGAATTTCGCCGCTTGTTCTGCGAGGCGCGCTCGTTCTTCAGCAGGCGCCGCCACCAACTCAGAATCCGCACCGCATACCAGCGACACCAGCAGATTGCGAAAGTGTCGAATCCCCTCGCGGCAGAAATGCTGCAGATTTTGCCCCTCGCCGATCAGCCGATGGACCAGTCCCAGCGCTCGTTCTGCCGACTGCGTCGCAATCGCTTCCACAAGTTCATCGAGTACGCTCTCCGCCACCACGCCGAGCAGCTCGCGCACCTCTGCGTCGGTCACCGTCTCGCCGCTATAGGAGATTGCCTGCTCCAGCAGCGACAGCCCGTCTCGCAAACTACCTTCCGCCGCGCGTGCGAGCACCGCAACTGCGCCAGGTTCGATCTGTAGATTTTCCGCGCGCGCGATACGCTCGATTTCTTCCGCAATCTCTTTGAAAGTCAGCGAGCGAAACTGAAAAAGTTGCGCTCGCGATTTAATCGTCTCCGACAAATCTTCCGCCCGCGTAGTTGCCAGAATGAAAACCACTCGCTCCGGCGGTTCTTCCAGCGTTTTCAGTAAAGCGTTCGACGCTTCGCCCGTCAACTGATGCGCCTCGTCCAGAATCACCACCTTGTAACGGCTCGAAGCCGGCGCGTAACGCACCATCTCGCGCAGCTCGCGAATCTGGTCGATGCCGCGGTTGGAGGCCGCATCAATTTCAAGCACGTCCAGAGAAGTCCCTGCAGAAATCTCGCGGCAGGAATCGCAAGTATTATCGGGATTGGCTGTCGGTCCGCTCGCGCAATTCAGCGCTTTCGCCAGGATGCGCGCAGTCGTGGTTTTTCCCACCCCGCGCACGCCGGAAAATATGTACGCATGCGCCACGCGGTTTGAGCCGATCGCATTGGCCAGCGTTCGCGTCACATGTTGCTGGCCGACAATTTCACTAAATGTTTGGGGACGATACTTTCGCGCGATAACTTTATAGCTCATCAGAAGGTTGGTCTCGCCTCCGGTGCCCGCGCCGCGATAAGAGGAACTTCGGGTACTCCGCGGCGCACGAAGCTGACCCGCTACCGTTGCTCCCTTCCGGGCCTGGCGGGGTTTGCGGGGAATCGTCGCACAGAGCCCGAAGTTCCACCGATCGGCGCTGCAGAAAAATTTCTCTCAGCACCGCTAGCGAAGTCTAGCACAGCAGAAAGTTTTACTGAAATCAAGGTGCGGAAATTTACTTAGGAGAAATTCCGGGGCGGTCTTCCTTATTCTGCGAGAAGAGCGCGCCGCTAGCAGATACTCGAGATCGCTGGCGGCAGCGCTCTTGCGCCGATCTATGGGCGAACGTGGAACGGTGTGGCTTCCGCCGTTGTCGGGTGGCTGGCTTTCAACGCAGCGCGGGCAGGCGGTACAGCAACTGCCGTCTCCACTCTCTCGTCACTGATCGCAGCCAGCGTTACCAAAGTTTTCTGCGCTTCCGAAGCCTGCCCCGCTTTCTCCTGCGCATCCGCAAGCAGTTGCAGCGCCAACGGATTCTGCGCGTCATCTTCTAATTCCTTGATAGCCGCATCGTATTTGCCCTGCAATGACAATAGGGCTCCGTTTGCTGAGTGATACGCGCGTTGCACGATATCGCTGCGGCTCGTTCGCGCTATCGCGCTAAGCAGTTCCACCGATTTCTGGACTTCCTTCTGCAGCCCGGCACGTGCGCCAATAAATGCTCGTGTAAACAGGATGGTCGCCAATTCGTCGTCCCGGTCACCCCATGCGAAATCATGTGCCAGCAGGGCTAGACGAGCATGATCGATGTCTTTCAGTGCGCCCTGTGGCTCTGGATTGAAAAGCGCCATGTCTCTGTGCGCTTCAGCATGCTCGATTGCCAGACCGCCACGCTCGGCTTCCAGGGAGATTTTCATTAGCTCTTGTCGCGCTTGCTCCGGTTGATTTTCGCGGTAATACGTCATGGCCCACAGAATGCGGTAATCAAACTTCGTGGCCCTTTCCTCGGTGCCCGCAATCGCAACCAGGTATTGCGCGCGAGCTTTTTCCTGGTCGCCCATCAGCGCGTAGGTGGTTGCCAGACCCGCCTGCGAAGTATTGAACTCGGGATCGATCTGCAAAGCTTTGGTGTAATGCTCCAGCGCCGCCGGGTAGTCGCCCAACATACGCATAATTTCGCCGTAGGAATCCTGCGGATTCGGCTGGTTCGGCAGCAATACAACGTACTGTTCCATCAGCGCAGGAGCCAATTTTGGCTGGCCGCTAAGGGCATAACAGTAGGCCAGGTTGTTAAGAGCCGGAAAATATTTCGGATCGTTCTTCAGTACATGTTGCAGAACGGCCTCGCCGTGTTCAAATGCGCCTTGCTTGGCGCACAACCATTCCCCGTCCATGTTTGCCAGTCGTTCGTCTTGCGGATACTTGGCCAGCAAATCGTTCATCGCAGCGATTCCCGGAACCAGACTTCCGTCCTTAGTGCTGTTCATCCAGGTTATAAACAGACGTTCGTCCGGCGATGCATTGGCGATATTCTTCTGCGCCAGCGCGCGTTCGCGTTTCTCTTCCACCGGATCATTCGTGAAGTAAGCCAGCGCAGCGTGTGCGAGCGCAAATTGCGGATCCGCTTTCACTGCTTCGCGCATCGAATCGACCCCCTTATCAACGAACAGCAAGTCTTCGCGCTCTTTCATCGCCAGCTCATACCAGCGGCCGGCCTCCGCCGACGATGTAGTGTAAGGAACCGTGCGGTCTTGAGCGCGCACCGTGCCGCTGGTCGCGCCTGCGGCCATCAGAACCGCGATTGAATATAAAGATAAATTTCGGATGTTCATGATTCCTCGCATGAATTTTCCCTGCATTATTTAGTGGCCTTTCAAAACGTAGCCGGGATCGAAGGGCTGCTTGTCGTCTATCTTCACTACTTTCACTCCGCTAGTGATGTTGTAAACATCCACCACACCGATCGCAGCGGAGTTTGCTTCCACCACTTTCACCACTTCCTCGTCACTCGAAACAAAAACCACCGGCACCGTCGTCTTGCGGCTGGATTCATTCAGAATCGCTCGTCCCTCTTCCGCGCTACCGCCCAACACCTTCTCGATCACGAATTTCATTCCCGGCGAGTCTGGCTCGCGCAGCACCACGGTGATACTCCGTCCGTTTGCCCACGTGGCTGTCTTCGCGCGGAAAATTTTGCCCAGATCGGCCAACGTCATCGTCTTTACCGGATTCGACGAATGCACTACCACCGCAAAATCCGTCGCGAATGCCAGTGACGCGGCGCAAACCAGTGAAAAACAAAGGATCAGTAAGCGATTTCGCATTCTGTTTTACCCACAGCTCGGTTGCCGAAGATGACGAGCCTCGGAAGCTCGCCTGTAAAACGAGGTTAGCCATTCCCAATGGCGTGCGAAAGTGTCGGAACGGAACACGTTGTCCTGCGGTGTAACTGTACGAAGGGACAGTGCGCGATTTCGAGCCTTCCACAAGCCTCGTCCCCCAGTCCCTCGAATCGCGGGGCTTGACGATTAGGAACACACCAGCTTGATTTTCGAGGAACCCCCCGCGGCAGCGGAGTATCGTATCTGCGGGTGCATCCTCCGCACCCGCACCGCGGCGCCAGCGGTAACCCCACGAAACGGGGATGGCTTGGCATGATCAAATTGCAAAGCCCGGAGGATACAATGAAGCGTTTCATCAGTGTTTGCGCAGTATTGTCGTTCTTGCTCTGGCTCACACCCGCGGTACACGCTCAACAATCGAATGCCATACAGCCTGGCACACAGGTTCGACTCACCATGTCCAGCGGACTAAGCACCAACGTTGCCCATGACGGCGATCCTTTCACTGCTGTTGTTGCCGAGCCCGTTTTCATCGGCAACCAGCTCCTATTGCCGGCCGGAGCCAAAGTTCACGGCACCGTAACCGGCGTCACCCACACGAAGTTCTTCGGTATTTTTCGCGGCGGCGCTTCCTTGAATCTGGTGTTCAATTCAATCGAAGTGGAAAGCCGTATCTTCCCCGTACAGATGAGCATTCTTTCACTCTATAGCGGCGGTCCCGAAGCGCAGAAGAGCCGCAAAGACGTGAAAACCACCGAAGGTGTCGTGCTGGAAGAGAAGCGTGACCTCAAAGGCGACATCCTGACTGCCGGCATGGGCACAGGCGCTGGCGCGCTCGTTGGCGTGATCTTCAGCAACGTCGCGCGTGGAACCATCATCGGTATCGTCGGCACTTCAGCCTACATTGCAATCAAGAAAGGCAAGGATCTGGATCTTCCTGCGCAAACCGGCATGCTAGTCCGTATGGATTCCACGATCGCGCTGCCGGCCAACTTGTTGCACAACGCCGCATACACATCCAGCGGGAAGTAGCGAAGAGACAGAAAGTTCGAAGAAGCGGATTGCAGGATGATCGTCCGGGCCTGCGATTTTGCCTTGGTTCTCTCAATGTGACGAAAGGGACTTGGTGCGTGGTTTTTCCAGCCGAGCCATGCGCCGGGTCCGCGTTGCGACACCCAACAAATTACGCTTGCCGAATTACTCAGAATCTCAATTGAACATCGGAATCTCAGCGTTCCATATCTTATACGGCTGCATTTTCTGTGCGTGAACCAAGATTCCTTTAGCTTCCTGGCTTACTCGCACTACCCGGAATAAAGCTGACTTGGAAGCTAACTCGCCGTCACCGTGTTGCCGGATCACTCGCACGGCCAAAACGGCCTCCTCCGACACCGCGATACGAAGAGGGAATTGGCAGCCCCACCCGCTTACATTTTGGGTCTCCGTACGTTCGGTAAAAAAACGCAGGAAAGAATCAAATCCACAAACTTCAATCACTAACTCGATATCGACGCGCTCTTCCCGGCGGCGGTCTTGAGTGGCTACGCTTCTTGTCTGCTGCAGTCCTTCTTGATGCTGCTTTCTCATCTCATTCTCCCCTAAACCCGAATGACTCGGGCATGCCGCGAAAATTTGAGAGGAATTTCTAAGCAGCGCTCATTGCGGACTTTCCATTGACCGATCGTTTTAAGAAACGGTACAGGCTGGTTCGCCCGATTCCCAATACTTGCGCCGTGCGCACGCGGTTGCCTTTGCACATATCCAATACCCTCTGGATGTGCACCCGTCTAACTTCGTCCAGCGGCAGCGGCCGCCAGCTTTCCTCTAAAGCAGAATCGCGTCGGCGCGGCCGTTGCAGGTGGTCCGGAAAATCGCTGATGTCAATGAAGTCCGCTGTTGTCGTAATAGCTGCGCTGGCTATCACGTTTTCCAACTCGCGAACGTTCCCAGGCCAGTCGTGCTGCAACAGCAAAATTTGAGCGCGTCGCGTGAGCCCCTGTATCGGCTTGCCGTACGCCTCGCTGTATTTCTTCAGAAAATGCTGCACCAGTATCGGAATGTCCGTAGGACGTTCTGAAAGCCCCGGCACGTGGATTTCAATGCTGCTCAGGCGGTAGAAAAGGTCCTCGCGAAACCGCCCCGCCAGCACCTCCGCGCGAAGGTCGCGGTTGGTCGCAGCGATCAAGCGCACGTCCACTTTTTTCACTTCCGGTGATCCCACCCGTTGAATCTCGCGGTTCTGAATTACGCGCAACAGCTTCGCTTGCATGTGCAGCGACGTCTCGCCGATTTCATCCAGAAATACCGTACCGTTGTTCGCATATTCAAAAAGGCCCGGCCGTGTCTCGCTCGCTCCGGTAAACGCGCCGCGAATATGCCCGAAAAGCTGGCTTTCCAGCAACGTGTCAACCAATGCCGAGCAGTTGCAAACGGCAAACCGCTCTCGCGCCACCGGACTCATCTGGTGCAGCGCGCGCGCTATTAATTCTTTGCCGCATCCTGTGGGACCCGTGATTAGCACGTTTGTATAGTGCCGCGCGATTTTGCTGGCCAGGTCAAACACTTCTAACATCGCCGGACTGCGGCCCACGATGCCGTGAAAAAGCAGATTGTCCAGAAGTTTGTCTTCCAGGTCGCGAATCTGTGACCGCTGCGTGAATCGCTCCGCCAGATCGTCGAGCGCTTTCAGCAGCCGTTCGTAGTTCACCGGCTTGCAAAGATAGTCATAAGCTCCGTGCTTGATCGCTTCAATCGCCGCATCCACGGAGTAATAACCCGTCACCAGCACCACGAACATTCCCGGGTCGCACTGTAAAGTCTTCTCCAAGAACTTCAACCCGTCCGTCCCTGGCGTCTTCACATCGGCAACCACTACCCGGCACGCTCCCGCTCTCACGCTTTGCAACGCTTCTTCCGGATGCGTTGTTCCCATAGCGGGAAAGCCGGCCTTCTGCAATCGCGTTGAGGTCAACTCCGCTTGATTGGATTGTTCATCCAACACGCATACGGAGAGATTCTTACGGGCTGCTTCAATTACCGGTCTTTCTTCGACGGCTAGCATGATTCAACGTATAGGCAAGGCCCGTGCCAATTCGCCACACGGTTCCACGGCCGCCACTGCGAAGAAGTTCAGATTAAAACTAATGCGTCAGCGGGCGATTAAAAGCCGTGGATTGTTGCCTTTAAATGGACAAAAGCAAAGTTTAGTGCGGGGGGGCCGGCGAGTTTAGAGCGTGTTTCAATTACGTCTAATCGAATCCCAAATCGGTAGAGCAATTTCATTGCGGAACTACTCTGAGGAATTTCTAATGTCCCTCGCCTCTTGGCCGTCCATCCACTAGTTCATCCGCTTCGGCGAGTCTCCACTTTCCACCGCCTCAGCTAAAGCCCGATCCTCATGATTACTCTCGTAGTGCGGATGCAACTGAACGAGCCGCACGCATCCTCGCCCATCCCCGTCGCCGGACGTAATGCTCAACACCCGGTAGGCCACCGGGAAGTTGGCATTTTCAGCGAATGCATGAATCAAGCGAACGAACACCACGCAGCCTTCCCGCAACCGGGACATCAGACCCACACTCCTTTCGCCGGAATCAGTCCACTGAAACATCGTCTTTTCCACGAAGAAGAGTTCTCGTAAATCCCAACCCGAAACTTCCACTCGATAGCTGTTTGGCCCGTCCAATGACGAATGCATGCTCGCCTCTGCGCCTTTATCATTGCAGAAGCGATGCCAAAGATTCCCGTCCCGGCGCGCGGGTACGGAAAGACTTAGATCCTGTGTAAGCATATTTCCTCTGCGCGCAACGCGTTTATCGAAACATCTGTTCGCTTTTGAGTCAGGTCGAAAAAGAAAGTATCAAGGAAGCGGTATCTCTAGCCCCAGTGCGAGCCCGGATACAGCACAGCCAAGGCAAACTTGAAGATGTAGGGAAACATTTCATCGTATAAATACCAAGCCAGCAGCAAACCCAGCATTCCGAATCCCTGGCTATGCGACCAATTGAGAAACTTTAGTGCCGTCCCTTCGCTCATGAACAAAGTAATCCCAGTATTTCCATCCAAGGGAGGCACCGGCAAAAGATTGAACGTCCCCAGCAAAAGGTTCAGCAGGAAAATAATGCTCAGAAAGGTAGCCGCGAACCCCGCTATCCCCGGCCCGGAAGCTTCCGTAATACGCGTGAAGCCCGCCGACGCCGGCATGTGAAAATATCCCAGTAATATTCCAACGCGAATCCCCAGCGCGGAAAGGATCACCAGCGTGAAGTTCGCCGCAGGCCCCGCCAGAGCCATCCACGCGGCGCGCCTCGGGTAGCGCTGCTGCCACGCCGGATCGTAGGGCGCGCTGGCCCACCCAATCATCCAGTGCGCCAAAAAATATGAAATGATCGGTACCACCACCAAGCCAAACGGTGACCGTCGTATATGCGGAATCGGATTCAGCGTTACCTGTCCGCCGTGAAATGCCGTTGTGTCTCCGCCCAATTTCGCGGCCAGCGAATGCGCGCCTTCGTGGCAAGTCGTGGAAAAAAGGAAAACGATATACCAGATCACTCCAAGGATCAGAAACTGTGGCGTAATCTCCGCTGCGCTCGGCATGCTGGCGCATAGACTAGAGCCTCGTCGCACTTTCCGCAAGCATTACAGAATAAGCAGCCGCACTATTAGCATCTTGAGTTTTGCAGCACCGCGAGGCTTCGCCATCGGAAGAATATGGCTCCGGGGCCTGGACTCGAACCAGGATAACCAGCTCCAAAGGCTGGCGTGCTACCAATTGCACTACCCCGGAATAGGGAAGAAAAGTGTAGCAGACCTTGCACTCATTTGTTATTCCTGGAAATCGTATACATTTTGCTCTCCACCGACGAAAGGGAACTTCGTAGCTGCGAGTTCAGGATTTGCTATCGTTGCGTGAGGATTCTGGCGCGGACTTTTCAAGCAAGCCCGGCCGGAATTTTCCCAACAGAACTTTCACGATTCTTTCAGACGCGTGTCCGTCCCATAGTTCCGGAGCCTGAACGGGGCGTCGTTCGGTCCCCAGCACTCGCTCTGCGGCTGCCAGAATTTTATTCGGATCCCGCCCGACAATTTGATTCGTCCCTTGCTCCACGGTGGCCGGACGTTCCGTATTTTCCCTAAGCGTCAGGCAGGGAACGCCCAAAATTGTGCTCTCCTCTTGGATGCCCCCAGAATCGGTCAATATCAGCCGCGCATGATGCATCAGGTGCAGAAAATCCAAATAGCCCAGCGGAGGCAGCGGCACAATCCCACGCGCCGCCGCGCCCGATTTCTCCTCCGCCAGATAAGATCCAAGTCCGAACTGGCGAATTCGTTCCAGCGAACGCGGATGCACCGGAAAAAATACCGGCATTTTCTCGGCGAGTGTGGCAATCGTCGAAAGAATATCGCGCAAAACCGCGGGATCATCCACATTGCTCGGCCGGTGCAGAGTCAGCAAGCCATAAGCCGCCGCCTTGGCGTTGTCTTTCTGCAAACCAAGCCGCCGCAAAATCTCAGATTTCTCCGCAATTTTCCTGTGTTCCATCAGACAATCGATCATCACGTTGCCTACGAAGAAAACCTTCTCTTGCCCAACGCCCTCTTTTCGCAGGTTTTGAATCCCGCTTTGCTCAGTAACAAACAGCAAATCCGAAATTGCGTCCGTCAATTTGCGATTGATTTCTTCCGGCATGCTCATGTCAAAACTGCGCAGACCGGCTTCCACATGAGCCACCGCAACGCCCAGTTTCGACGCCACTAATGCCGCCGCCAAAGTTGAGTTCACATCGCCCACCACCATCACCACGTCCGGCTTCCACTCCAGCACCACCGCTTCGAATCGCTTCATCACCTCCGCGGTTTGCCACGCGTGGCTCCCCGACCCAACCTCCAAATTTACGTCCGGCTCCGGTATGTGCAATTCCTCAAAAAACGACTTTGACATTTGCTGGTCGTAGTGCTGTCCCGAATGAACCAGCCTGTGCTCGATCCCAGGAGTCCGCTGAATTTCATGAACGATCGGCGCGATCTTCATGAAGTTCGGCCGCGCTCCCACCATGCTCGCAATGCGCAGATTCGCCACTCAATTCCCTCGCGTTGAGATAACACGACACGCACCGACATTCAACTTCGGAGGTAACGCTCTGAAGTAGCTTCGCTTGAGCAACTTCCGATGTCCAGAAAAAATTACCGGGGAATTCCAAGGCGAGCGGACACATCGAGGCGTAAAAAGCTCTGTTCGAGTTTTTGTGTCTCCAGGAACAGCTTACTGTTGCGGCAGCATCGTGCCCCAGATTTGCCTTAATCTGCAGGCTTCGCTTTCTTCCGCCGGCTTCAGCCGCGCAAGTTTCGTGCGCAACTGCCCAACGTCCAGCCCCGCCGACTGGCACACCATCGGAAAGTCCCGCTGGTCCTTAAAGAGATATTCTTCCGCTTCACGCTTGCGTCGAAGCGGCCCGGAGATCCATTCCTGAATCGTTGTCACTATCACAGCTTGCCAAAGCCGTACTTCCATTAGTTTTTGTTCATTATTAATTACGGCGAAAGTTTTTTGCATTGGCCCATCCCCAGGAGATTGATTTCATTAGGGGTCCAAGCAATGACTGTGCCGCTCCGCCATCCAATGTTCGCTTTTTTTCTAAATGTGCTTTGTTAGTGAAGTCCGAAGCTGCCAAAAATACGGCATTTAGACTTAAGCTCGTGCCCCAGGCCGATCCTCACGCTGAAAAACACGCAATTCTAGCGAGCTCCAAGCGAAATAATTCCCGATGCCCGGTAGTTTTTTCCTCACCGGGCTCAGACCTGCTTATATTTCTAGCAAGTTAAATTCAAGCGGCAGGATTGTTACGGAAGAAGTCGGCGCGCTTTGGTCCGCCTACGATCGGCCTGTCACCAGCCGGACAGGGTTTGCCATCGTGCCCGGTCAGCAGATGTCTCACCAGCTCATCAATTTTCTTGTGCTCGCCCCGCGTCAGCTCGGAGTCTTCGGAAAACGACAGGTCTCTCGACCTTCGAATTTTCCTCGCCTGTTGAAACGTGGTAAGGATCTCTTCCCGGAGCTGTTCTAGCTGCGCGCATTGCGGCCTTGTGGCCATAGCGCACAAATTCTACATCGGCACACTCGCCTCGCAATGGTACGTCCGTACCGCTTTTAGAGGCGAAGGTGTTGCAAAAGGATGCACCGGTCATCCGCGGATGTCCCGGAAAGTGCCAGTACGCGGGCGCGCCGTGTGCTCTGGCGCTCGCGTTCCCTTTTTCAACTAACTCGATTTCCGCGGAACTTTCGCGCCCTTCTTTCGCGCCTCCGAAAGTCCGATCGCGATGGCTTGCTTGCGCGAAGTCACTTTGCCGCCTTTTCCGCCCTTACCGGAATAAAGCGTGCCGCGCTTTTCTCGGTGCATCGCGCTCTTCACGCTCTTACCTGCAGCTTTCCCGTATTTCCTTCGCGAACTTTTTTTCGTTGGCATTGTCTGCCCTCCTGCAAGTTAGATTAACAACCGCATCGGAAGTTACCGCTCTGGGGAATTTATATAATTCGCATCTTTCGATAGGCCTGCTTTTCTTAGGCATCGCGCAATTGCTTTCGCTCGACGGTCTCTGCCCAACCTTCCCTGGTTTGCGATGTTTCTTTCGCTCCAACCTTCAGGCAGAATATGGCCCGAATCGAGGGACCATGAATCGCAAAGCGCTCGCAGGAATCTTCTTGCTCACAACTCCGCTCGTAGCCGCCGTCACATATGTTGTTGCAGATGACACCCCGCTCGCCGGCTACTCCGCTGAATCTTCTCGCACCGAACGCGACTGGGAACAGAAATACCGCGCCACGCCCGACCCAACCAATCTTCGCGCCTACATGCAACGCCTTTCCGCGCATCCTCACAACGTCGGCTCGCCCTATGACAAAGACAATGCCGAATGGATTCTCTCGAAGTTCAAAGAATTTGGCCTCGACGCCCACATAGAATCCTTCAACGTTCTTTTTCCTACCCCCAAAGAACGCCTGGTCGAGCTCGTGGCCGGCGGCCCGCACTTTGTCGCCAAACTTCAGGAACCAGCCGTGCCCGAAGATCCCACTTCGAATCAGCAATCCGAGCAGCTTCCCACTTACAACGCCTATTCAGCCGACGGTGACGTCACCGGCCCGCTCGTTTACGTCAACTACGGCGTCCCCGAGGACTACTTGACTCTCGAGCGCAACGGTGTCTCGGTAAAAGGCGCCATCGTCATCGCCCGTTATGGCCACTCCTGGCGTGGAATTAAACCCAAGGTCGCCGCAGAACACGGCGCCATCGGCTGCATCATTTATTCCGACCCGCGCGATGACGGTTATTCCCCAGGGGTAACCTATCCCGCTGGCCCCTATCGCCCGAGAGACGGAGTGCAGCGCGGCAGCGTGCAGGACAGCACCGAATTCATGGGCGATCCGCTTACGCCCGGGGTTGGCGCCACTGCTGACGCCAAGCGTCTTCCCATCAAAGACGCTCCTACGATCACAAAAATTCCCGTGCTCCCGATTTCTTATGCTGACGCTGAACCCTTGCTCGCTTCCATCGAAGGCCCTGTCGTTCCAGGCAAGTGGCGCGGAGGCCTGCCATTAACCTATCGTCTCGGCCCTGGCCCCGGAAAAGTTCATCTGAAAGTTTTTTCGAATTGGGATATCAAGCCGCTATACGACGTGATCGCAAAAATTCCTGGTTCGCAATATCCCGACGAGTGGGTCCTTCGCGGCAATCATCACGACGCCTGGGTCAACGGCGCCGAGGACCCCATTTCCGGCCAGATGGTCCTGATGGAAGAAGCACGTTCGCTTGGCACCCTGGTCAAATCCGGCTGGAAGCCCAAGCGCACCATCATTTATTGCGCCTGGGATGGCGAAGAGCCCGGCTTGCTCGGTTCCACAGAATGGGTAGAAACGCACGCAGACGAACTTCGCAAAAAGGCCGTCGCCTACATCAATTCAGATTCAAATGGACGTGGATTTTTCGACGCTGAAGGTTCGCATACTCTGGAAAGGCTCGTAAATGACGTCACCCGCGATGTCCAGGATCCCGAAACTCAACTTTCCGTTTGGAAACGCTGGCAGCTTCACAGTCTCGACGAAGCTACTTCCACCGAGGACCGCCAGGAGCTGCGCCAGCGCCGCGACCTTCGCATTGGAATTTCCGGCGGCGGCTCCGACCACGCTTCTTTCCAGAATTTCCTCGGCATCGCCGTCGTGGACATGTCCTTTGGCGGTGAAGACGGTGGCGGGATCTACCATTCCATCTATGACGACTTTTATTGGTACACCCATTTTGCCGATACCGACTTCACTTACGGCCGCGCGCTCGCGCAGGTGGCCGGTTCCACGGTAATGCGTCTCGCCGACGCCGATTTGTTGCCCTATGACTTCTCCGATTTTGCCGACACCGTTCAGACCTACGTCCACGGGCTCCAAACCTTTTCTACCAAACTCCGAGACGATATTCGCGAACGCAATCTGGAAATTGACGAAGGCGTTTTCACCGCCAGCGCCGATCCCAAGAAGCCGTATTTTCCGCCCAGGAAGGAGGACGTCCCCCCTTATCTGAATTTCGCTCCGCTTCAAAATAGCGCTGACGCACTTTCACGCAGCGCCGCCGATTACCAAAAAGCTCTCGACGCCGCCGAAGCAAATGGCGGCAGGGCACTAGCGTCCTCTTCAATCTCCGAAATCAACGCCATGCTGATTCAGAGCGAACGAAAACTAACGTCGCCGGAAGGCCTGCCCGGCCGTTTTTGGTACAAACATCAAATCTACGCTCCCGGCGTTTACACCGGTTACGAAGCCAAAGCCATCCCGGCCGTCCGCGAAGCCATCGAACAAAAAAATTGGAAGCAGGCTGACGACGCCCTGCGTCGCGCTGCTGCCGCGCTTCAGGACGAAGCCGCTCTGGTTTCATCCGCCGCTGCAAAATTGTCGGCCGCATCCGTTAACTCAAAATAGCCGCGCAAAATAATCCGCCAAAATTGTTTGAGGCACGGGCTCTACAGTTGCGACACGAACTCGAACTCCCCGCTTCGTGAATGTCACTCTTTCCAAGCGAAAATCATCTAAACAAAAGGCTCAGAAATTCGGGCCGGCTGTTTTGTAAAGATTGTGCAGCGAACGCTGCCTAATTCTTAATGGAGGCGATACAGATGAAAACAGTACGATTTATAAGCACTATTCTCGGTACCATTGCCATGTTCCTGTTGTTCTGCATCTCGGCTCCTGCATTGCGCGCACAAGACGAGCATCCACAGGACGCTAAGCCTGCGGAGCCGCACGATCAGGGAACAAAACCCGCCGAAGAGGCCAAACCGCCCCACGACGAAGCCAAGCCGTCGGAAGCGAAGCCCAAAGATGAGAAGGCTCCGCGAGATGACAACAAGGTCCGCCCGGAAGAACGCACTGAAACGCGCACGCAGACCGAAACAAAGACTACTGTAAAGCACGGTCCCGTCGAGAACGGCCGCATTCCCGACGCTCAATTCCATTCGCACTTTGGGCGCTCGCACGCCTTCCATGTTGGTCATCCACAGATGGTGAGCGGACAGTATCGTTTCAACTTTGGTGGCTACTGGTTCGGTTGGACCGAAGCATGGCCGGTTGGTTGGGGTTACGACGATGAGTTCTACGTTGACTTCATCGATGGGCAATACTACCTGATCGATTTGGCGCATCCACAAGTTCGACTCGCAATTGAGCTCGTACTCTAAAGTCGCGCTTCATCCCAGTTTGCGCACACGAAAGCCCCTTCCTCTTAAAAGGAGACGGGGCTTTTGTTTTTTTTTGGAACAATCCGTCACACAAGTTCGGGCCAAGCTCTGAAGCTCTCCCGAAAATTTAAACCAGGGTATATTGCAGTACCGCTTGCATCTCCACATCTCCGCCAACTCCCGCATGGTCCATGTGGAACATCAGGTAGTCGCCTTTATTCAGCGCCAATGAAGGTTGCGCGTACACTTGCCGCGAAGTGTAGCCGCCCGTCCCATCCCCTGGCACCCAGGTCTTCAAGATTACGTTAAAAAATAAATCCTGAACCACACCGCCCAATCCAATGTTTAATTTGTTCGGATTGTGTGGCGTCAACTCTCCGAAATTCGCGCTCGGCGGTAGATTCAAGTACGCAGCAGGAGAAGTGTTGAAAGTCGGCTTGGCTCCGCGCGAAACGCCTCCATCGCACAATATCTCTGCGAATCCTGCTTGAGCCGGCGCGCTGGTGATCATGAACGACACATCCACATTGATCGTGTTCAGGATCATCGTGTCGCGCACCTCGAAGAAAACATCCGCGCCATTATTATTGATGTTCACAATTTCCCACCCGAATCCCACTACCGGATCCTGCGGTATCGTACCGGCCGTCGCCATCGCAGCCGGGGACACCGCAGTCAAAAGGTCTCGCCGCCCTCGCACGTTCATCGCCGCCTCCAGCGGGGTAAAAGTCCCCGCACTAATTCCGCTTAAGACCAAAACGCCCTGGATTAGAAAAGTCCTTCGATCAGACATGCGTCCTTCCACTAACATTTCCATCTCGAACGCCAACGCCGGTGATATCGTGTCTCGCTTGGCTTCACCGGCGCTTGAAGTTTCGCACGTCAGTATTTCTGACGTGTTACTGCGGCCGCGAGCCAAACTGAAACTCGCAATGTCTAAACTCACCGCGGGAAAGAAAGTTGCGCAATAAATATACGTTGAACTTGCCCCTGCGCACCTTTTTTGTAATCTGCCTGCTCTACTGCATGTTCCTCGCCGTACGACAGGGAATTGCGACGTGGTACTTTCGAAAGGGCACTCCTCAAGCGATTCAAACGGCGATCAAATGGGATCCGGGAAACCCTGAATATTATGACGCACTCGCCACCCTCACTCACCTCTACGCCACCGGAGGAAATCCTGCCGAGGTCGTCCGCCTTTGCCAGATAGCCACAGAACTAAGCCCTTACAATGCCTTCTACCGGGCCGATCTCGCATCAGCTTATGAGTGGGCCGGCCGCAAAAATGACGCTCTCCGCGCCTTCACCCGCGCTCACGCCCTTTTCCCCAACTCGCCGGAGATCAATTGGAAGATTGCAAACTTCTACGTCCGTGCCGGAAAAATTTCAGACGCACTCCAGGCGCTGAATGAGGTCCTGCTCGAAGACCCCAGCGAGGAACGCCGGGTATTTTCCCTCGCCGCCAACGCGACCGGCGACAACCAACGAATCCTGCAGGAAATGCTCCCGCGTTGCGCACCTGTATTGCTGGACTATCTCGATTTCCAAGTCGAGAACAACCGCATGGACCCCGCCGCCCAAACCTGGGCCAACCTGCTCAAATTAGACTCTCCTTTTGATCCCGCGCGTACCTTCCCTTACCTCGACGCGTTGATCCAGCACAAGGACGTGGACCATCTCAACGAAGCCTGGGCCGCCCTCGCCACTCGTTTCCCTCAGGAAATCGGCGCTCGCGAATCCAAGCCCAGCTTGGTCAACAACGGAAATTTCACCTTCGCGCCGCTAAACGGTGGCCTGGATTGGCGCATCATCCCTGTGCCTGGAGCCACCGCTACTGTGGACGCATCCACACCGTTCGAAGGCAGCAAATCCCTGCGCATCGAGTTCGACGGCACGCAGAATTTGGAATATGCACACATCCTTCAATACGCCCCCGTAACGCCCAACACGCGCTACAAATTTTCCGCCTACATGCGCGCCGACCGAATCACCACCGATAATGGTCCCAGATTCGTCCTAGAAGACGCCTATGACCCGGCAGAATTGGTAGATGCATCAACCAAGGCCGCCAATCCGAAGAGACTTTCCATCTCTACGGAAAACGTAACCGGCACTTCCGATTGGTCGCTGCAAGAATTGGAATTTAAGACCCCAGCCAACACTCGCCTTCTAATCGTAAGAGTCGTCCGCCCCGCCAGCCACAAGTTCGACAACAAGCTAGCCGGCGAAGTCTGGATCGCTCGCGTCTCGCTTCTGCCCGGGTAGGCTTGTATCCACGAACGATTCGGCAAAAAAAGACAGCAAGTGATATTCTGTAGCCGGTCGCATGCGGCTCCTCGAGCTATGCCCGCCTGCCCGGGTTTGGTAATAATTCCTGGAAGACTTTGCGAGTGGGCAGCATTTCTGTGTCTCGTGATTTGCCGTTAGTTTTTAGTATGAGAAAACTGAAAATGTGCAGCTCTGCACTGAACTCGAATCGTCACTGCTCGGCCCGCAAGCACATCCTCGGTCGTGCAATTAGATTTGCAGTAGTGTGCGCCATGCTCACTGCTGCGAGCGCAGGTTTCTTTTCTTCTCCCCCACGCGCGCAACAGAATGATTCCACCTCGACACCGGTCATAGTGCAGCCCGGCGCGCCAGGAAAGCCGACGAAAACTCTTCCACCTTCCACTAGAGCCACGCCGCCGCAATGGTCAGAAGCCGATGTGGAGTTCATGCAAGGCATGATCATGCATCATTCGCAAGCCGTGGAAATGACAGCTCTCATCCCCTCGCACACGGAAAATAAAGATTTGCGCTCGCTGGGTGCGCGAATCAGCAGCTCGCAGTCCGACGAAATCAAGCTGATGCGCCGCTGGCTAGTCGCTCGTGGCGAACCCATTTCGATGGCCATGCCCGGCATGCCGGACATGGATAAGTCAGGTCAGTCGACGCCGCTGATGCCCGGCATGCTCACGCCCGAACAGATGGACGCCCTCCGCAACGCCAAAGGGCCCGAATTCGATAAATTATTTCTGCTGGGAATGATCCAGCATCACAATGGCGCGCTGATAATGGTGAAGGAACTCTTCGACACGCCAGGCGCGGGACAAGACGCCGACGTGTTTAACTTCGCCACCGATGTGGACAGCGGGCAACGCGCCGAGATCAGAATCATGCAATCCATGTTGGTCAAGAAATCAAAGGAGAAATGATGAACCGAGTGCAGCGTGTTGCTTTCCGTCTCGCCGGCGTGGCTGCAATTGTTTTATTTTTCAGTGTAAGCGCGATACAAGCGCAGAAGCAGGCACCTCAGTCTTCCACCCCCGCGCCGGATGCCAACAAGGCGCCGGATGCCGCAAAAACACCGGACGCTGACGACGGTAATCCGTTTGCCCCGAAGCCGGCTCCGCCGCTTCCACCGGGTATGACCGGGTCAGACGCAAACGATCCGCGCTTCAGTCTGACCCCCGGGATGTATGACGCCGGAGAAGTGTCCATGGGTATGAAGCACCTTCTTCTGCTCAAGAAGCCCGACGCCTTTCAACTCGGCACCACGGATCCTGACGATCCGAAAGTTGAGAATACGATTCACCAACTGGGTCTGGGTAATGCCTCGAAAATGCCGAAATCGCTTCAACTGGAAATCGCCCAACTCGCTTTCGCCAATTCCGACCTCGCCTTCCAAGGCGACCACCTTTTCCAGGGAAATTTTTACGGCGTAAATATCTACGACATCTCCAATCCCGCACAAGCCGCGTTAGTAACTTCGATGGTGTGCCCGGGCGGCCAAGGCGATGTCTCCGTGTACAAAAACCTGCTGTTCATGTCAGTCGAGATGCCCAACGGCCGCCTCGATTGCGGCACGCAAGGTTTTCCGCCCGAACCTCCACCGGCCCCCGGACATGAAAAGGAGCGTCACCCGCCCGCAGCGCAAAAAGATCGCTTCCGCGGCGTGCGAATCTTCGACATTTCGGACATTAAAAATCCCAAGCAAGTGGCAGCCGTGCAGACTTGCCGCGGCTCCCACACCCACACGCTGGTGCTCGATCCTAACGATAAGAACAATGTTTACATCTACGTCTCCGGAACATCGTTCGTCCGTCAGCCCGAAGAACTCGCGGGTTGCTCTAACGAAGCGCCGGATAAGGACCCAAACACCGCGCTGTTTCGCATCGAAGTAATCAAAGTTCCGGTCGCCGCCCCGCAGGACGCAAAAGTTGTCTCAAGCCCTCGCGTCTTTATCGATCCACGCACTGGCGCCCTCAACGGTCTCAGCAACGGCGGCAGCCACGGCAAAGACGCCGAGGAGAAGAAGCCGACCGACAGCGACCAATGTCACGACATCACCGTGTACACCGCCATCGGCCTTGCAGCCGGCGCATGCTCAGGGAACGGCATCCTCCTCGACATCAAAGATCCCGTGCATCCGAAGCGCGTTGACGCAGTCAACGATCCGAACTACTCGTACTGGCACTCAGCTTCGTTTTCAAATGACGGAAAGAAAGTCGTCTTTACCGACGAATGGGGCGGCGGACTAGGTGCACGCTGCCGTCCGAACGACCCCAACAAGTGGGGCGCGGATGCCATCTTCCACCTGAAAGACGACAAACTGACCTTCGCCAGCTATTACAAACTTCCCGCCGCGCAGAGCGACACCGAGAATTGCGTCGCGCATAACGGTTCACTCGTCCCGGTTCCCGGCCGCGATATCGAAGTACAAGCCTGGTACCAGGGCGGCATCTCGGTGATGGACTTCACCGACGCGTCTCACCCTTTTGAGATCGCCTACTTCGACCGCGGCCCGATCGATCCCAAGACGCTTATTCTTGGCGGCGATTGGTCGGCCTACTGGTACAACGGCAACATCTACGGTTCAGAAATCGCGCGCGGCCTGGACGTTTTTGAACTGACGCCAACCAAATTCCTCACCCAGAACGAAATCGATGCGGCGAAATCCGTTCGGGTCTCTGAGCTCAACGTTCAGGACCAGCAGAAGATCGATTGGCCCGCGCAGTTGGTCGTGGCAAAGGCTTACCTAGATCAGTTAGAGCGCTCGCAAGCTCTGCCCGCGGACCGCATCGCAGCTCTGCGCACGGCGATTGACGCCGCCGAAACTTCGCACATGAGCAAGAGTGATCTCGCGAAGTTGAAGCGCATGGCGCCATCTCTCGATAAGAGCGCCGCCATAGCGAAAAGTCCGGCTGACTCCAAGCGCTTGCAAGCTTTGGCGGACATCCTGAAGCATCCGTCAGCATAGCCGCGCCGCGAACCTAAAGTTCTCTCGTCACTCGGCAGCGCAAGGGCTCCGCAACTGAGTCCTTGCGTCGGTGCTTTCGAACCGCTGGTCGACACACTCAATAGTCGCCCGCTGTTGCTGACGAACTGCAGTTTCCATTGATGATCTGTTCACCCGCACGCAACAGCGGTGTGTCTTCGTTTACCGGCATGTTCGGCGATAAACAAAATTAACAGATAATCCTACGCATCGAAAGGTACGGGGGGCAACAGCCTGGGTATGTCACTTCTTGGCAGATAAGAGCGTCAAAAATAAGGAGGCCGCCATGAAATCAATGCGAGTCTGTCGAATTGCTTTATTGTTTCTCCTGGTGCCGTCCGTTCCCGCCCTGGTATTTGCTCAAAGCGATTGTTCTGATATCAGTCAACACGGCCTCTTTCGAAGCGCTCCCACGGATTCGCTGGAGAACAGGACCCGAGCCTTTGTGAACTGGCTCTCTGAGAATTCGTTGGACAGTTATGCAAAAGCTCTGAATGCCGCGCGCGAGATGGGTGTGAAGATAGACGATATTCCGAACCAAATTGGCGGACATTCCAGAGATTCCGATTGGCGAGGCTATCAAGCTGCACTGCAGACCGTGAATTTTGCGGACAAAAGAAATCTGGATAAATTTTCGCGAATTGTGAACACCGCGGACCAGGGAATGAAAACGGCCTGGCAGGCTTGCCTTTCCAACAGTAAAGGCCAGCCGCAGGCGGTGATCGAACTGACTCGGGACCCTTTACAATTCGCAGTTAAGCTAGAGGCAGAGGAGACGGTACACATACGGGATTTTACACTCACCCCCAATACCGCCGACTGCACGCCTCCGGTAAATGTCGGCTCGACCATCGATTCCTCAGGGATGATTTTGAAATGCACCCGCAGAGTGTCCTCTGACCAAATCCAAATTAGCGCCAACACGGATAAAGGGCAACTCTCGGCGACCCTTCCCGGGCTTACCGCTCCTTCTCTGGTGGCGACGAAAATAATCGAGACGCCATTAGGAGCGCCCCCGGACGGTTGTACTGTCGATAGCAAAGGCAATCATAATATCGACGCCAAAAGCCAGGAGGGCAACCAACCGGTTTATGTGTGCCCCTGATACCCTTAGCGACTCAACAGAGTTTGCGGAAGGGAACAAACCTCATCCGCAATATCCAGCGGGTAGACTTCAAGAGCGCGCTGCATCGACTGGTTAGCGAGCAGCGCGAACCGGGACGTGTCGATTCGCGCCGGACGTCCCCAACTGGGACAAACCACGCCAGTCCCGGAAGCTATGCTGGAATTTTAACCCGGCGTTTTCTTTTGCTTTCTAATGTTCCCGCCTATCTATCTCCAGCGCCAATGTAGCAATACCTGCGCTTGGTCTAAACGGTTATCAAGACAGTGCCAAGCTTGTGCCCCAGCCAATTTTGCCGCCCTTTCCATTAAAACAGCGAGCCTTCAACGATCGATAGTTTAAGGATCACGAAATTCAATAAAGCGGAACGAAGTTCAATGATGTGAAAGCTATTAAGACGAAGTATAGCAATTGTGATGTAGATGATCGTTCCCGCGCATCTATTTGACTTCGATCGAATATTTCTCGGGTTCACAGGATCTCGAAAGATCTCTTGACAAAGGATTGTCCCTACATTATAAGCCTTTCCAACACTATAAGCGGTTAGAAGCAAACCTATTTCGTCGCTAAAAGTACGCCGGGGAAGGTAGAAGCGGTCGCTGCGAAAGCAACGATTCGTGCCGGGGCGAAAAAATCGAACGCTCGTAAATCGGGGGGTGTGATGAGAATTTCACGGTTGGCCATGTGTTTGGGCATTCTTGCGTTTGCACTCGCGCTGTTAACCGGGGGGACACTCATTGCCGGAACCACGGCCAGCATATCCGGGACCGTTACCGACCCCAGCGGCGCAGTGATCGCTGGCGCCACGGTCGTCGCCACCAACCTGGATACAGCGGTGACCACCACGGTGTCCACGAACACCCAAGGGTTCTACTCGTTCCAAGAACTTCCGCTCGGAAAGTATTCGATTACCGTAACCCAGGCTGGATTCAAATCGTACGTTCAGACCGGAATTGTCCTGAATGTGAACGACGCTCTAGTAATTGACGTAGCGTTGCAGGTCGGGCAAGCCACCGAGAAAGTTGAAGTCTTAAGCTCAGATGACCGATGTGCCGTTGGTCACCCGTAGCTATACCGATCTTCTGAGTTTGCAGCCTGGCGTCGCGCAGACGGCCTCACAAATGACCGGAGCCTTCGCGGGTCCGTTCATATCCGCGGGCTTTGCCGTTCCATTAGTATCCGGCGATTTGAATTCCGGCGCGGTTTCTGTGAACGGAATGCGCGAGGCGGCCAACGGTTTTATTCTGAATGGGATATTGGTGCAGGAAACAGGGTACTCCGGCGCTGGGGCAATACCCAATCTCGATTCTCTCGCGGAGTTTCGTATTCTAACGAACAACGCGGACGCGGAGTACGGCAACTATTCCGGCGGCCAGATCAACGTAGTCACCAAGTCCGGGACGAACGAATACCATGGCAATCTTTTCGAATTCTTGCGAAATACCGATTTCGACGCCGCGAACTATTTTGATAAAGGACAGCGTGGCGCCTATCACCAAAATCAATTCGGCGGCACATTCGGCGGCCCGATCAAAAAGGACAAAATATTTTTCTTCGGTGATTATCAGGGAAACCGAGTAATACAGGGACAGACCCAGCGCATTATAGGAGCGCCGACTGCGGCATTGGAAGGCGGAAACCTCTCATCTGTGGCGAGTAGTTTCGTTACCGCAACGGGCGCACCAGCTACCTTTGTGAATGGAACCGCATGGGCTAACCAACTAACCACTCAACTTGGTTATCCGGTGACGAGCGGCGAACCCTATTACTTTACAAGTCCCACGCCATGCGTCACTTCAGCCCAGTGTGTTTTCCCAAATGCGATGCTATCGCCCACGGGATTTAGCCCAATCGCGACTAACCTTCTGCCATACATTCTGCCGGCGAACGGAGTTGACGCGCAGACAGGGCTGCCGACCTACACAACGAATTCAGGTGCAACAAATCTTAGTGACAACAAATTTAGCGGACGAGGCGACGCGAACACGGACTTCGGGCTCCTGACGGCTTACTTTTATTGGGACCGTTATAACAGGATTGATCCGTATTGGCCGTCGAATGCGCCGCTGTATCCTGGGTTCGCTGTGGATGGAAAGGGCCAGACCTACAATGTCAACCTTGGAGACACCAAAACATTTAGTTCTGCGTCAGTGAACGAATTTCGCGTGGGGTTTTTCCGCTTGGATACACTCTTCAACCAGCCATCCGGCGGAAAGGGAGTCACTCTCTCTTCTTTGGGGTTCGCCTCCGGTGCGAACGGCGCCCCCGGCATCCTTCCACTAGTACCCTCGCTCGAAGGTGTTCCAGAAGTTGATTTCAACGATTTTGTCATTGGAGTACCCAGCCGTCCGAATGGTCTCATCGAAAACATCTACCAGGTATTGGACAATTATAGCAAAATCATCGGTACCCACTCGCTGAAATTCGGAGGCCAGTATCACTACGACCAGCTCGAAGAAGACCTGATTGACAACGTTTCCAATGGCAATTTCTTCTTCGGGAGCAATTTCAGTTGCTGTTCAAGCGAAACAGGAAGTGATTTTGCCGATTTCCTCTTGGGCGCACCCAGCCAGTATGTTCAGGGCCAGTCGTATCCCTCGTACGGGCACAACTTCTATTTCGGCCTGTACGCCCAGGATAGCTGGCGCGTCAAATCGAATCTGACGTTCAATTATGGTCTTCGCTACGACGTCAGCTCGCCGTTTGCCGTAAAGTACGGCCAATTTCAGACGCTGATTCCTGGCGAGCAATCTGTGGTCTTCCCAGGCTCGCCACTGGGCTGGGTTTTCCCGGGTGATCCAGGCGTTCCCAGTACGCTTGCGCCTACCCGCTGGAATAACTTCGCTCCACGACTGGGACTTGCCTATTCATTTGGAGAGCATGACGGCTGGCTTGGCAAAATCCTGGGTAGCCCCGGTTCTACAAGCATCCGTGTCGCTTATGGCATCTTCTATAACACCTTTGAAGGCGCCACAGACTTTAACGAAATCGGAGACGCTCCATTCGGCAATTACAGTGGTCCTGGAGAGCCGACTTTCGCGTCGCCGTTCATACCGCGAGCAGCCGGAACCTGCGTCCCCGCTCCCTGCACGAATCTTTTCCCGGTAAATCCGCCTCCGAAACACTTCTCCGCCTCGCATCCTGCGAGCGGGTCTCCCTACGACAACCTGACTGAGTTCTACAATGCTTTCGGTACCATCGGCAGTTCGCCGGCTTTTTACAACAAGAATCGTCTGCCTTATGCAGAAGAATACGAACTCTCCATCGAACACCAAATAACTCGATCAGACTTGCTAACCGTGAGTTATGTGGGGACCCAGGGTCATCGGCTGCTTTCTTCAATATCTGCGAACCCTGGCGACCCCGCCTTGTGTCTAAGTGTAAGCATGAAAAGCGAGGTTCTTCCCGGCACTCCCACTTGCGGGCCCGGTGGCGAAAACAACGTTTATACAAGGGCCGATGGATCACTGGTAATCGGCACGCGACCGACGTTTCCAGGAGTTGTACTCCCTAATGGCACGCCAATCGTTCCGATTGGCAACGACTCTTATTTCATTACTGCAGGTGCTTCGTCTTACAATTCCGCTCAGATTAACTATCGACATACCAGCGGTCGCCTACAGACCCTGATTGGCTATACCTTTAGCAAGTCGTTTGACGATTCCTCCGGTTATGGCGAGCAAATCAATCCCTACAACCACCGGCTGAGCCGCGGTCTGTCAGCTTTCGACAGCACCCACAATTTTGTTGCGAGCTACAGCTACCGCTTGCCTGTTGACAAGTTGGGAGGGCCAAAGCCTCTCACGAATGGGTGGGCTATTAGTGGAATCACAAAATTTGCCACTGGCCTCCCCGTTACCTTGGTTGAAACAGGCGATCAATCCTTATTGGGGACATCTTTCGGCGGTCCGATTATTTTACCGGTGGATACTCCCAATATAGTCGGGCCGCTAGACATCACTGACCCGCGGAAAACAGGAGGCCAGTACTTTAGTCCGGCAGCATTTGGACCGTCAGCGTTGGGTAGTGAGGGTGACGCCCGGCGCCGGTATTTCCACGGTCCAGGAATCAACAACTGGGATTTTGCCCTCCTTAAGGACACTCAAATCAACGAACGCTTCAGTCTGCAATTCCGTGGTGAATTTTTTAACCTCTTCAATCACGCTCAGTTCCTAACACCGAGCGGGATTACGGGTTTCAACGCAGCAGGTATGGCGACATCGTCGTCCTTCGGCCAAGTTCCCGGGACGTTGGCTGGGCGCATTGGTCAGCTTTCATTGAAATTGTTTTTTTAGGCGGAACAGAAGGAAGCTACACCTTGAGCAGCGACGGGCCTACCGATCAGACTAGGAGCGGAGGGCTTTGCAAGCTTCGTTGGAAATGGCCGATTGTCCGTGCAGGAATGCGGGGACTGCAAAGAGTACACATCCATGGCGCCCCAAGGCGTGCTCGCGGCAACACTCATAAAGCCCGGGCACTACGAGATTCGAGAGTATCCCCTGCCGGAACCTGCTGCGGATTGTGTTGTCGTCAAAATGGAAATGTCCGGCATCTGCGGAACGGACAAGCACACGTTTCAGGGTTACACCACACAGTATGGCGGCCGGAAACTGGAATTCCCGATCATTCAAGGCCACGAAAATGTCGGAACGATCGCCGCGATTGGGGGAAATGGAAACTACACCGACTTCGAGGGATTACCGCTACATGTAGGAGATCGGGTCGTCGTGGGCGCGAATGTGTCCTGCGGCCAATGCTACTACTGCCGGCACGATTTCCCGTATTACTGTTGCGAGAACACGACGGATTATGGGAATAACCTGAGCGCCAAAAATCCGCCACATCTTTTTGGCGGATGGTCACAATATCTCTACGTCGTCCCGGGAAGTTTTCTGGTGAAAGTGCCGGATGAGTTGCCGTCCGAGATTGCCGTGCTGACCGAAATATTTGCCGTATCGGTGGGGTTAGATCGCGCGAAACAGATGTCGTCCTTTCCAAGCGAGTCTTTTCTTTTCGACGACACTGTGGTGGTTCTCGGCGTGGGTCCGCTGGGCATGTGCTTTCTGATGAAAGCACGCATGCTGGGCGCCGGGACGATTATCGCGGTCGATCTTTCGGATTACCGCCTGAATTTCGCAAAAAAGTTGGGTGCGGATCATGTCGTGAACGCTAAAAGAGTCTTGAAAGACGACCGGTTGAAAATCGTGCGAGATCTGACCAACGGGCGCGGCGCGGATACGGTCATCGAATGCGCTGGAGTCCCGCAAGCGATTCCCGAAGCGCTCGAGATGTTGCGCGTTGGCGGTTTGCTGGTGGAAGCCGGCAACTTTTCAGATTTGGGCGAAGTATCGATCAGCCCTCATCGCCATCTTTGCGCGAAAAATGCGCGCATTCTTTGCGTCGGTGGCGAAGAGCCCGCCGCGTATGGACCGAGCATGCGGCAAATGGTTCGTTATATGAAGAATTATCCGCTGCGAGAATTTGTTTCGCATAAGTTCGGCCTGCGCGAGGTGCAAGCCGCGATGAACAAATCGATGGACGCCGAATCGATGAAAGTTGTGATGGAGCCGTGGCGATAGAATCCCGGTATTTCAGGGAAATTCGTAATTCGGATCGAAAGAGGGCAAGTCATGAGTGAGAGCAGTTCGCGATTTCAATTCGCTTCGGCGCCGGATAGTTGGGGCGTTCTCGATTATCCCGGACCTTCCTGGGAGCAGTCTTACGAAACCATGCTGGATGAGATGGTCGAAGCCGGGTACACAGGCTCGGAACTTGGTCCGTATGGTTTTTTCCCGACGGATCCCAAAATTCTTCAGCCTCAACTCGAACGCCGGAAATTGAAGCTGCTTGCTTCTTTCGTCCCGGTGAAAATGACCGATCCCGGCGCTAGCAGAGCGGTTATCGAGCGTATACGCAAAGTCGGCGGCTTACTCGCGACGCTCAAAGCACCTTTTCTTGTGATGGCTGACGATCAATCGCCGGAACGAAACGCATTTTCCGGGCGCGTGTACGACAAAGACTGTCCCACGCTGACCGCCGAACAGTGGAAGCATATGGGAAAGATTGTCGCTGACGCGGAAAAGGTGGCCAACGAATTCGGACTCGATCTGGTGTTTCACCCGCACGTAGCCACTTACGTGGAAACCCCTGAAGAATGTGAGCTTTTCTACGACGCAACTTCTCACACTAATGTGGGCTTATGCTTGGACACCGGCCATTGCGTTTACGGCCACGGCGATTCAGTGAAGGAAGCGGAGAAGTACAAGGACAAATTGCGCTTCGTTCACATCAAGGATTGCGACACGAAGGTTCTCGAAGAAGCTCGTCGCAATAAATGGACTTTTGAAGAAGCCATCGAGCACAAAGTTTTCACCGTGATCGGCCAGGGCGACATCGATTTCCCCGCTTTCTTCCGCACGCTTGTTAAGAACGGATATTCGGGCTGGTCCGTGGTGGAGCAAGACGTGAAGTTTGGCGCAACTCCAATTCCGCCGGCGCAAAGCATTGCGTCCAGTCTGAAATATTTGCAAGGAGTTGTGAAAGACCTGGGACTGGCAGCCGGAGCACGTTAGGCACGATGCGGAAGCCAAATGTTTATATTGTAATTTTGCGACCGCTAGCGGTTTGAAGGAACCCGAATGAAAAAGCTGGGAGTTGGCGTTCTTGGCGTTGGAGAAATGGGCAAGCGTCACGCGGAGAATCTTCGCCGCTTGGTGCCGCAAGCCACTCTGGTCGCCATTGCCGATGCCTCCCAAGAGCGTGCCCGCCAGGTCGCTGCAGAACTGGAAATCGAATCTTCCTACGGCAGCCTCGAAGCAATGCTGGAGAACAAGCAAATCGAAGCTCTCCTGATTGCCACGCCAGATAAATTCCACGCGCAAGCCATTCAGCTCGCCGCTCGAGCGGGCAAAGACATTTTGTGCGAAAAGCCGCTCGCGTTGAACCTCGCCGACGCTCACGCCGCCCTCGAAGCCGTATCAAAAGCCGGAACGCGTCTTCAGATTGGTTTTATGCGCCGTTACGACCCCGCTTATGCCGCGGCGATGAAGCGTATCGAAGCCGGTGAAATCGGAACTCCGGTGATTTTCAAATCCGTTGGCCGCGACAAGGACGAGCCACCCATTTCCGCGTACCAATCGATGTTGAACGGAATGGTTTTCTACAACAACACTATTCACGATTTCGATTTGGCTCGCTGGCTCATGCGCGACGAAGTTACCAATGTCCACGCCTTCACCACCACCGCGATTCGTCCGGAAGTTGCTAAGTATGATGACGTGGTCGCCAGCGTCGTCAACCTACAGTACAAGCACGGTGCCATCGGAAATGTCGAATCCTACGTGCAGGCCGTTTACGGTTATGACGTGCGCACGGAAATCGTCGGGTCAAAAGGTTCGATTTTTATTGGAAGCGTAGAAAAAATTCCCGCGGTTTTCCTGACCGCTCGCGGGGGCGAACAGACCCTTGCAGATCATTTCCTCACACGATTCGCCGACGCGTACCTGGAAGAGGTCCGCGATTTCGTCAAAAATATCGTGGACGGCCACGCTCCTCGTGTGTCCGGCGAAGATGGCTTGAAAGCTTTGGCCATTGCGGTCGCCGCTGAAAAATCCCATCGCGAATCGAAGCCAGTCGAAGTCACGCAGGAGCCGCCAAATCCAGCCTCGAAAACGACAGCCATATGAAATTCTCAATCCCCATTTCGTTGAATCACAGTGAGCACTCCCGTATTCGGCCCAGAGGGAGGAATTCATGACTCGCCCGACGGCCGCCACATATAAAAGTCCGCTGCATCAGATGACGCAAACCACTCCAACGTGTCTGTGGAACGATTCCGCATCCGTTGACGAGCTTAAATACTCGATCGAACACGGTGCGGTAGGAGCCACTTGCAATCCCGTCATCGTTCTCGGCGTGCTGAAAAAAGAATTGCCCACGTGGAAACCTCGCATCCAGGCTTTGAGCAAAGAATATCCGACTGCCACCGAAGACCAGATCGCCTGGCACTTGGTCCGTGAAATTTCCGTCCAAGCTGCCAAAGTGCTGCAACCGATTTTTGACCAGCAACACGGAAAGAATGGAAGGCTTTCGATCCAGACTGATCCACGCCTTTTTCGGGACTCGTCGGCAATCTTTGAGCAAGCCGTCGAATTCAGCAAGCTCGCTCCTAACATGATCGTAAAAATTCCAGCCACTGCCGCTGGAATTGATGCAATCGAGGAAGCCACATATCACGGCATCAGCATCAACGCGACCGTTAGCTTCACTTTGCCTCAGGCCCTCGCTGTCGGCGAAGCAGTCGAGCGCGGTTTGAAACGCCGCGAAGGCCAAGGCAAGGAAATCACGTCCATGGGGCCGGTGTGCACCATCATGGTCGGCCGATTGGACGACTGGCTGAAAGTTCTCGTCGAGAAGGACAATATCGCCATCGATCCCGGATATCTCGAATGGGCGGGAGTCGCGGTCTTGAAGAAAGCCTATCGCCTATACCGCGAACGCGGATATCGAACGCGCTTGCTCTCTGCTGCTTTTCGTAATCACATGCACTGGAGTGAGTTCATCGGCGGAGATCTAGTCATCTCCCCGCCCTATTCATGGCAGGTACGATTCAATGCGAGCGATATCGAGGTTCGTCCTCGCATCGATGAGCCGGTGCGCCCGGAAATTGAAGCCGAACTTTCCAGAAAGTTTGCCGACTTTCGTCGCGCGAGCACCGAACACGGTCTCGCGCTACAAGAATTCGATTCTTTTGGGCCAACGCGCCGCACACTTCGTCAGTTCATTACTGCCTGCCATGACCTTGATGCAGTTGTGCGCGATGTGCTGATTCCGAATCCGGACGTCGCCTAAATCGAGAAATTCGACACTGAAAAATTTCGTTCGATAATGAAAATGGAGGATGGACGTGGGCAAACTAGCAATCACCGGTGGTGAACGATTACGAAAAACTCCGTTCCCGTCGTGGCCCATGGCTACCAAGGAGGAGTCTCTCGCGCTTGAAGACGTGTTAACCAGCTCAAAATGGGGCGGCCAGCCGTTCCCAGGCAAGCATGCCTCGACGTTTGCCAAAAAATTCGCGGTAGTTCACACCGCAAAATACGCCCAATGCGTAAATACCGGCACCGTCGCAATTCAGGCCTCGCTAATCGCCGTTGGCATTCAGCCCGGCGACGAAGTGATTGTCCCCGCTTACACCTGGGAAGGGACGGTCGGCCCCGTTCTCCTGGTGAACGCAGTCCCGGTCTTTGTGGACGTGGACCCAGACACCTACTGTCTGGACGCGAAGCTGATTGAGAAAGCGATCACCTCGAAGACGAAAGCGATTCTCCCCGTGCACCTTGGTATGCGCTTCGCCGACATCGACGAAATCCTGCGCATTGCGAAAAAACACAATTTGAAAGTTGTCGAGGATTGCGCGCATGCCCATGGCGGCATGTGGAAGGGCAAAGGCGCCGGCTCCATGGGCGATCTCGGCGCGTTCAGCTTTCAATCAAGCAAGCTGATTACCTCAGGAGAAGGCGGCGCCGTAATCACCAACAATCTTGAATATATGGAACTCGTCCAAAGCTACATCAATGCCGGACGCGCCAGCCTTACGGACCAGTTTCACCGCCGAATCATCGGCTTCAATTATCGCTTGGGTGAGTTTCAAGCTGCCATCCTCGGCCCTCAACTCGACCGTCTTCCTCAGCAAAGCGCCATCCGCGAAAAGAATATGAAGCAGTTCGAAACACGCTTGCGAAACACTGCAGAAATCGGCCTGCTGAAACCCGACCCGCGCATCACCCGACTGGCGCCGTACGGTTATGTTTTTAAATATTTTGAAAACAAAGTGAAAGGCATTCCGCGCGCCGCGTTTGTGGCTGCTCTCCAAACCGAAGGCATACCGTGCGACGGCCTTTTTTATGAGCCCGTGTATAAAAGTTCGCTGTTCCCCATCAAATCCTCCGATTTTCCGGCTCTAAGTTGGGGCCGCGAAAAACCCCTGGATCTGCGGAACATGTATTCCTGCCCCGAAGCCGATCGCGCTGCGTATCACGAAGCGGTTTGGTTCCCGCACCAGAATTTTCTGGGCAGCTCCGCTGACGTGGACGCAATTGCCGATGCGATCCATAAGGTTCTAACCAACATCGAAGAGCTTCGCGGTTTAGATCACAAAGCGATACGAAACCAAAAGCTGGGCCGCGCCGATCGCGAGAGTTAGGCAAGCACATTTGCGAGTCCCCAATCTTCGCGGCATTCTGTTGAAGAAAGCGCATGCAATGCCTGTGTCTGGTGGGTAGAAGCTTTTACCACAATGATCGCGAAGGAAAAAATCGGATTTGCTGTTGTTGGCCTCGGCGCCATCGCCCAAGGTTCCATCCTCCCGGCGTTCGCACATTGCAAACGCGCGAATTTGGTCGCCCTTGTCGGCAGCGACGAGAAAAAAACCGCCCAACTGGCAAAAAAGTTCCGCGCCGAGAACCGTTATCGCAGTGATCAATACGCTGCCTGCCTCGCAAATCCCGAGATTTCCGCCGTGTACATAGCAACTCCCCCGGGTGCGCATGCCGGCTTAACTATCCAAGCGGCTAAAGCGGGCAAGCATGTCCTATGCGAAAAACCATTAGCCGCAAAACTGGCCGATTCCGCCGCGATGGTAGAGGCTTGCAGAATAAATGGCGTGCTGTTGATGACCGCCTATCGGAAATTCTTTGAGCCAAGCGCACTTTACTTAAAACGGCTGATCCGGAGTGGCGACCTCGGCCGCATCGATGTGATTCACACCGCCTTCAGCGAATTGCATCTGCCAAATGTCTCGTTACCCTGGATGCTCGACTCTAAAATGGCAGGCGGAGGACCGCTAATGGACTTAGGAGTGTATTGTGTGAATACTACTCGTTGGCTGGTGGAGGAAAACCCCGTTGAGGTCACCGCAGAATCCTGGATTCACGACACTGTGAGATTTTGGGACGTGGAGCAAGGCATCTCGTTCCGCTTACAATTTCCGAGCGGCTTGGTTGTACAAGGCAGTTCGTCGTACGATGCAGTCTTGTCCTCATTCATTTTTGTCCAGGGAACAAAAGGATGGCTCTCGTTGAGCCCGGCTTTTCCTTTCGATGAAGACCGCATTCTCACTGGAAAAATTGGCAAGCGCCAAATTCACAAAAGATTCAAAGTCACCGACGAGTTTGCGCCGGAAGTTGACAGTTTCGCTTCGGCGATACAGGATAACCAGCCCGTGGAAGCGGATGGCGTCCAGGGTCATCGGGACATGATCATCCTGAAGGCGATCTATGAAGCGGCAAAGACGCGGCAATCCGTGACTATCAGGTACTAGGCACTGGTCGCTTAACCGAATTATGCCTTCGGCAAAAAAAGACGAACGCAAAAAGCCTTCCAAATCAGCGAGCATCTATGACGTCGCGCGTGAGTCGCGCGTCTCTGTATTTACCGTCTCCGCCGTCGTCAACAAGAAGAGTCATGTCGGCAGAACACTTCGCAATCGTGTCGAAGCTGCCATTCGCAAACTCAATTACCGTCCGAACCTGATCGCGCGCAGCCTCGCTAAACAGCGCACCCACACCATCGGGATGATCGTGCCGGATATCGCCAACCCATTTTTCCCCATGGTGGTTCGTGGCGCCGAAGATGCCGCGCAAAAACACGGGTACAACCTGCTGCTCTGCAACAGTGATGACACTCTCGCCAAGGAAGAGCGCTCCGTGGAATTACTTCTCTCAAAACGCGTCGACGGCATCCTGCTCACTAAAGCGGCCGAAGATTTTCGTCCTTCTTTACGTCAGATGATCAAGGAAGTGAACATTCCATTCGTCTTAGTGATGCGCACCTATCCAAAACTCACGAAAGATGCCGTGATCACCGACGATTACCAGGGCGCGCGCGATGCCGTTTCTCACTTGGCGCGTTCCGGACGCCGGCGCATCGGATTAATCGGCGGCCCTTTGAAAGTCAGCAATGCCGTGGCGCGCTTTGAAGGTTTCCGCGATGCATTGAAGGCCGAGGGCCTCGTTTACGATCCGAAATTAGTAATTGAAGGAGATTACCGCATCGATTCTGGCTTCCGCGCGGGACACGCCTTGTTGTCTCATCGTCCGGATGGAATTTACGTAGCCAATCATCTGATGACGATCGGATTGTTGAAGGCTGCTGAAGAAATGGGTTTGCGCTGCCCCGAGGACTTCGGTCTCGTAAGCTTTGACGATTATCCGTGGCTCGGAGTGTTTCGTCCGAAGTTGACCACGGTGGAACTGCCCAAGCACCAGCTCGGAAGCGAAGCTGCCGAACTTCTGATCCGCCGCATCGAGGGCGATCGCAGCAAGCCCGTCCTCAAAAAGCTCCAGCCCGAACTTCGTATCCGCGAATCCTGCGGTTTTGCCCTACAGGTATCTCGAGACCCATTCCAGCCGGTCGGCTTCTCGAAATCCAATGCCCCCGCCGCCTCTCAGAAATCATAAAGATTACGATTCGCTGAAGTCGATTAACTTCGGCCGCATCGTGAAGCCGCGTGTTTTATACGCGCTGTAAAGTATTCCCACGACCAGCCATGTGATACCCGCATATTTCGTCCAACTCTGCAGGCTGATCAGCAATACGAAACAAAAAGCAATGCCGAATCCCGGCACAAAACAATCCACAAAAAAGTTCCGATGTCCCACCGCCTCGCGCGAAAACCAAAAATGCTTCAGCGCCGATAGATTCACGCCCATGAATGCGAGCAAAGCTCCAAACGTCACGATTTCTGCCGCGTGCTCCCACGGAATCGTGATCACACCGATATAAGCAAGCACCCCGATAATCCACACGTTGTAAATCGGATTACTTTTCTTGGGGCTCAGATAGCCAAATATTTTTCGCGGCAGCACGTTGTCTCGCCCCATACTGTAAAGCAATCGCGACGCACCCACGTGTCCGGCGAGTCCGCACGCAATACTGGAAACCAGCAACATGCCGCCATACGCTGCAAATAAATATGGACCGCTGGCCATCTGCGCCACATCCATAAAAGCAGTCTCGGGATTTTGAAGCGTGGTGTAATCCGGCCAAACGCGCTGCGCCATGTAAACTTGCAGGCCGCTGAAAAGCCCCGTAAACACAACCACCAATACCGAAGCTAGCAGCACGTTGCGTTTGGGATTCTTCACTTCCTCCGCCAGAATCGAAACACCGTCAAATCCGATAAACACCAGCGCGGCCAGCGATGTCCCAGCCGCCAGCGCCCCTAAATTGAATGTCGCCGGATTGTAAATCGGCTGCATCGACATCAATCCCGCGTAACGGTGATGCAACACTATGTAGCGGAAGGCCTCCACCAAAAATACGGTAGTGACCAGCATCATGAAACCCAGCAAGACTTCATTCGTTCGCGCCGTGAATTTAATCCCTTGCACTGTCATGAATGTAATGAGTCCGACGGCGAGGGCGGCCAAAATCGCAAACGGGATGCGCGGTGTCATCCGCTGAATCGTGAGCACCGCGTACAGCGCGTTCTGAATCGGCTGAAACAAATATTCCAAGAACATCGCCCACCCAATCACAAATCCCAGGTGAGGATTCAGCTCGCGGCTGATGTAGGTATAAACCGAACCCGAAGATGGATACACACTCGCCATGCGGCCAAAGCTGACCGCCGTCACCGACATCGCCACCATCGCCAACAGCAGTGTCGCCACAGTGTGGCCGTGAGAAAGAACCTGTCCTTCGCCAAAGAGAGGAACCGCCGCGATTGGTGAAGTTAAAATGACGCCGTAATAAATGAGGTCCCACAGGCTCAGCACGCGCTTAAGGTGAGGTTGCGCAGGCGCTCCCGTTTGAACGGCTTCAGTGGATGTTGCCACCCTCACCTCATTTGTTCCGGAACCTAAGAAACAACGCCTCTTCAGAAATCTGCCAGAAGTAAATCCAAAAAGTGTCGAGCCTAAAAGAAAAATCGTTCCCTCTTCCGCTTTTCTTCATAATCTTTTCGCGCAGTCTTCACCGCATCTCGCTCGGAGACTTCTGCAATTGGAACATCCCACCACGATTCGTAGCCCGGCACTCTGTGGTCGTAAGAAGTCTCAATCACAATTACGGACGTTCGATCCTGTTTTCTGCCCGCGGCTAATGCCGCTTTAAGCTCTTCCGCCGTTCGTGCTCGCATGGTCCAGGCGCCCAGGCTAGCAGCGTTCGCCGCGAAATCCACCGGTAAAATATCGCCGTCATATTTTCCCCCTCGACGATATCGGTAGTCAGTGCCCATGCCCTCATTACCGCACGCGCGACTCAATCCCCCAATGCTTGAGAAACCATGGTTGTCCAGCAGAACGACGTTGATCTTGTAGCCTTCTTGTATCGACGTCACAATTTCCTGCGCCATCATCAGGTACGAGCCGTCTCCGACGAGCACGTACACCTGCCGCTCCGGCGCAGCCATCTTCGCGCCCAGTCCGCCAGCGATTTCGTAGCCCATGCACGAATATCCGTACTCCATGTGATAGCCGCCAGGCTGCTGCGTGCGCCAAAGTTTGTGCAAATCTCCCGGCAAGCTCCCCGCGGCACAAACCACGATGTCCGACGCTTCCAGAAAATTATTCACGATCCCAATCACTTCTCCCTGCGCGATCGGAGGCTCCTTCGTCAGCGTGTAAATTCTGTCAACTTCAGTTTCCCACTGTGCGCGCAGCTTCTGAATCTTGTCAGCGTAAGTGTGCTCCACGTGGTAATTTCCCACCGCGATTTGCAGTTCCGCGATGGTAACTCGCGCGTCCCCCGTTAACGGCAACGCCGCATGCTTGTACGCATCGAATTCCGCCACGTTTATATTGATGAAACGCGCTGACGGGTTATGAAACGCAGTTTTTGAAGCGGTAGTGAAATCGCTATAACGTGTGCCAATTCCAATGATCAAGTCTGCTTCGCGAGCCACAATGTTAGCGCTCGGCGTACCGGTCACTCCTACTGCTCCAAGTTGTTGCGCATGGTCAAAAGGCAACGATCCTTTGCCTGCCTGCGTCTCGCACACGGGGATGCCGGTGGCACTAGCAAATTTCGAAAGCGCCTCAGACGCCTCCGAATAAAGCACTCCGCCGCCCGCAATGATTAGCGGGCTCTTCGATCCACGAATCCACTTAGCCGCCTGGTTCAAAAGATTCTGATCGCAACGTGTTCGTGGAATCACCCACACCCTTTTTCTGAAAAATTCCTCAGGAAAATCGAAAGCTTCCGTCTGCACATCCTGCGGAAAACTAATCGTGGCCGCACCGGTGTCCGCCGGAGAAGTCAACACGCGGATCGCCTCCGGAAGTGAAGTCAACAATTGCTCCGCACGCTCGATTCGATCCCAATAGCGCGAAACCGGCTTGAAGCAATCGTTTACAGAAATATCCTGCGTCGCTGGAGATTCCAACTGTTGCAGTACAGGCGCGACGTTCCGCCGCGCAAAAATATCTCCCGGCAGCAATAAAACGGGCAGGCGGTTCACCGTGGCCACCGCCGCTCCCGTCACCATGTTTGTTGCCCCAGGGCCAATCGAAGTTGTGCAGACCAGCGTCCTCATCCGGAAACTGGTTTTCGCGAATCCCGATGCCGCGTGAACCATTCCTTGCTCGTTGCGAAACAGGTAGTACCGCAACCCAGTATCCTGCTCCAACGCTTGCCCGATGCCCGCAACATTTCCGTGTCCGAAGATTCCGAGGCATCCGCCGAAAAATTGATATTCCTTGTCGTCTCGCGCAGAGAATTGATTCTTGAGGAATTTTACGGTAGCTTGCGCCGCGGTCATGCGTGCTGACATTAGCCTGTGCCTTTTTGTTGCGATCGGGTGTTTGGCAGCAGTGTATCGTAGCCTTGTGCCTCCGGGACCAGAAAGAGTTGTGACGAACCGGAAGAACCACCTGAGCAGGTCGGACTATCACCACTTTCGGCGCCGCGACCTGTATCACAAGCCTGAACATCCGAATCTCTACAGACTAGGTGGATAATGGATGAAGGTTCTAAGCGATTATAATATTCGGCTTGCCGAAAACCATGCCGGACTAGAAATCTGGATCCGGAGCCATTCCCGCAGCGGGGCATTAGCATGAGTTTTCCCTGGGACGGCAAACCACTATTCTTTGACAAGTGGCAGTCGAGGGTCAGTATCCTTCCACGTTGAGCGTATCCAAACATGCTGAGGATCTTCCGTAACCGCCAGCGCGCGCGAAGATCCCGCAAGGAAATTCAGGTAATACACATCGTAGCCCGGCCCGGCGACCACAGGATGAAATCCACTGTGCACTAGCACGGTATCTCCGTCTCGGGTCCTCAGCATCTGATCTGCGCCATGTTTTCCCGAATAAAGATGCTGGATAGCAAAACCCTTCGGTTGTCGAACCCGATAGTAATAAATTTCGTCCAGATCAACTTCGTCCGGCGGATTGTGTACGTCGTGTTTGTGTGGAGGATAACTCGACCAGTTTCCACCAGGCGTATAAACCTCAATTACCATAAGCTTATCGGCAGGAAACGCCGGCCCTATAATATCCACGATTTGGCGCGAAGCGTTCCCGCCGCCTCGCAAACTGCTCACCACATCCGCCGGGGTGATCAGTCTTGGCGCGAGCTTCGCTTCCGACGGCACGCGGCATTCCGCAATTTCGCAAACTGTCTCGGCGGTAAACGCAACCTCATTCCCCGGCGGCAAATATAAAGTGTACGGAAGGCCGTCGAACACGTTCTTACGTTTTCCAATGCGCTTCGTGTTTTGTTCCAAGCGAATCGTGCAGGTCCCACCCAGAAGGACGAGCGCGGCTTCTTCCTGTTCCGTGCGCGCTTTAAATTCTTCACCTGGCTGCAGGCGCCGCACAAAAAAACTCATCCATTCCCATCGGGCTTGCTCTCGAGACAAATGAAGGAGTTCACCGCTCTGTCCGGGCGCCAGTTCGTTCGAATGGAAGAGAAAGCTGCTTTCGCTCACGTTTCCTCCGGTCTCAACCGCCGCGCCCAAGCAAATTCGTCTAACCGCTTTGAGACTATCGCAAATGCATCCTATATTGTCAATTGTCGCGAAATTATGGGGTTCCGGCTTCCGCTTACCAACGGTAGCCGATCAGCGGACCGATTGTTCGGTCGTAAATCTTTCGCACAGCGCTCATTGTTTCGTCGCTCAACACAGGTAAGTCCGAAGCCCGGCAGTTGTCGGCCACTTGTTCAGGACGCTTGCCACCGGGAATTGCGCAGGTAACGGCATCAAACATCAGAATCCACCGTAAAGCCAACTGGCTCATCGAAACGCCCTCTGGTAACAACACCCGCAATTGTTCCACAGCCTCAAGCCCCGCCTTAAAGTCCACGCCCGAAAAAGTTTCGCCTACATCAAACGATTCGCCGTGGCGATTGAAATTCCGGTGATCGTCGGCTGGAAATTCCGAGTCCGCATTGAACTTTCCTGTGAGCAATCCGCTTGCGAGCGGTACTCGTGCAAGAATTCCCACCTTTCGCCGCTTCGCCTCCGCAAAAAAGTTCTCCGCGGGACGCTGCCGGAAACAATTGAAGATGATCTGCACTGTTTGCACATTGGGATGCTGCACAGCCTTCAGCGCTTCCTCTACCTTTTCGACACTCACGCCGTAATACCGAATTTTCCCGGCCTTGACGAAATCGTCTAAAATTCCAAAAACTTCCGCGTGCTCGTATAACGACGTGGGCGGGCAATGCAGCTGCAATAGATCCAGACGATCGGTCGAGAGATTTCGCAAACTGTCTTCCACCCAGTGTGTAAGGTTCTGTCGGCTGTACCCCTCTTCCATTTGCTTCGGAAGCCGCCGCCCTGCTTTCGTTGCGACAATGATCTCTTCTTTGCGCTCCTTTTTGAATTTCGCGATGAGCCTTTCGCTGCGCCCGTCTCCGTAAACGTCCGCCGTATCTATAAAATTCACACCGCATTCCACGGCTTTATGCAGCGTCGCCAACGATTCCTCGTCCGATACTTTTCCCCACGAGCCACCGATCGCCCACGCGCCGAAGCTAATGTCCGAAACTTGCCAGCCCGTCCGTCCAAGTTCTCGATACCGCATCGCTTTCTCCCCCCCTTTCAATTTACTGGCTTTCTGTAAGGCCAGACCTTCTCCGCGGGAACGCGAATGCAACAAAGGGCCCGTTCTGTTGTATTTTCCCGAATCGAAGCGCAGCACCGCCAAATCCGATACCCCCTAACTAAACACATCTTATCCTGCTTGCCTTGTAAGCTCCTTTAACGCCGGCGTATACTCATTTAAATAACGGGTATCGGGTGATATCTACTTAGATATCGCTCATCGCAGCGCGCGCAAAGGAAGTCATGTCGGACCATCGGCAAGCCGAGAAACCCCTCGCTATTGGAGAAAGGCGTCTCCACACGCGTACCCCTGTCACGCCTCAAGCTTTTGTGAAGTTCGGCGCGAATAATTACGGCTTTGTCTTCAACATCAGTGAGAACGGGCTGGTTTTCGCGCCCACCGGAACTCTCACCCTGGCCGTCGGCGCCGTCGCAAAAATGCGCTTCCAACTCCCCGACTCCAAGGAATGGATCGAAACGAACGGGGAAGTAGCCTGGATCGCGGAATCACAAAGAGAGGCGGGAGTACGATTCGTCGATTTGATGGAAGAGACCCGCGCAAAAATACGGAATTGGATTTCGCAAGAGCCTGTGCGATCCGAGATTCCCGAAGTGCGTGATGCTATTCGTAACGCGATCGGTGCTTCTCAACCGAATACTCCCGGCGCTGTTCCTGAAGACAAAATTCTGAAATCGATATTTGCCGATCCCGGACTTTTTCTCGTCGAATCGAAAAGTGCGCGGGCGAAGCCTGCCGTTCAGCCGCTGCCGGCCGTTGCAAATGAAACTCCCCAGGCCACTAGCGCCGCACCGGTTCCAGAACGCCGTTCTCAACCTCGTCGTCGTGTTCTCTCGCTGGAATACCTCGACCTCGGCGATTCCAATGGTGGCATCATTCTGAATCTCGGCGAAGACGGCATGTACATCCAAGCCGTAGCCGGTTTGTCTCCCGATTACGTTTCCAAATTGAGTTTCAAAATTCCTGATTCTGGCTATCTGGTGGAAACCAGCGGAAACATCGTGTGGGTCGGAGAATCAAGGAAGGATGCCGGCATTCAGTTCGACAATTTGCCCGAAGAAGCTCGGCTGAAAATTCGCGAGTGGGTTGCCGAAGAATTTCCCGTGCACCAGAATTCTGGCCAGTCGCAACAGCCTTCTGATCCAGCTCCCTTCGCCGCGAAACCCGCGCCGGATGCGCGTAAGCACGACCGATTAGTGGAGATGCCGCCAGCCGTCGTGCATAAATCGCCGCCGCAATCTTCAGGCCTTCCAGTCACTCGAATCTCTGATCAGCAACCAGATTTGATTTCGAAACCTCCGGTCGCTAAACTTGCGCCACCTAGCACCCAAAATTCCAAAGATACTTCGATCGGCTACGTTCCTCCGGAACAACCGGAATCCGCTGCGAAAGTGCCGCTCGCCAATGTTCCGCCTCTCGTCGCGGCGAATGTGCCGGCTCCGGCAAACGATCCAAAAAATTTCGCGCGCCAGGCACCTGCCGCTGCTTCGGACCTGCCGGATTGGCCGATCGCCGAATCTCCCGCGGGGAATCCGGTTCCAGATCGGATCAACAATCCAAACGCCATCACATCGCGAATCGACGCGCAAGCGGACGCCCCGTCGGAAATTGCAGCACGAGTTTCGTTATCTACGGCCGCTTCGGAGGTTTCTGCTACCACTCAGCCTCTTAACTGGAGAAGTCTCGCCGTTGCGATTCTTGTCGTCGTTCTGCTCTCGTTCGCCGCCGGATGGATTGCCGCCGGTCCAGGCGGACGAAAACAAATCCTCGACAAATTCGTCAACCAGCAAGCTGATTCCTCACAGCCACCCGAAAATCCCGGCGTAACTTCTGCCCAGACCGACGCTCCTATCTCGGGGACAGGCTTGCCTCAAACAAATACCACAACCGCCTCGTCTGATCAGACCGTGAGTCCGGCAATATCGCAGCCTGCGTCGCAAATTCTGCCGCCCAACTCAACACCGCCTTCATCATCTGCGTCGCAAGTTCCTAATGCGGCCATTCCGTCGCCGCATCCCGCATCGCAGACTTCGCGTCCGATTAACGTCAACACTGGAAATGTTGCAGCAAACGTTCCGGGAAAACTCCCCGACGCTAAACGCGACGTCGCCACATCTTCGCCCCCACCGCCGAGCGCCGCAAATTCGCCTTCGGCCAACGCTGCCTTAGGGTCATCCAACAAACCGAGTCTGGCGGCGAGTACTACTCCGAGCGAGTCGCGTGCATCTCAGCCCAGTTCGAAAAATTCGTCGCAAGGGTTAGATCCTTCTTCAGTTACCAATCCAGGCCAGCCGCAACCAGCGCAGCCAAACGCCGCCGCGACTTCGTCAAACCTGCCAAGTTCCGTGGCCAAGAGCCCGCCACCTCCAGTTTCCGCCAGCGCATCGTCACCGCCAGTCGCGGCCGAAATAGTCAAAGGCACAGTTTCCGTAAACGCGAGCCCTTTCCCGTCAATCCGCGTTCCGCCTGAGCTGAAATCTCAAATCTCCAAACAAGGCGCCAGCCTTCAGATCGGCCAACTAATTTCTCGCGTCGAACCGACTTACCCTGACGACGCTCAGCATCAGCGCATCGAAGGTGTCGTTAAATTGCGCGCCATCATCGCTCGTGACGGCAGCATCCAGGATATTGACCAGACGTCAGGTCCGCCGCTGCTCGTCGCCGCTGCCGCAAACGCCGTCCGCCAATGGCATTACAAGCCCACCTCCCTCGATGGCCAGCCCGTTGAAGCCACCGAATCCATCACCGTAACCTTCCGCGCTTCGTAAACCGCACACGATCGCATCTCGCGCACAAAATCGGTACCCAGCTCCAGACATCGGCGATCCCGGGGTGCCACAAACGCGCCCACGATTGCACAAGCATTCCTCAAGCATTGCGCGCGCGAACGCCGGCTCCATCCGCACTCAGCTATTCTTACGCTGCGGGCCAAAAAATTAATTTGAAAGTCTTGTTTACCTAGGAAGGGAAAAACGAAAAACTCTAGGGATTCGACGGACTCACCGAACTAGACTTGTGCCCGCCCGCCAACGCTATCGCAGCCCCCGCTCCGCCCGCAATAGCCGCTCCAGCAATGATCCATTTCGTTGTGTTACTAATGCCAGTCGAAGCAGGTGCCGGAGTGGGTGTCGACCGCGCGGTGAGATATCCACCATTTGTCCGGCTTGGATCAACAGTCCGCTGCTTCCTTCGCCCGCCGGCACCAAAATTACGCTGCCGCCCAGACAGGTCACGGCAAACGACCCGTCCGCTTCGCGCTCGATCTTTGCACTGGTTAATTCGCCTTCCGTCGCGCCTACTACCGTATAACTTCCCGAGCGCACGCTCAACCCCTGCGGCCCGCGCTGCGAAGTCACAACGACCGCGCCCGCCTGCAGCTCCGCCAAATATTGGTCGCCGCCATTGAACGCAATCTGGCTCCCCGGCAGCACCTGAAACGTTCCTTCCACGCTGCTGGTAAACGTCGCCGTCCCCGTCGCGCCCGTGCGCACCGTATCGCCCGTAAAGAGCGTCGCATCCGCCGGCGCCGGCGAACCGTTCACATAAACTTGCCCCGCGCTGCTCAACGACCCCAGCGGTTGTTTTTCCTGCGAACGCGTGCGCGCCTGCGCCGCTGCCGCCATCAACAAGAACACCATCGCAATCGTCGGAACTAAACGCAGCACAAATTTTGAATATGCTGTTCGATGCTTGTCTTCAGGCAGGTACGAAATTGCAGTCACGGCGCCCCTCTTAATCCGCTAATCACAGGCTGCCGCTGCATTATTTACCATTGCTTCTTTGATTTGTCCACCAAAAGCGAACAACGCGTGTGCTGATTACTCTTCTACTTCAGGATCACGAGCGTGACCGTGGTGGTATGCGTTACGCCCTCGCCCGTAGCCGTTATTGTGATCGTATGGTTTCCTACTAAGGCGTTCTTACTGACGTTGACCGTCATGATCGAGCTTCCCGAGCCCGGCGCCGCTATGGAGCTGGGGCTGAAGGCGACCGTCTGCAGGCCGCCTTCTCCCGTGGCCGATAAAGAAATCGCGGAGTCAAAGCCACCAGACACTAGGGTCGTGATCGTGGAAGTGCCAGAGCCCGGCTTAGTCACGCTGATCGTTGCCGGCGACGCGCTCAGGGTGAAACCATCAGACGTCGCGCCACTCACTGTCAACGACACGGTTGCGGTTTCCGTGGTACTGCCGGACTTTCCTTTCACCGTAATCGTGTAAGTTCCGGTCGCTGCAGAGGCGCCCACCGTAATCTTCATGGTAGAAGTTCCCGCGCCGGTAATCGATGCTGGAGTGAAACCTACCGTCACTCCTGCCGGCTGCCCAGTCGCCGACAGAGAAACTGCCGAGTTGAAACCGTTCGTTACCGTGCTAGTGATGGTGGTGGTACCAAAGCTTCCCCGCGTTACTGAAATCGAAGCGGGCAGCACCGAAAGGCTGAAGCCAGGACTAGACGTGGTTCCCGCAAGAGCGTTTATTAGCCCGCTCCCGTTTGGGCTGCCCCAGCCTGTGGCCAAGTCGTACCCGATCGTCGCCTCATAGCCATTTTCGCCGCTGGTGATGTCGTGGAAATCGGTGTCATAGCTCGAGCCCAACCCGATCGCATAAAGATTCGGATTAATGAATCCCACCGGCCCGTTGCCATTCGCAACGGCCTGCTGATTCACAAGCGCCAGATACCCGGCCCACATGGGCGCCGCAAAACTCGTTCCGCCCCAATCATTGGCAGTACAGGTCTTGTCGGCACATACGTAGAAACTAAAATTCGCGTTAGCCGAAACATCCGGCCCGTTGCGATAAATCGTCGAACATACCGGGCACCCGCTAGCCGTTGCCATTTGCCAGGATGGAATCGCAAATAGGTCCGGCGAAATGCCGCCGCCACCGTCCACCCACGCACTTTCCGAACTCCACGGTCCGGCCGCGCTGCTCGTCTCCAAATCGGTTCCTCCAACGGCCGTCACGTACACATCATCCGCCGGATAAATCTGCGAAAATGTTACCCACGCAGCTTCGTCTCCCGTTGCTTGAAACAAATTCTGCCCCTGCGCCGCGAACTCCTGAAAATACGGTTCGTCCGTGCTGGGATCCGCCGGATACCACGTCCACGACGAACTCAATTGCGCGTTGAGCGGACTCGCCGTCGCCATCGCGTTAAAAATCGCAGCATCGCTGGACCCGACGTACATCACCAGTTTGGACATCCCCGGCGCCATCCCCAGTGCCTGCGTCATGTCGAGCGTCTGTTCCGTGTCATCACACGCCGGATACGAGCAGCCCGTCGGCGTGCCGTCCGTGGACTTCACCGTGATCGGAACCTTATTCGTTTGTCCGACGTTCTTGAAGTACGCGGTCAAGTCAGCCAGGTTAGTGCCGTAGTATTCCAACAATCCAAGTGACTGCCCGCTCCCGCTAAGCGCCGTCCCGCCGTAATACGCCGCCCGCATATCGCTGCCAAGAAAAGAAGCCGAAGGCCCCGACCCCGTTCCGCCATTGGCCTGCGCCTCCGACGACTTCCCACTCGTCTCCCTATGCTTCAGTGCCGGACGCGGTATCGAATAATTATCCAGCCCTGCAATGTGCCAGAGCTGCATCGGCAGATACGGCGTCGGCTCGCGGTCCGGCGCGTAAAACATCCGATTCTCCGTGGGATGCTGGTACACGCCCATACTCAAGTGGAACGCTTGCTCAATCTTCTCCACCGTCCCGCTCACATCCACGTTCACGCGATTTCTCGACGTGCCCACCACCGTCAGCCCATTCGCTTCCGCGAATTGAATCACCGCGTCATAATCCTCCTGCGTGGGGCCAAACCTCTCCGTAAACTCATCCACTGTCAGGAACTTCCGGTAAGCCGCGTTCGAAGGATCGTAAAGCTCGCCCAAAAAATTATCTAACTCCGTCTGCTTGCGCAGCGGAAGCACCAGCACAAGCCGCATCACCTCACCCGCGGGCAGATGTCCCACCAGGCGCGCTTGCCCATTCATCGTTGCTTCACGCACGTGGCGCGTCATCGGCGTCAGCGACTGCGCCTCGCAAACAACTCCTGCCGCCGACACCACCGCCACCATTGCCAAAATATAAAGACACCATTTCCTAATCATGACCACTCCTCCGGGCCGGTATGAGGAATGTCATCGTCAAGCGACCTTCGCGCAGGACGCCCGCTAGCGCGGAAGAACACCCCACCAAACCATATCGATTGGGAGCTTACGGTCGAATGAACAGCCCGTCAATAGTCG